>CAYVRB010000032.1:0-26562 GCA_964453375.1 uncultured Alcaligenaceae bacterium
AAGTGGGATCCGGGCGGCTAAATGTGAACATACCAGCCACGGGTGGAGCGAAGCGCAACCCGTGGAAGCGATCGCGTTGACACTCGCCCCGAATGGGGCGAAGGGGCGTCGTAGGTCCCGCGACCCCGGCCGGCGTCGAAGCCCTTGGAACGACAACCACGGGTTCCGCTGCGCTTCACCCGTGGCGACACCCCGCGGCCCCTGCCGGGGCCAAGACCGGACTTCGAAAAACGCATGGCGGTCCGTCGCCCGATCGGATCGGCGATGATCTTGGGGTCGCGCTCACTGCGCCTCGAAGTCCTTCGGCAGGCGGCGCCAGGCGCTGTGGATGTGGTTCGCCGGGTTCTTCGCCCCGTCCGCCTGCAGGTTCAGGAATTCGATCACGAACGTCGGCCCGTGCACGCGGTACGTGTACCCCTTCCCCGGCGTCGGATCGCCGGCGTAGGCGAAGTGCACCTTGTCCAGACCGGCCGCCTTCACGCGGTCCAGTTCCTCCTTCGCCGCGTCCGTCGGAATCCGGTTCGCGTACGCTTCGATTAGGCTCCAGAGCGTCTTCCTCTGCGCCTCCGTCAGCTTCGCCGCGGCGATCCCCACCGGCTCGCCCACGTCCGCGTCGGCCTGCTTCTCCTTGATCTCCGGCAGCGCCTTCGCCTGCTTCGCCGCCTTCTCTTGATCCGCGCTCAGCCCCTTCACCAGCGCGCGCGCGAGGTCCTCGATTTCCGGCAGCGTCCGCAGGCCCTTCTTGTCGCCCGATTTCACTTCGGCCGGGTTCGCCCCGAACATCAGCGGCGTCGCCGCCACCACCTGGCCCTTGTCCAGCGTCATGTTGATCGACATGTGGTGCCCCTCGAAGCGCCACGCCCAGCGCCCGGTGGCCGACGGTTCGCCGAACACGCTCGCGAAGTACCAGTCCTTGTTCCGCACCATCGCCCCCTTCGGCCCCTCCAGTTCGAGGAGGATGCCTTCGAGGCTCATGATCGTCGTCGCCTGCTCGTAGCCCTTCGCGCTCAGGCCGGCCTTCAGGAGCTTCAGGAGCGCCTCCTTCTGCTCCGCGTTCAACTTCTCCAGCGGCACGCCCTTGCGCGTCGACGTCCGCTTCGCGTTGTCCTGCTGCGGCGTGAAGTACCAGGTCGTGCGGTGCGGATCGCTCCACTCGAAGGTCGCGCTCGACCGCAACTCCGCCGGCAGCGTGCCCAGGAAGGCGTTCGCCGCCTCCGCGAGCTTCGCCCCCGTCGGCTTCGACGACTGGCCCAGCAGGCCCACGACGGCGACCGCCGCCAGGGCGAGCGCGAACGCGAACGGACGACGCATGCGATTCATGGGGGAGCACCGAAACGGGTGGCGGGCGGGTAGCGAAAGAATAGCGGAACGCCCCCGCGTTTGAAAGTCCCGCCCGGCCGTTTGGCGCGGCGGCGTCCGTGAACTAAGCTTCCCCACGGTCCGTCGCGGCCGCCGGGGACCCGTCCCATGATGATGCTGTTGCTGGGCTTCCAGGTGATGCTGATGGGCATCGGCCTGTGGTGGATGATCGCCAAGCGCCTGCACTACGCCGGGTACGAAATCCGCACGCCCGCGAACTTCTTCATGGGCGTGCTGCTCTTCTTCCAACTCCCGATGTGCTTCTTCATCGGCACCTCCGCCGGCGCCGCCGAGGCGATCCGCGGCGTGGTCTCCCGCCAGCAGGCCGTCGACGGCAAGAAGCTCCAGCAGAAATACTGGTGGATCGATCCGGCCGTCACCGGCGGCGCCGTGCTCGTGGCCGCCGGCATCGGGCTGTTCACCGGCCGTCCCGAGAAATCGAACTACAAGCCGCACGAGGCGCCCGTCGGCGTGCGCGACTACGTCTACGACTACCAGCAAAAGGAAGCGAGCCAAGGCCGGTGGAGCCGGCCGGACGAGTACGACGACCCGACCTACGACGACGCCGACGCGCGGGACGAAGTGGAACGCTGAACGCGGCGCGCGAAACGCGCGAAGCCCCGGACGCGCCGGGGCTTCGAGGAAGAATCCGAGGACTCGATCTTACTTGCGGTGGCGGATCTTGGCGCGCATGCGGCGCTTCTTCCGTCCGACCTTGCGCCGCCCCGTGCCCCGCCTGCGCCCTGCCATATCGCGACTCCCCACGATCCGTTCGGAAAATTCGAAGAACGCTATCTTAGACCGCGCCCCGGCCGACGGCAACCGCGCCGCGCCGATTCCCGTCGCCGCCGCGCGGCGATGCCGGACGCGCCGGACCTGACGGCCCCGCCGGCGGCCGAATGCGCGGAAATGGTAAAATTTACCAAGTCTGACGGGGCGAAATGTCGATCTATTCCGGCCGGAACGCTCGACGAGGCCGCAATCCTTTCCTATTTTAGCTAGGATCAACTTGTCGCTCGTTTCGGGGCCGCGCAAGAACCGCGGCCTCGTGAGTTCCCTCCCTGAACGCGAACGCGAGGCGGATCCACGGAACGGAGTGTCGGTCGGGTTTGATGCCCTGCCCCGATTCGCCCCTTCCCACGGAGGCATTGGACATGTTGAAATCGCCCGCGTTCCTCGGCCGCCTCTTCCGCGCCCCGGCGCCCCTCGACGCCCCCCGGACGCCCACGATCCTCGACAAGGCCCCCGTCCTCTCCGCCGACGGCCTCACCCGCAGCTTCGGCACCGGCGACACCAAAATGTTCGCCCTCAAGGACGTCTCCCTCGCCCTCCACCGCGGCGAACTCAACCTCCTCATGGGCCCCAGCGGCAGCGGCAAGAGCACCCTCCTCGCCTGCCTCTCGGCCCTGCTCCGCCCCGACGCCGGCCGCGTCACCGCGCACGGCCACGACGTCTGGACCATGAACAACGCCCGCATGGAGGAGTTCCGCCTCAAGCACTGCTCCTACATCTTCCAGGGCTACAACCTCTTCCCGGCGTTCACCGCCCTGCAACAGCTCGAAGTCGTGCTGCAATGGGGCGAAGGCCTCGGCCGCCGCGAGGCGCGCAAGCGCGCCGAGCACGTCCTCGGCCAGCTCGGCCTCGCGAACCGGATGCACCTCCGCCCCGCGGCGCTCTCCGGCGGCGAGAAGCAGCGCGTCGCCATCGCGCGGGCCTTGGTGAAGAACCCGTCCTTCATCTTCGCCGACGAGCCGACGAGCGCCCTCGACTGGGACAACGGCCAGCAGGTGATGGACCTCCTGAAGGAGTGCGCCAAGCTCCGCGGCGCAATGGTGCTGGTGGTGGCGCACGACCATCGCCTGGAGAGCTACGCCGACCGGATCATCCGCATGGCCGACGGTCAACTGGTGAAGGCCGCCCCGCCGGAATCGCCGAAGCGCCCCGAGCCGCGCAAGAGCCAGACCCGCGTCCGCATCAACGAGTTCGAATTCGCGAACGTGTAGGCCGCGAATCGCGACGGACGTGTCTGGAAACCAGGTCCTTCCCCTCGTTTCAGCGACCGCGTTCGTCCCGTGACCGCATTTCCCGCTTCCGCGGGGAATCGACGGTTTGTTCCGCCCGTGACGTGAACGTCTTCCGACCGTGCAAGAATCGGCGATCAACTCTCTTGCGCGACGTCATTGGTTCCCCGTCGATCTCATCCGAAGAACGACTTCCGCAGCAGTGCCGGCTCCAGCGTCCCGAACGTGAACGCGCGGCCGGTCGCGAGGTTCACGAACGTCACCTCGGCGGGCGAGAAGAGCATCGGGTCGATGTCGTAGAAGTTGCCGTAACGGGCGAACAGCTCCGCGAACGGGGCGCCGTGGTCCTTCGACGCGCTCGACGGAACCTTCGGGCCGATCGATTCCAAGAGCGCGTCCTCGCAATCCACCCAGAGCATGACGCGGGCGCCGTAGAGGATCGCGTCGTTCGGCCGGCCGATGGCGCGCAGGTCGTCCTTCGCCACCGGGGGCAGCGGGGCGATGCCGTAGCCGCCCTTCACGCGGTTCACGTCGAACTTCAGTTCGTGGAGCTTGTGCAGCGCCGTCTCGACGGAGCGCGCGACCACCTGCACGGCGCCGGCGAGGCTCGCGGCCGGCGCGGTGAGCAGCGTCAGCCGTTCGACGCAGGTCGGCAGCTTCTCCACGATCGCGGCGACCGCCTCGGGCGTCGGGGCCGCGTTCGTCTCGAGCACGCCGACGGCGCACGGCGGCGATTCCTGGTAGGCGATGTCCTGGAAGATCGCCTCGCGCGCCGACGCGGCGCGCATCGGGCCGGACCCCATCGCGAAGTATTTGCCGGCCTTCACCTGCCAGCCGGCGTACTGCGACGCGAGGCACGCCCGCACGGCGTGGTCGGTGCTCACCTGGATGGCGGGGCCGGGCAGGTCCGCGAACGGCGACGGTGCAAGCGACACCGTGGCGAGGTCGGCGAGGCAGACCCGCGCGAGCGCGAGGCCGGCGTCGAGGCCGCCGCCGCCGCAATCGAGCACGTGCGCGCCGGCGACGGTCGACACGCCGATCCGCAATCGTTCGGCGTTCGCCGCCATCGCGTCGGCGACGGCCCAGGCCTGTTCGTTGAGCGTGCGCATCGGCGTCTTCCTCCGTTTCGATTGGTTTATCAACTCAAAATGCGAAACGAGAAATGCAAATCGAGGGCCGGTCCGTATAACGACAGTTCGACTCTCGATTCCTTCTCAGCGTATCCGATGGCCACCACCAAAAGCCTGCCGCTCGCGACCGACGCCCCCGCCGCGCCGAAGGGAAGCTACGCCTTCATCAGCCTCGGCTGCCCGAAGAACACCGTCGACTCCGAGCGCATGCTCGGCAAGCTCGCGCAGGACGGCTACGCCCTCCAGCCGAACGCCGACGGCGCCGACGTCGTCGTCGTCAACACCTGCGGCTTCATCGAACCGGCGCGGCAGGAATCGCTCGGCGTCATCCGCGAGATGCTCGCGCTCAAGAAGCAGGGCCGCGTCGGGTCCGTCGTCGTCGCGGGCTGCCTCGCCGAACGGCATCGGGACCTGCTGCTCGAGACGGTGCCCGAAGTGGATCAGATCGTCGGCGTCTTCGGCCGCGAAGAGATCGCCGACGTCGTCGATCGCGCCGTCCAACACAGGGAAGAACAGCGGTCGTTGTTCCGCCCCGCGCCGGTGCGGGCGTTCGAGGACACCGCGCGCCTGCGCATCACGCCCCGGCACTACGCCTACCTCAAGATCAGCGAAGGCTGCGACCGCCTCTGCACCTACTGCGCCATCCCCAAGATGCGCGGCAAGCACGTCACCAAGCCGATGGAGGAAGTGATCCGCGAGGCGAAGGAACTCGCCGCCGACGGCGTGCGCGAACTCATCATCGTCGCCCAGGATTCCACCTACTACGGCCTCGACCTGTACGGAAAGACGCGGCTCGCCGAGCTCCTGAAGCAACTCGACGCGGTCGAGGGCCTCGAGTGGGTGCGCCTGCTTTACGCTTACCCGGAATACATGGACGACGACCTGCTGCGCACGATCGCCGACGCGAAGAAGGTGATCCCGTACATCGACATGCCGCTCCAGCACATCAACGACCGCGTGCTGAAGCGCATGATCCGCCGCGTGGACCGCGCCGCCACCGAGGACCTCCTCGACCGGATGCGCCGCATCATCCCGAACCTCGCGATCCGCACGACGTTCATCGTCGGCTTCCCCGGCGAGACCGACGCGGAGTACGAGGAACTCAAGTCGTTCGTCGCGGAGCGAAAGTTCGAGCGGCTCGGCGTCTTCCCGTATTCGCTCGAACCGGGCACGCCGGCGGAGAAGCTCGACGGCCACATCCCCGAAGACGTGAAACAAGCGCGCGTCGCCGGCGTCATGGAATTGCAGCAGCGCATCGCGTTCGACTTCTCCGCGCGGCGCGTCGGCGAGGAACTCGTCGCCATCGTCGACGGCCCCGATCCGGAGTTCGCGAACCACTATCGCGGCCGCACGACCGCGGACAGCCCCGACATCGACTGTGAAGTGCGGATCAAAGCGAAGAATCTGCGGCCGGGCGACTTCGTTTCAGTGAAGGTGACGGGCGCCGACGGCTACGATTTGGCCGCGCGGGCGCTCCGCGCGGCGTACTGAGCGCCTGAATAGTTCACCGGTCAAGTGATGAAAAATTCCCATTTTCTACTTGTCCCCGTTCCTCATCGCCGTTTAAGATATCCCCTGACTCGCGCGATACGATTCTGACATTCGACCAAACTCGCACGGCCACACGATGGCCGACCCGGTCGGGTGTCGACATTCTTTTTCTCCCCATTCGCGCACAGTCACGGGCGGGCGCTAGCTCGACCGTGGGCCGTTTCTTTCATTCGTTTTGAGGTATTTCCCATGATCGCACGTATCCCGCGTGGATCCCGTGCCCGGATGGGCTTCACGCTCATCGAGCTGCTGGTCGTGATCGCGATCATCGCGATTCTGATCGGCCTGCTCCTGCCCGCCGTCCAGAAGGTGCGCGAAGCCGCCGCGCGCTCGCAGTGCCAGAACAACCTCAAGCAGATGGGGCTCGCGATCCACAACTACGAGAGCGCGAACCAGAAGTTCCCGTACGGCCGCCACCGCCACCACGGCACCGGCGTGCTGATGCAAATCCTCCCCTACATCGAACAGGAAAACCTGTTCAAGCAGTTCACGCCCGCCGTCATCAATCCGCAACCGCTCCCGACCACCTACTCCAACACCCAAAACTGGATTCTCGCCTACTTCCCCGTGGACTTCGCGGCCTGCCGCAACCGCGTCAAGACCTACGAGTGCCCCTCGGACACCGTGACCGACGTGTTCACCGGCACCGGCGGCGCCGTCTGGACGACCGTCTACGGCTCGATCACCCTCAGCGGCTTCACCTCCGCTTCGCTCGTCGGCGCCGGCGGACTTCCCGGCCTCACGAACTACGTGCCGATCAGCGGCTGCCTCAACCGCTACCTGACCGCGCCGGTCGCCGGGCAGACCTCCAGCTTCTACGCCCCCCGCGGCGGCATCTTTGAAGGTTCGAGCTCCGTGTCGTCGACGCTCGAAGTCGAACGCTTCAACACCATCGCCGCCATCACCGACGGCACCTCGAACACGCTCGCGTTCGCGGAGTACATGGGCGGCTTCTCCGGCCCCAACTTCGCCCCGCCGCGCATGACCGCCATGAGCTGGGCGGGCGCCACCGGCTTCCCGGCCTACTTCACCGGCCGGAACAGCACCGACGCCCACTTCTCGCTCAATAGCCGCCACAGCGGCATCATGAACGTCGCCTTCGCCGACGGCTCCGTCCGCACGATGCGCCAGTTCTTCTGGCAGCCCGCGTCGGCCGCCGACATCCTCAACCGCGTGAACGCCCAATGGGTCACGCTGCAAAACCTCGCGGGACGCGCCGAAGGCGACACGATCGTCTTCGACAACTGATCCCCGAACGCCACGGTCGGACCGGACATCCGGTCCGACCGTTTTGTCTGTGAACCCCACCCTCGGAGCATTTCATGAATCAGGCCATTCGCATCGCCGCGTGCACGCTCGCGCTCGCCGTCCTCGTCGGTTGCGGCAAGGGCGACCCGACGGCGGAAGCCAACAAGAACCTCAAGGCGGTCGACCCGAAAGCGCCCCCGCCCACGGCGGCGTCCAGCGGCGTCGGCGGCGGCGCCGCGACGCCGGCGAAGAAGGACGATGGTCCCGCGGCGAGCGCCGCGCCCGTCATGTGACGCGCCGCGATCGACGAATCCCGACGGCGGCGACTCCGGTCGCCGCCGTCTTCGTTTCCCCTTCGGCCGCGCGGCGGCGAACCGTTCCCCGGCCAACGGCGTATCCGTAGAACACCGGCGATTCCCGCGCGAGGTTCCGAGCCGATGGCCGATGCCGCTCCCCGACTCTCCCCCAGTGGCGATCCCGTCGGCTACGCGCCCTATTCGGTGACGGCGCTGCTCGCCGCCATCCTCGCCGGCCTGCTCCTCGCCGCACTGCTGCTCCTCGGCGGCTCCGCGCTCATCGGCGGTACGCAACTCGTCGAACCGCTCCTGCTCATCATGCCCGCCGCGATCCTCGTGCTCGCCTTCGCCGCCCGCCGCCAGATCGCCAACTCCGAAGGCACCCGCGTCGGCGTCGGACTCTGCAACTTCGCCTGGTGGGTCGCCGTCCTCGGCGGCTGCGGCTACGGCGCGTATCTCGTCGGCCGCATGGTCGGCGTCCAGCAGGACACCAAGGAGGCGCTCGCCGGTTGGATGGCCGTCCTCCAAAAAGCCGACCCCCTCGACCCGCGCACCCTCGATTTTCACCAGGCCTTCCAGAAGACCCTCGACATCGGCCGGCAGAAGTCCCTCGAAGCCAAGACGGCAAGCGAGATCGAACTCGCCCAGCGCGGCTTCGCCGACGACACCCCCAGCACGATCGGCATCACGCGCTTCCGCCAACTCGACCTCCTCCGCGTGCTGCACCGCAACCGCGAATTCAACCCGCAGTTCACCTTCGACGGTTTGCAATCGTGGCAGCAGGACGTGTCCGGGCTGCGGTGCAAGTCGGCCGGCACGCTGCGCTGCCCCGAAGGCGAATTCCGCCTGAACTTCGACATGATGCGCCAGCCGGTGCCGGGCGATCGGCCGGGCTGGCGCGTCGTCGCGCCCGCCGGCGGCTTCGTCGGCAGCGCGCGGCTCACGCGCTACGGCCTGGAACTGGAGAAGATGGAGGCCTACGGCCGCTCCCTCGTCAACACCGCGCTGCTCACGACCTTCGGCGCCCTGCCGCAGTTCCGCCCGCAGTTGGTCGCCGACTTCGAATCCCCCGGCGAGCACGCGGCGGCCCTGCGCTACTACGCCCGGCGCGTGGCCGAATGCGCCGCGGTGGGCATCGCCGCCACGGCGCGCCCGGAGCCGCCCGGCTACGAGACGCGGATCAAATCGCAGTTCTTCGCCCCGATCGCCCGCGCCGACGCGGCGAAGGACGGCGATCCGCGCGAGCGCTTCTTCGCCGCGTGGCGCGACGGGCGCATCGTGCCGGCCGGGATCATCCTGGCGGACACGCCGGACCAATATCCGATCCTCACCATCACGGAAAAGATGGTGGAGATGCGCGTGCCGATCGAGATCCAATCGCCGCGGCTGGAGAGCAGTCAGTCGGCGGCGCGGGGCGCCGCGGTGCTCGTGTTGGACGACGCGGAGTACATTCGGAAGTTCAACGAACTGCGCCGCGCCGCCGCGACCGAGACGCCGGTGGACACGCGCCCGCCGGGCGCCGCCGCCGAGACGATTCCGTGGAAGCTCGTGCGGATCGTCTCGGACATGAAGCACGTGGTCATGCCGAAGCCGCAGCAAGTGCAGGACAACTCCATGGGCGGCGGGCACTGACGCCCGCGCCGGACCGCCCGTCGCCGTCCCGCCCGTCCGAGGCGGGACGATTCCCGCGCCGCGCCGTATCGTAACCCGGATTCCGGCCTCTCCCCGGTTGCGCGGAATCGCCTTCAATTACGGGAGTATCACTGCGATGGCGGTCAAAGTCGGCATCAACGGATTCGGTCGGATCGGGCGGCTCGTGTTCCGGGCGCTCGTCGAACAGGGCCTCCTCGGCAAACAACTCGACGTCGTCGCGGTCAACGATCTCGTCCCGGCCGACAACCTCGCGTACCTCCTCAAGTACGATTCGACCCAAGGGAAGTTCACGGGGACCGTCGAAAGTGGCAAATCGGCTCCGACCGTCGCGGAAGACGATTTGCTCATCGTCAACGGCCACACCATCAAGTGCCTCGCCGTGAAGGACGGCCCGGCCGCGCTGCCGTGGAAGGCGCTCGGCGTGGACTACGTCATCGAATCGACCGGCCTCTACACCGAAGCCGACAAGGCCAAGGGCCACATCGCGGCCGGCGCGAAGAAGGTCATCATCTCCGCCCCGGCGAAGGGCGAGGACATCACGGTGGTGATGGGCGTCAACCACGAGAAGTACGACGCGGCGAAGCACAACATCGTCAGCAACGCGAGCTGCACCACGAACTGCCTCGCACCGCTCGTCCACGTGCTGCTGAAGGAGGGCTTCGGCGTCGAAGAAGGCCTCATGACGACCGTCCACAGCTACACGGCGACGCAGAAGACCAACGACGGCCCGAGCAAGAAGGACTGGAAGGGCGGCCGCGCCGCCGCGGTGAACATCATCCCGAGCGGCACGGGCGCGGCGAAGGCCGTCGGCCTCGTGTGCCCGGAGGTGGCGGGCAAGCTCACCGGCATGTCGTTCCGCGTGCCGACGCCGACGGTCAGCGTGGTGGACCTGAACGTGCGGACGAAGAAGGAGACGACGCTCAAGGAGATCTGCGCCGCCATGAAGAAGGCGAGCGAGACGTACCTCAAGGGCGTGCTGGTCTACACCGAGGACGAAGTCGTGAGCACCGACTTCATCCACGATCCGGCGTCGAGCATCTTCGACGCCGACGCGACGCTGAAGAACCCGGAGATCAGCAAGAGCTTCTTCAAGCTGGTGAGCTGGTACGACAACGAATGGGGCTACAGCAACCGCTGCGTGGACCTGCTGAAGTACATGATCGCGAAGGGGTGAAATCGGTTAAAATGGTACGGGGCGAAGAAATCCCCGTACCATCTTTCGAGGCGAAAATGATCACTGCGAATGATGTGGAAGTCCGCCGGAAAGCGGTTCCGTTTGAACCGTTCCGAATCGTCATGTCTTCGGGATCGTCCTACGACATATATCATCCCGACATGTTGTGGTCGACGCGCCGTACGATTTACGTCGGAATGTACACTCCGGGACGAAGCGGATTGCCCGAACAGGCGGCACTGCTATCAGTTTTGCACATTTCGGAGATTCAATCTCTGCCGGCGACCGTGACACCCTGATCAACACAAGGAACTGCGTTCGAAATGTCCAAAACAACCATCGTCGACCTCGGCGACCTGACCGGCAAGAAGGTCCTCATCCGCGTCGACTTCAATGTTCCGTTGGACAAGGTGTCCGGCGAGATCAAGAACGACCGGCGCATCCGCGGCGCGATCCCGACTCTGAAGGCGCTGCTGAAGGCCGGCGCGTCCATCATCGCGATGAGCCACCTCGGCCGGCCGAGCGGCGACGCGGCCAAGGACAAGCTGCTGACGATGGACAAGGTCGTCGAGCGCCTCGCGGACCTGTTGGACCGCCCCGTGACGAAGGCGGGGTCCGTCGTCGTCGGGCCGGAAGTGTCGGCCGCCGTCGCGGCGATGAAGCCGGGCGATGTCGTCATGCTCGAGAACGTCCGCTTCGACCCGCGCGAGCAGAAGAACGACGCCGAGTTCGCGAAGGCGATCGCAGCGCTCGGCGACGCCTACGTCAACGACGCGTTCGGCACCTGCCACAACGACAAGGACGCGAGCATGGTGGCCGTGCCCGCGGCGCTGAAGGCGGCCGGGAAGCCGCGCGCCGTGGGTTTGCTCGTCGCGAAGGAGCTCGAGATCATCGAGGGCCTAATGGGCGCGCCGAAGAAACCGGTGCTCGCCGTCATGGGCGGCGCGAAGGTGTCCGACAAGATCGCCTTCATCAACGCCCTGCTCCAGAAGGTCGATCACCTGCTGATCGGCGGCAAGATGGCGTACACCTTCCAAAAGGCGAAGGGCGGGGACGTCGGCAGCACGCAGGTCGCGGCCGAGGAACTCGCCGCCGCCGGGCCGCTCCTGCAATACGTCGGCACGAAGATCACGCTCCCCGTCGACGCCCTCGCCGCGAAGTCGGACGACCTGAATTCCACGCAGGTCTTCGAGGGCAACATCGCCACCGGCTACGAAGGCGTGGACATCGGCCCGAAGACCCTCGCGCTCTACGCCGAGAAGATCAAGGCCTCGGCGACCGTCATCTGGAACGGCCCGGTCGGCTGGTTCGAGAAGACCGCCTTCAGCAAGGGCACGAAGGAGATCGCCGAGGCGATGGCCGGCAGTTCGGCCGTCACGGTGGTCGGCGGCGGCGAGACGGCGGAGGCCGTCGAGCAGTTCGGCTTCGACGCCAAGATGACGCACGTCAGCACCGGCGGCGGCGCGTTCCTGGCGTACGTTGAAGGGAAGAAGTTCCAGTCGCTGGCGCAGATCGACGAGAAGTGAATGGAGTCGCGTTATGCACCGGACAATCGATTCGACATCGGATTCGGTCACTCTGGTTTGATCGGCCGGCGGAGCAAACCGGCCCATTCGGGGTCGAGCGGTTCCTGCCAGAGCGATTGCTCAAAGGCTTTGAGTTTGGTGCTTTCTCGGGTTGCGAGTAGCGTTGGCGCTCCGAAAATGGCGCCGAGCGCCGATTCAGCCCCGTGTCGGACGACGACCTCATCCACGTCGAGATACTCGATCGGAACGCGCTCGCCTTCGACCGTTTCCCGATCGAACGCGAACCGGTAGGCCCCGCCATTCGTACTCGGTGCGGCGATTAGCCGTGTTCGACCCCGGCGATACCGAAGTCCACAATGTCGGATCAGCAGATAAATCACAAATCTTTGAATGAGCGACGCGGTCAATTCGTAGGGTTGCTCCCATTGTCCCGTGAGGTAGACAACGGTATCGGTCCGTTCGTGGCCTTCGAGAAACGCCTTGAGAGTTTTGAAAGTGGTTTCGTGTCGGGGATCCGAATTCAATTGGATGAATCGACGCTGAAGCGCCAACGCAATCTTGTTTTTCAGATCGGGCGCGCGTTGTTGTGCGGCGGTGAGGCACTCGTATTGGAATTCCTTGCGGATTTCGGGATCGACGCGATGCAAGTCCGCCCGGAGAATTCCGATGAGCCGATGCCAATCGAGGGGCGGCACGAATCCCGGGATCGCGGTGTCACCGGTCAGCACCTTGGTCATCAATTCCTGATCGGAATCGAACAACCTCAGCCGAATGGCGTCGATCAGCCCGCCGTCGCCGGTCCCCATCACCAACCATCGCCGGGGCCACGTCCCGCGGATCGTCGGTTGCGAGAGCGTGTCGAGTTGCCAATACGACCGGAACGGGACGCCCGGAAACTCGACTTCGAGGCCGTAACCGGCGGCCGCGACGACGACGTCGTACTTGCGCTGATAGTTGCGGATTTCCCCAACCGGGAGGTACTGGTTGCGCGCCCGCACGAATGTGGATTCCTGACCCTCGGCAAGCAATTGGACGCGATCGCCAAACGGAATGACCTGGCGGACATCCGTGCCCAAGCGGTACTGAAACAAGCGACTCCGCCTCGATTTCTTCCGAACGCGGTAACACTTTTCGAGGTGGCGTTCGGCCTTTTTCAAGACGCGTTCGCGGATTTTGTCCGCACTCTTCGCGGGCCAATTCAAAATCGGAAAGCCCGTACGGGGCGTTTCGGCGTTCTCGTCGGGCCAACGAAAAATCATCGGGTGGACAAATCGATGAGTCGCTCCATGCTGGAGCGCCATGATCTCGTGATTCCGATCGTACAGCGCGATCTTCTTTGCGCCACGAATAAGACACGCCAATCCGCAAGTCAGGCCCGCCAATCCCGCACCGACAACGGCGATCTCTTTTCCGCGAATTCCATTTGTTTGGTCCAAGGCCCAGGCGAATTTGAATGCCCGCATTTGTTGCGATGCGAAATTCAACGGCGAGGACGTGCAGCCGATCTGGAATACGTTCCATGACGGATGCGATGGTACTCGCATTGCGTCCAAGATGTCCGCCGGCGTGATCGATGTGGACACAAGATACTCCCGAAGGTGTCGGGCGAATCCTTCCGGGTTCTTGGACTTACTTCTTCTCGCCGACGGCCGCGCCGTCGGCGAGGGCGCCGAGGTTGCCCACGACGATCGACTCGGCGCCGGTGAACGCTTTCCACTCGGCGGCCGGGTTTCCGGCCGGCTTCCAGCCTAGGATTTCGAGGTTCCCGCCGTCGGCCTTGCCGACCTGCACGCGGAGCTTGATCGCCTTGCCGTCGTCCACGCGGTAGCAGTACGCGGTCTCGTCCGCGACGAGGATCGCGCCGGCGGGCACCACGAGCGCGTTCGCGGTGCTGGCGCTGAGCTTCGCCGTCGCGTACAGCCCCGGCTTGATCGCGCCGTCGGCGTTCGCCAGGTCGATCTCGACGCGAAGCGTGCGCGTCTCCGGGCTGATCGTCCGCGCCGTGCGCGTGATCGTCGCCGAATACTCCCGGTTCGAGAGCGCCGGGAAGCGCACGACCGCCTTCGCGCCGACCGCTGCCTTCTCGCTCGCCGACTCCGGCACGTCCACGAATACGCGCATCACGTCCTGCCGACTGACGACGAACAGCGGATCGAGTTTCGCGCTCGAGTTCGGCTGGAGGAAGTGCCCGGTGTGGATTCCGCGGAAGGTGACGACGCCGGCGAACGGCGCCTTCACCCGCGTGTAGTCGAGCAGCGCCGCGACGCGGTTCGCCTCGGCGACGGCGACGGTCTTCTTCGCCTCCGCCACGGTCACTTCGGCGGCGGCGCGGCCGGCCATCGCCTCGGCCTCCTTCGCCTGCTGCTCCGCCACCGTCACGCGGGCGGCGGCCTCCTTCCGCATCGCGTCGGCGGCCTCGTACTGCCGCGTCGTCTCCGCCAGCGTCTGCTCCTCGACCACCTTCCGCGCCACGAGGTCCGCCACGCGGGCCCGTTCCGAGTCCCAGCGCTTGGCGTCCGCCTCGGCCTTGGCGATGCCCGCCTTCGCCTGCTCGATCATCGCCGCCGCCGACAGCGACTTCGCCTTCGCCACGTCGATCCCTTTCTTCGCGAACACGAGGTCGGCCTCGGCCGCCACCACGAGCGCCTTCTTCTGCTCGGCTTCGAGGTCGAGTTCGGGAATGGACAACTCCGCGAGGAGCTGGCCCTCCTTCACCGCGTCGCCGATGTCGACGTGCACCTTGCGGACGTAGGCGGGCAGCTTGGCGACGAGCGGCGTCGTCTCGAACGCCTGCACCGTCGCGGGTTGATCGACTGTCCAATGCAGCGTGACCGATTTCGGTCGCACGAGCGCGACGGCGGCCGGTGCCCCGGCCGGCGCGGCCGCGGTCGGCGGTGCCGGCGCGGCGGCGGGCTTCGAGCAACCGATGGCGACCAACGCCAGGATCGGAATGGAACGGATCATGGTGGAACTCGGGACTCGATGCCGCCATCTTACCGTTCGCCGATTCGATTCGCTGCGCGATGGCTTGCGAAATCCCCGACGGCGCGGATGATACGTTTATGCCCACCTACGACGCGATCGTGATCGGCTGCGGCGGCATGGGGTCCGCGGCGCTCTTCGAGCTGGCCCGGCGCGGGCGGCGCGTGCTCGGCCTCGAACAGTTCCCCGCCGTCCACGATCGCGGCAGCTCCCACGGCCACACGCGCGTCATTCGCACCGCCTACTACGAACACCCCGACTACGTGCCGATCCTCCGCCGCGCCTGGGAGCGCTGGTACGAACTGGAGCAACTCGCGGGGAAGCCCCTGTTGGTCGAGACCGGTTGCCTCTCGATCGGCCCGGCCGGCGGGGAACTCGTGACCGGCGTCCGGGAATCGGCGCGCTTGCACGGCCTCGCGCTCGAAGCCCGCGATCCGGCGCCGTTCCGCGTGCCGGACGGCTTCGATTGCGTCTTCGAGTCGAAGGCCGGCTACCTGATGGTGGAGGAATGCGTGCGCGCCCATCTCGAACGCGCCGTGGCGGCCGGGGCGGAGCTGCGGACCGAGGAGCCGGTGCGCGACTGGCGCGCCGACGGCGACGGCCTCGCCGTGCGCACCGATTCCGAAACCTATCACTGTGCGAAGCTCGTCGTCACGGCCGGCGCGTGGGCGACTCACCTCTTGCGCGACCTCGGCGTCCCGCTGACGGTCATGCGGCAGACGATGCTCTGGTTCGCGCCGCGCGAGCCGGAACTCTTCCGGCGCGACCGGTTCCCGGTCTTCCTCTACGAGCATCCGCGCGGGGCCTTCTACGGGATGCCGATGATCGACGGCCGCGGCGTGAAGGTCGCCCGGCACTACGGCGCGCCGGAACTGCCGTCGCCCGACGGCGTGGACTGGACGACCACCGACGCGGAAGAAGCGCCGGTGCGGGACTTTCTGAACGATTCGCTCGCCGCCGAGATCGGCCGCTGCACGGCGCGGCAGGTCTGCCAGTACACGCTCACGCCGGACCGGCACTTCGCGATCGACCGCCATCCGGCGAACGAGAACGTCGTCGTCGCGGCCGGCTTCAGCGGGCACGGATTCAAGTTCGCCCCGGTCGTCGGCGAGATCCTCGCCGACCTCGCCGAATCGGGCGCGACCCGTTGGCCGATCGGCTTCCTCCGCGCGGGGCGGTTCACACTCGGCAAATCCCCGGCCGTCGGTTAGAATGCCACCGGTATCGAAGTCGATTCGAGGAACGTCCATGAAAGTGGAACTCATTCGAGCGGAGTTGCAACGTCTTCTCCGACAGCAACCCTTTCGTCCCTTCGCGATCACAATGGCCGGCGGCGAACGGGCGATCATCGAGCATCCCGAAAACGTCGCGTTCGACCCGCGACCGGGTTCGTCCAGCGATTTTTACGTCCTGACGGGCAGTCTGCGGTTGTACAGTACATTCGCGGATGTCACGAGCGTGGCCAATCTCTTCGGTGAAACCATTGCGAGCTGACATCCGGTCGTGGAATCGGCGCAATCACCATTGGCGAAACCGGCCGCGTCTGATGAAATAACCGTTCCATGAAACTCCTCGACGCCGTTCGGATTCGCGCCCACCGCCTCGTGCCCTCGGCCGAGCGCGGCACGGCCATCGGCGTCGTCGCGCTGCTCGTCGGCCTCGAAGTCGTCGGCCGTACCACCGCCTCCGATTGGTACGACCTCCTCGCCGGCGTCGCCCTGCTCCTCGGCGGCCTCGCCGTCGCCGCCTGGCATCGCTCCGAACCGGTCCCGTGGGTGACGAAGCTCGCGAACTACGCCACGCGCCAGGCGAACCGCTTCGACCAATTGAAGTACGACGTCGGCGTCGACTTCCGCGGCGCGCCGCCGATGCCCCGGCGCATCCCGCGCACCGTCTACCTCGCGTTCGCCGGCCTCCTCGCGCTCGACGGCCTCGCCGTCGCCGCCTGGACCGCCTTCCCGGACGGCTGGCGCGAGTTCGGCCAGCGCACCTCGTACGTCCTCTATCTCGTCGTCCTCGTCTCGCTCTGGTTGATGCTGCTCGCCACCGTGTTCGTCAGCGTCTACCTGCCGGTGTACGTCTTCGACAACCGGATGCGCCGGGTGGCATTGGAGGCGAATGCGGGCCGCTCGCTCTTCGAGACCGATCCGGCGCCGCAATCGCCGGACGCGGCGGTGCTGCTGGGCTACGCGGTGCTGGCGTTGCTCGTCACGCTCGTGACGCCGCCGATGTACGGCCTCGGGCTGTGCGGCGCGATCGCGCTGGCGGGGTTCCTCGGCTGCCTGCTGCCGACGGAGGGCGACGCCAGCGTGCTGTGGCGCTCCGGCGGCGCCGCGCGGCGCACGGCCATCTACAGCGTGCCGATGCGCCGCATCCTCGCGCTCGGCGTCGCCTTCGCCGCCACGCTCGTCGGCTCGCTGATCCTCTGGGCCTGCGGCGGCCGGCTCGACGCCCCGCCGTCCTTCGATTCCCCCATGTTCGTCACCGGCTTCCTCGGCGCCCTCGCCGCCTGGCTCATGCCCGGCCTCGCGCTGCTCGGCCTCTACCAGTTCGCCCGCTTCCGCCAGGTCGATCCGACCCGTCGCGATCCGCATTCCGTCCGCCTCGACAACGCCGCCGACCGCGACGACCGCGTGCGCGCCGCCCGGCTCGTCCGCCGCTGGGGCGCCCGCACCGTCTTCGCCCCGGCGCCCGAACCGCTCGACCGACCCGTGCCGCTGCGCCTCGTGCCGCCGGCGCAATCCGAAGCCACCGAGTTCGATCCGCGCTGGCCGCTCAAGGTTTCGCTGGACGACCTCGCCGGCTCCATCGTGAAGGAGCGCGTCGCCCGGCGCGACGAAATCCAACTCCGACGTCGCTTCCACAAGTGCCTCGCGAAGCTGCTCAAGCAATCCGCGCTCGTCGTGCCCGAGGCCGGCGGCGGGTTCTGGATCGCTCCGCACTGGTGGTTCGTCGAAACGCTGCTCTGGGAGGCGCCGCCCAAGGGCAAGTCCGCCGACCACGGCGCGATCCTGCGGCCGGTCGGCCCCAGCTACGAAAAACTCTTCGGCCCCCGCGTCCGCCAGCACCTGCACGGCATCCTCCGCGCCGCGCAGATCGACCTCATCTACGTCGAGCACGGCGTCTCCCCCCGCAAGCTCGAAAAGGTCCTCCGCGAGCTTTTCGAGCTGCACGACGTCCACGGCGGCCGCCTCCGCGCCGAGGACCGCCACTTCCAGGGCATCCCGAAGGTGCGCGTCATGTTTCACGACTACGCGCCGGGCAACGAGTTCCGCTCCGAGACCTACCCCGAACCGAAGTTCGACGACGTCAGCCGGTTCCGCGTCATGCACGTCTTCCGCGACCGCGAGGAGAGCGAGGAGACGACCGACGCGCCGTTCGATTTCTCGTGGGAGCCGTCCCCGTTGGCGATTCGATAGAACGCGATGTGTGCGATGGCCAAGCGACGCCGCGACGACGACGATTACGAAGTCGAGGAGGAACGGCCGCGCCGCAAGTCGAGCCGTCGGACGAGGACGACACGCGCCCGACGCGGCTGGCGAAGACGACGCCGGACGAGGATTTCGAGATCGTCGACGACGATGCGCCGCGCAAATCGAAGCGCCGGCCGGTCGAGGACGACGAGCCGCCGCGCAAGTCGAAGCGCCGGCCGATCGAAGAGGACGACGAGGACGACCGCCCGCGCTCGAAATCCAAATCCCGCCGCGACTCCGACGACGACGACGACGAGGACCGGCCCAAGAAGAAGAAATCCCGGCTGACGAAGAAGGACCGCGCGCGGATGCGGCAGGAGGACATCGACGCCCGCGACGAAGCGCAAACCAACGCCATGATGGAATGGGGCGCGCCGATCTTCCTGACCTTTCTCGGCGCCGTCCTCATGATCGCCTCCGGCGTCATCCTCGCCAACCGCTCCGACGGCCTCATCAACCCCGCCCTGCTGCTCGGCGTCGCCTTCGTCTTCACCCTCGTCACGATCCCCGTCGTCATCGTCGCGCTCATGGTCATCGGCGGCGTCTGCGGCATCGAATACGGCACCCTCACGAACGCCTTCCGATCCCTCATCGCCATCTCCATGATCTCCTGGGGCATCTTCTTCTTCACGCGCCTCTTCTTCATCGGCTGGATGCTCGGGCCCCTCATCAGCTTCATCGTCACCTTCGGCCTGTTCATGGTCTTCTTCAACCTCGATTCCCAGGAGGCCATGACCACGCTCGGCGCGCTGAACCTGCTCATGTGGCTCGCCGACAAGCTGTTCTGGCTCGTGATCTTCATCGCCCTGACGCGCGGCGGGAACCGCGACCGCGACTTCGATCGCGACGACGGCCCCCGCATCGGCAACAAGGCCAACCAGTTCGGCGGCGGAGGCGGGGGCGGCAACAACAAACGCTTCGACCCCGACGACTTCGACGACGATAATTGAACTGCTAGTGACAACCCGATGCGGCCGTGGGTAGGCTGGCGATCCCCGGAACGGAGTCCGCGCGATGGCCGCGAAGCGGCGCCAGCCCGCCCTCGATTTCCTCGTCTACCTTGTCGTGCGCGCCCTCGTCGGCGTCGTGCAGGCGCTGCCCTTGCGGCTGGCGCTCGGCCTCGCCGGCCCGCTCGCCGCGCTCGCGTATCGCGTCGACCGCCGGCACCGCGAGGTCGCCGCCGAGAACCTCCGCTTCGCCTTCCCCGAAAAATCCCCCGCCGAGATCGACCGGCTCGTGCGCGGCTGCTACCGCCACTTCTGCCGGCTGCTCGTCGAGATCATCCTCCTGCCCCGCAAGTTCCGCATGGGGAACTGGCGGAACCACGGCGACCTCGTGAACGCCGCCCCGGTTACGCGCGCCCTGCTCGACGGCGAGCGGCCGTGCCTCGTCGTGACGGCGCACCTCGGCAACTGGGAGCTCGCCGGCTACGCGCTCGGCGCGCTCGGCCACCGCACCTACGCCATCGCCCGCGTCCTCGACAACCCGTACCTCGAACGGTTCCTGCTGAAGTTCCGCGAGGCCACCGGCCAGACGATCCTCGCCAAGAAGGACGACTTCGACCGGCTGGACGGCGCGCTGAAGGCCGGCGGCAAGGTGGCGACGCTCGCGGACCAGGACGCGGGGCCGCGCGGCGTGTTCGTCGATTTCTTCGGCCGCCCCGCCAGCGCCCACAAGGCCGTGGCGCTCATGGCGCTCGAGTTCCGCGCCGTGATGGTGGTCGTCGGCACCGTCCGCCGCGCCGGCGCCCCGGACGACCGGATCGGCCCCTACGACATCGTCTGCGAGGACGCCATCGACCCCGACGACTACCGCGACGACCCCGACGCCGTGCGCGCGATCACGCAGCGCTACCACGCGGCGCTCGAACGGCTGGTGCGGCGGCATCCGGAGCAGTATTTCTGGCTGCACCGGCGCTGGAAGTCGCAGCCGGCCAAGAAGGGGGCGAAGAAGGCGGCGTAAGCGCCGCGCGGGGCTTGAAATTCTCCCGGCCCGTCGGATAATGCCCTACCCACGCCGAGGTGGCGGAATTGGCAGACGCACTAGCTTGAGGTGCTAGCGGGGGCAACCCCATGCAGGTTCAAGTCCTGTCCTCGGCACATGAATCGGGCCGGGCGATCCCCACGCGATCGCCCGGCCCGCTTTCGTTCGGGAAGGGAATCACTTCTTGAGCTGCCCGCGGTGGAGGAGGGCGTTGCCCTGCGAGCCGGCGCGCGACTCGAACGAGACGACGCCGGGGGCAGGCGCGGCGGCGGGGCGAGGAGCGCCGCCATCGAGTTGCCGACCGAGGGCGTTCACGACGTTGCGAACGCGGCCATCGTCCCGCCCGGCGCGGCGGATCGACGGATTGCGATTGAGCAGATCTTCCGAGAGATTGTCCGTGTCCCGCCGTTGCGGCTGCGGATTGTTCAGCCTCTGGACCTCATCGATCTCTTGCGGCACTCCGCCGGTGAATTGCAACGGCGCCCGCGTCGCGGCGGAGCGGCCGTTGAAGTTGGGCAACGGCGGCGCGTTCAATATCGGCGCGTTCGGATTGACTCGTTCATCGAGTTCACGATTGTTGGCATTCGCGGGATTCCGGACCGTTCCCGATATTCCCCGCTCCACATCCATGATTTGAAATTGAGCACCGGCGAACCGTAGATCCGCTTCCGACTCGGCGCTCTCGAACTCCGCGTTCGCCCGGCTCGCCAGGAACGCCACCGCTTCGCTCCGCTCCGCGAGCGGCGGCGCGCCGGTCGGCAGTTGCGCCACGGCGTCCACGGCGGCGCTCTTGAGCAGCTTCGGCCACGCCTTGCGGAACAGCTCCTTCGAGCCGTACACGTCGGACGCGATCACCTGGCCGTTGACCGCCATCACGACGCCGACGGCGTCGGGGTAGGCGTTTGCCAGCCCGCCGAGCGAACGCTCGTAGTCGGCCACCTTCGCGCGCAGGTCCTTGTCTTCGAGCGCCAGTTGCAGGCTCGTCGGCGACGCGTTCGCCGTCACCGCCTTGCCGAGGTTCTTCGACAGGTCCGCCTGCGTCTTGGCCACGTTCTCCCAGACGACCCCCTGCTGGCCGGCGGCGTTCGCGATCTTGATCGGGTTGCCGACGGCGAAGTCGGTGGACTTGTCGAACTTCGTCGCCGTCTCGCCGGCGCGCGGCTGCCAGCGGCTCTGCTCGCAGCAGTTGGCCTTGCACGGCACCTTCCCCGACTTCGCCCCGACGAGCATGTCGTCCGCGATGATGCGGTCCTGCTTGCCGCCCTTCACGATGTCGCCGGATTGCAGGAACAGTTCGTGGTCGGCCGAGAGGTTCTCGACGGCGAGGAGGTTGACGGATTCCGTCTCGTGGACGACGGCGAGGCCTTTCTCCAGCGCCTCCTGCAGCGTGAGGATGTTGCGGCTCTCGAGCACGTCCGCTCCGCGCACGAGGAAGACGGTGAGGTTCGCGTGCGCGTGGGCGCTGGAGACGAGCAGCGGCGCCTCGGCGGCGGGGCGCGACGGCCGGCCATACCATCCGAGCGCGGCGAATCCCGCGACGAGCGCGAGGAGGGATGCTTTCGCGGACATGCCGAATCCTCCGGGGAGTTCACCGTCAGTGTAACGGAAGTGCGCGGGGAAGTGTTGGCCGCAGTGTAACGGCGGTGTATCGGGGGAACGACGTACGTCTCGGCGTCGAAAGCACGATCCAACAAAAAAGCCCCCCGCGATCGCGGGGGGCTTCTCGGTTCGCACCGATCGGTTACTTCTTCTCGACCGGCTTCGGGGCCTCGACCGGCTTGGCGGCGGGGGCCATCGCCGGGGCGGCGGGGGCCATCGTCGGGCAAGCGCCGGTCGCGCAGCCGGTGTCGCAACCGGTGTCGCACGTGTCCTTCGGGCAGCAGAGGCGGCCGCCGAAGATCCGGTTCACGAATTCGCGGACCGGCTTCTTCGGAGCGCAGGCGTCGGTCGCGGCGGCCGGGGCCGGGCAGGCCGGGGCGCAGGTTTCGCCGCAGCTCGCCTTGGCCTTGAAGAGGTTGGCGAGCCGACCGCAGGCGTTCGCGGCGCAGGGATCGCAGGCGTCCTTGCCGCAGGCATCCTTGCCGCAAGCGTCCTTCGCACCGCCCTTGCCGCAGTTGTCGCAGCCGGCGTTGCCGCAGTTGTCCACCGGCACCTTGCGCGTCACGAGCGTCGGCACCATCTCCGTCGTCGTGTACGGCACCTTCACCGTCTGGCAGACCGGCACCTGCTTCGTCAGCATCACCGGCACCTTCTTCGTCACGGTCTCCTTCACCATCTCCGTGACCTTCGTCGGCACCAGCTTCTTCGTCTCGACGCGCTCCATCTTGCACACCGTCGTCGGCACCAGCTTCTCGACGACCGTCGGCACCATCTTGGTCGTCGTCACCGGCACCATCTTCGTCATTTCCTGGGCGACGGTCTTCTCGACCTGCACCGGAACCTTCTTCGTCTCGACGACGTTGGCCATGCGGGTGTGGTTCGTGGCCACGTCCTTGGTCACCTTGAGGCCTTCGACGAAGACGCGGCCGGGGCCGCCGGCTTCGTAGGTGGGCGTGGCGGCGGGGATCGCCTTGGCGGCGTCGCCGAGGATTTCGCCGGCGCTGCCGGTGCCGGCCGCGCCGCCGCAGGCGGAGGCGTCGACGTAGGCGCCGTTGACCATGCGCTTGTTGGTCTGGGGCACGCGGCGGGTTTCCGTCACCATCGCGTTGCGGGTCACTTGCGTCGGCACCTTCTCGATGACGGTTTCCTTCACCATCCGCGTGACGGTCGTGGGCACCTTCTCGGTCACTTGCTTCTTGACCTGGCGGGTCGTCGTGACGGGGACGGTTTCCTTGACGGTCCGCTTCACCATGCGGGTGACGGAGACGACTTCGGAGACGTCGACCATCTTGGTGACGGTGCGGGTTTCGGTGCGGTCGGGTTCGCGGACCATGGTGGTGCCGTGGAGGCCGGGGCCGCCGCAGGAACCGTTGCCGAGGACGCCGCAGGAGCCGGCGGAGGCGCCGAGGCCGGCGAGGCGGGCGCGGACCTTGTCGGCGAGGCTGGCGTCGTCGCGGCTGCCGCAGAGCTGGGCGAGCAGGCCGCCCTTCGGGCCGCACGGCTTGCAGGGCTTCGCGCACGGATCGCAGGGCTTGGCGCACGGGTCGGCGCAGCCGTCGCCCTTCGCGCAGGCGTCGCCGCACGGCGCGCCGCGGCCGTTCGCGCCGCTGGCGCACGGGTCGCACGTCGGCACCAGCTTGCAGGCGCCCTTCACCGTGACCGTTTCGGTCACGAGCTGCGGGACCTTCTTGCACACCGTCTTCTGCTCAACGACCGGCTCGCAGATCTCCTTCTCGACGCACTTGTTGTGCGTCTCGACCACGTTCTCCACGATCGTGCGCGTCACGTCCTTGCAGACGGTCTCGATCACCGGCTTGCACACCACCTTCGCGCAGTCCTTCAGCACCGTTTCCGTCACCGGCTTGCAGACGGTCGACGTGCAGTCCTTGTACGTCACCTCGCAGACCGGCCGGCAGACGAAGAAGTCCTTCCGTTCGACAACCGTCTCGCACACCGGCTTGCAGACCGTCACGGAGCATTCCTTGTACTCCGTCTCGCACACCTTCTTGTAGACGGTGTACTTGCATTCCTTCATGCACGTCTCGGCGACGCACTTGTTCACCGTCTCGCAGACCTTCTTGTTCTCGGTCACGTAGACCGGCTTGTAGTTGACGCAGACCTCCTCCTTCATCACGGTCTTGCAGACCGGCTTGCAGACGACTTCGTGCACCGTCTGGCAGCCCTTTTCCGTCACCGTCTTCATGACGGTCTGCTTTTCTTCGCGGTAGCAGGTCTTGGTGACCGGCTTCATCACGGTTTCCGTGACGGTCTTGTAGCAGCCGCCGGCCGGGGCGCATCCGGCATCGCAGGCGGCATGGCTGGCCTGGGCCACGGCGACGGGCTGGCCCGGCGCGTAGGACGTGCTGCCGGCGTGGCCGGCGAAGGCGAGCGGCGCCACTCCGAGCGCGATCGCCAGACAAAGACCCCATCGCATCCTCATGATGCTCCTCCGGTGAAGGGACGCCATCCGGGCGGCTCCGCCGCGACCGTCGTTCGATTCGGAACAATCGATACCGTCGGCATCCCCGGGACAGTTGCTGTTCGCCGCGCGTTCGCGACGCCGGGCGCGTGGCCCGTCCGTCGTGGTTATCGGAAGGCCGGTCGTGCCGGAACTAGCGGGGACCGCGCGCCGGGTCGTATTCGTTCGCCGATTCGCTCGCGTCGCACGGCGTGTAGCGGAAGTGAAGGGGGAGAAGGTTGTAACGGCTGTAATGGCGGGATCGCACGGCCGGGAAAATCGCTACGGCCGGCATAATCGATGTGCGCGACAGCTTCAACCGAGTCGCGAGCGTCCCTCTGGAGAAGGAGAAGGGTGCTCCTTGAAGTGATGGCGTTTTCGGCTTTCCGCACCGAAGGTGCGACCGGAAATAGCCAGGGGCGAAGCGAGGCTCTGCGAGCGAAACCCCTGGTCCAGTTGCTGCAAATCCCCTTAGCTCCGAAGGAGCGACCCGGAGAGCCAAAGTCCTTCGGGTCGCTCCTTCGGAGCTACGGTCTTCCTCTCCGACTTCCAGGGGTTGCGCTCGCAAAGCCTCGCTTCACCCCTGGCTATTTCCGGTGGCCCCGTTGGGGCCGAATCCCCGGTACCGAGCCATGGGGGATGGCGCAGCTCACGGGTCGATCGTCGCGAGGATCGTTTGGGCGACAAACTTGTTGCCGGCTTCGTTCAAGTGGACGCGGTCGCTCGTCAGGATGCCGCGGTCCTTGTCGTCGGGGTTGTGCTTGGCGAGGTGGTCGACGAAGGCCTTGCGCAGGTCGCAGAGCTGCACCGATTCCTTCTTGGCGACCTTCCGACTGACCTCGGAATACTCGTCGAGTTTGGCATCGAGCGCGTTCGACTTCTTCTCGCCGATGACCGACGGCGTGCAGAGGACGACGCGCGCGCCCTTGTCCTTGATCTTGCCGATGATGTCGGTCAGGCCGGCCTCGAAGTTCTCGGGGCTGGTGCCCTTCTTGGGGTCCTTCTCGCCGTGCCAGACGTCGTTGATGCCGATGTAGATGACGACGAGCGTGGGCTTCTTGTCGAGCACGTCCTTGGTCAGGCGGCGTTGCAGGTCGGGCACCTTGTTGCCGCTGATGCCGGCGCCGATCACCGTGATGCCGAGGTCTTTGTGCTTCTCGGCGAGCGTGGTCTTGATGGCGGTGACGTAGCCCTTCGGGCCGACGCCGCCCTGCGTGATCGAGTCGCCGAGGAAGACGATGGTATCGCCTTTCTTGAGGGGCGGCTTGTCGTCGGCGCGCACGGGGGCGATGAGGAGCAGGGTCGCGAGGACGGCGGGCACGATTCGGCGGACGAGCATGGTGAGACTCCGATTAAGGGGAAGTTGTGATCTTAGGTTGCGCGCTCGGCTCCGCGGACTCCGCCTCGCGGCTAAACGGGGTGCGGTGGGAAATCGTCGCCTCGCGCTCGGCTCCGCGGACTGCGCCTCGCGGCTAAACTCGCAAGTTAGGAACCGGCGTCTTGATCACGAAGGTGCCGTCGGGCACCTGTCGTCGAATGGCGGTCAACTCGACTTAGGCGGCTCTTGCGCCTCGGTCGTCGGAGTGCCAAAAAAAATCGAGAGCATCCGTTCGCCGGCTTGGACTCCGAACAGGGAGTATGCGCCAAACGCAATCGAAATCACACCCATGCCGAACTGATCTCGCAAAGACATCGTCGGACGGTCGGCAAAGATCAGAAGCGCGATGAATCCGAGAGCCATGAGTCCGGCCACGATTCTCAGGGCGGTTCGCATTCGTGATAATCCTTCCCGATCGTGATCCTCAGACCTTTGGATACGGCGTCTTGATCTCGAAGGTGCCGTCGGGCAGGGGGATCTTCTGGTAGTCGCCGAAGAGGTTCGGGCTGTCCTGGGCGAGCACGTCGAGGAGGCGATTCGCCAGTTTACGAATTTCGGGTTCGGCGCCGGTGGAGCCGCGCTGTTCGAGGAAGTGCCGCAGGGCGCGGGCGTTGGCGGTGACGAAGATCTTCGTCTCGGTGGCGTTCGGCAGGACGCTGCGGGCGGCCTGGCGGGCCGACTTGCGGCGCGTGGTGCGGTCGGCGTCGGGCGGGAGCATGGCGGCCGTCGCG
>CAYVRB010000032.1:26572-30210 GCA_964453375.1 uncultured Alcaligenaceae bacterium
AAGGGCGCGAAGCGGAGTATGCCCTTCTCGTTCATGGCGGCCGTCTCGGAGGCGGGATCGGCGAGGTTAGCGTTCAGGTGTTCCGCGTGCTTCACGTAGGCGGCATGGGACTGCTTCACGGCGTCGAGCCAGACGGCGTGGAGGTCGGGATCGTTCGCGATGATGTCCGGCTCGACGTACTCCGCGACCGATTCGTCGACGTAGCGTTGGGAGAGTTGCGAATATCCAAAGCCGGCCCTGTGTCGCACGAGTTCGTGCGTGAGGCTGCGGCTGAGGCCGGTGAGCAGCAGGTTCCAGACGCCGTGTTCGAGCACCGAGCCGTGGCCGACTTCCTTGATGTGGTTCAGGTAGGTCGCGTTCCCGCCGGGCCGGGGCTTGGCGAAGGACATGTAACAGACGCGGCCGGCCGTCTCGGCGAGGATTTCGGCGGGCACGTCGCTGTCACTCTTCCAGTTCACGCCGTGGTCGCCGAGGAAGCGTTCGAGTTCCGGCGCCTGCACGATCTGTTTGCCGACGAGGTAGACTTGCGGTTCGGTGAGGACGGTGATCGCATCGGTGGACGGCATGAAGTCGCGGGCCTCGGGTCGGTGAATCTGTACCGGATTTAACGTATGCGCCGGCCGGGACGCGGGCCGCACAACGCGTTCAATTCGTCCGATTGCGGAGGCCGGCGAAGCGGCGGGGAAGATTCGGAATTTCGCGAAGCGCCCGACCTTGCGGCGCGGGTATACTCAGAATGGTCCGATTCGAGCGAAGGACCTTCAAGTTTCTCGGTTTCCCTCCACGGTCTGAGGACGGCCGACCGTGCCGCGACGCTTCCCCTCGGTTCGCGCGTTTTTGCCACCCCTCGCGGTGCTCCTGTTCGCCTGCGCGCTCGCCGCACAAGAGAAGAAACCGACGGCGGCCCTCAAGCTGCCCGACGGCACCATCGTGCTGTACACGGCGAACCCGAACGAGGCGGCGCCGAAGATCGACGGCGTGCTGCTGTCGGCGAAGGAGTACCAGCAACTGCTGGACGCGACGGAGCAACTGAAGAAGCTGCGGGAGGCGAAGCCGGCGCCGCCGAGCGTGTGCCGGATCCAGGGCCGCGTGGACGCGGGCGGCGGCAAGCCGGTGGTGAAGCTGACGGTGGAGTACGCGTACCGCACGACGGCGCCGCGCGCGCTCGTGCTGCTGGGCGGGCAGCGGTGCGCGCCGGTGGCGGCGACGGGGCCGGACGGCAAGGTGCCGCTGCTGGAGCTGACGGCGGACGGATTGGCGGCGCTGGTGGAGCAGCCGGGCGAGGGGAAGGTGACGGTGGAGTTCGAGGCGGTGGCGTCGGCGCGGGGCGGGAAGAACGAGCTGGGCGTGGAACTGGGCCTGCCGCGGGCGGCGATCACGACGCTGGCGTTCGAGCCGCCGGGGCCGGCGGTGAAGAAGCTGACGGTGGGGACGCGGACGCCGGAGGCGGGTCGGCCGGCGGAGACGAAGCGTGCGACGGAGGACGCGGCGAAGTATGCGGCGAAGCCGGGCGGCACCGGCGTGCCGCTGGGGCCGATCGACTTGCTGGAGATCGCGTGGGACGTGCCGGCGGCAACGGGAGGCGACACGGCGCCGACGGCCGAGGGCGAGATCGCCGTGCGCGTCGACGAAGCGCAGGTGGAGACGACGGCGAAGCTGCGGCTGCGCGGGCCGGCGCGCGAATGGTGGCTTCACCTGCCGGCCGATGCGACGGTGACGGCGACGCGCCCCGGCGCGCCGGAGGGATCGGCGGCGGCCACGATCGCGCGGCCGAATCTTCCCCAGCAACCGCTCTGGTCGGTGCGCACGCCCGACGCGGGGGAATGGCTCGTGACGGCCGTCTCGCGCGCGAACCGGCCGGACGCCAAGGACCCGAAATATCCCGGTCCTTACCCCGTGCCGGTGGCGTTCGTGGCCGGGCTGCCCCGGCAGACCGGCACGCTGCGCGTCCACGCGCCGGCGACGATCCGCATCTCGAACTTCCAGCACGCGGCCGAGCTGCGCCGGCTCGACACCGTGCCCGGCGCCGACGCGCCGGTGGCATCGTTCCGCTACGCGGCCGCCGGCGCGGCGCCGCCGGCGTTCGCCTTCGAGGCTCGCCCCGCGCGCGGCTTCACCGCCGTGCAACCCCATCACAAACTCGACCTCACGCACGAAGGCTGGCGCCTGCGCACCGAGCTGCGCGTCACGCCCGTGCGCACCACCGTCGAGCAGGTCGTCTTCGAGCTGCCGGGCGCGTGGCGGGAACCGGTCGCCCGACCGGACGACCGCGTGGACGAAGTGCTGGGCGGGCCGGAGGCGAACGGCCGGCGATCGTGGACGATTCGACTTGCGAGCGGCACGTCGGAGCCGTTCACGCTGACGATCGAGACACTGTTCGCCGTGCCGGAGACGGCGATCGACGCGACGCTGCCCATGCCGCGCTTCCCCGGCGTGACGGAGCGCGACACGCGCGTGACGGTGACGGTGCCGGACGGCTTGGCGGTGAAGGGCGGGGCGCGGGACGCGACAGCGACGACGGCGCTGGCGCCGGTGGGGGCGGCGAAGCCGGCGGCCGCGACGCAGCTCGCCGGCGCCTTCGAGACGCCGCCGACGGCGCTCGAATTGGCGTGGCAGCCGTACCGCGCCGAACTGGCCGCCACGTTGCGCGCGGACATTTCGCTCGGCGAACGGCAGATGACGATCTCGCAGACGATCGCGTTGAAGGCGAACGATCCGATCGGCCGCGCCGTGCGGTTCCGGGGGCCGGCCGCGCCGCTCGCGTTGCAGGCGGCGCCGGCGCTGGACCCGAACGGCTTCGGTGTCTGGAGTTGGACGCCGGCGGCGGACGCGAAGGAGGCGACGCTGACGGTGAGCTACAGCGTGCCGCTGCCGCCGCGGGGCGAGGCGAAGCCGGGCGCGGTGGACGTGCCGTTCTTCTGGCCGGACGCCACGTCGGTGGCGGCGACGGTGCGCGTCTGGGGCGTGCCGGGGCCGGGCGCGCGGCGGCCGACGCAGGTGCAGGGGCCGTGGGACGAACGGCCGACGGAACCGGTGCCCGAGCGCGATTCGCTTCCGTGGCTGACGCTCGCGGCGGCCGGTTCCACGAAGCCGATTCCGCTCGCGTTCGAGTTGGCGGAACCGACGGACGTCGGCGGCACGGTGGTCGAACGGGCGGCGCACCAGTTCTGGATTTCGCCGGACGGCGCGGCGCAGGCACGATCGCGCTTCCTGCTGAAGCGCTGGTCGCCGGCGGGCGTGGACTTGGAACTGGGCGGCGCGGCGGCGCCGACGGTGTACGTGAATCGCGAACGCGCCGACGCCGTGGCCGCGGGGCAAGGCGCGTACCGCGTGGCGCTGCCGGAACCGAAGCCGACGCGGACCGCGCTGGTGTTGGAAGTTTATTATCCGCTCCTGGACGCGGGACGGAGCGATCCGTCGCTGGCGCCGCCGCGCCTGCGCGGCGCGGTGGCGCTGGCGCCGGCGCGCGTGCAAGTGGCGCTGCCGCCGGCGTCGGTGCCGATCGTCCTCGGCGCGTCGTTCGAGGCCGACCGGCGCTGGGGCTGGCGCGGCGGCTTCCCCGCGCCCGTGGCCGGCCTCGCCTCGGACGAACTCGACCGCTGGTTCCTCGCCGGCGCGCTGCCCGCCGACGCCGACCC
>CAYVRB010000033.1:0-12836 GCA_964453375.1 uncultured Alcaligenaceae bacterium
GTGCGCGTCGCCGTCGCCCGCGCCGTGCGCGTCCGCGCCGTGCGCATCGCCATGGCCCGCGCCGCCGGCGCCCGCCGGCGGCTCGAACAGCCCCGGCAGGATGTTCGGCGTCAGGTCCTTCACTGGCGACTCCGCCGCGGCCGGCAGCACGCCCGTCAGTGGCGGCGGCGTGATGGGGGCGGCGTTCATCCCGCCCGACACGCGGCTGACGCCGGGAGTCGATTGGGCCTGCGCCGACAGGGTGCAGAAGCTCGCGACCGCAGTGGCGGCGAGCCATCGCCGAAAGACCGACGCCATCGGAATCCCCCCGCTCTCGAACCGCCTACCGTGGGCGATAGTTCGGAGGCCAATAGCGTGACGACGTTTCCTTGACAAGCCGAATTTCCCGAATCGAACGGTTTTTTCGGCCGCACCGGTTGTGCGGGTGCGTTCGGGGCCGCGATTCCGACCAACGCCGACCCGCGCGGACCCGTTGGAATGGAAGGCCCCGTTCGCCGATAATGCCGTGAAGCCCCGCGCCGGAGAGCGAAACATGACCATCCGCACCCTCGCCGTCGCCGCCGTCCTCGCCGCGACCGTGCCGCTCCCGCTGAAGGCGCAGGTGCCGGAGCAGGCGAAGCTCGCGCAGGCGCTCGCGGAGCAGAAGGCCGTCGGCGAAGTCGACGCGACCATCGCCAACGCCGAGAACATCGCGAAGGTGTCCACCTCGAAGGCGGTCGACGTACTGAAGGCGGCGCAGACGAACCTCGCGCTCGCGGCGAACCTCGGCTCGACCAAGCGCACGGAACTCGACAAGAAGCTCGAAGCGAAGATCGCCGCGCTCTCGCCGAAGGCCGCGACGCCGCGCACGAACACCGATCCCCGCATGGCCGAGGTGAAGCTGAGCGTTCGCCAGAAGTACGAGAACGACCTGACCGAGGCGCAGGACGTTGCGGTCGGATTGAAGAAGTACGCCGACCTGAAGGACTCCGGCCGGCTGGAGGAGGCGCGCCGCACGCTCGCGGTCCTCGCGGCGAAATACCCGCGCAACCCGTTCGTCGACGCCGCCGGGATGCAGAGCTACACCGCCGAGCAGGTGCGGGCCGACGCGAACTTCCAGAAGCGCTTCGCCGACGCGATGCTCAAGAACCACCGCGACGTGATCGCGAGCGCCACCCCCGCCGTCGGCGACATCCAGTTCATGCCCCGCGAGGAATGGAACAAGATCAAGGAACTCCGCGCGAAGCAGGACAAGATCCAGCTCACCGAGAAGGAAGAACAGATCCTGAAGTCGCTGGAGACGGCCGTCAGCCTGAACCTCCAGGACCGCCCGTTCGAGGAAGCGCTGCAGGACCTCTCGAACAAGATGAACCAGGAGCTGTTCATCGACAAGCAATCGCTCAAGGACGCCGGCCTCGACCTCACGCGGCCGATCAACTTCAAGGGGAACGTGAGCGCCCGGACGGCGCTGCGCGCCATCCTCCAGGGCCACCAGCTCACGTTCGTCGTGAAGGGGGAGATGATTCAGGTAGTGACGCTCGAACGGGCCGAGAAGGAACTCATCACGCGGTCGTACTACATCGGCGACCTCGTGATGGGCACCGGCGCGTTCGGCAACGCGCTGCAGTTCGGCCCCGTGGCCAGCTACCAGCAGGCGGTGCAGAACGCCGAGATGATCGTGAAGTCGATCAAGGACTCGATCGACCCGCGGGCGTGGAAGGGCGAGGGCGGCGGCGCGTGCAGCATCACGTTCAACATGGCCAGCCTGAGCGTGGTGGTGAAGGCTTCGACGGAAGTCCACGCCCTGATGGGCAGCAGCCTCGTCGCGGCCCCGCCGAAGAAGTGATTCTGAAATATGGAGTGCGGCGGCTCGACGCCGCTTTCCGTTTCGGACGATCGACCTTCAAACTCGTCGATCGTGCTCCGTGCTTGCCGTCAATTCGTGGCCGTCTCGTCCGTGTCCGAAATTGAAAAGCGGCGTCGAGCCGCCGCACTCCAAATGTCGACCCCCGCGATGAAGGCGGGATGAGTCTTCTTCACCGTTCGCTTGTTCGGCGTTACCAGTCCGTTTATCGTGGCGCCATCCTTCGGAAGACGCGCCATGCGATCCATCCTGTCCCTTGTCCTCCCCTCGATCCTCGCCGCCCCGGCGCTCGCCGCCAACGACGCGCTCGTCGCCGCCCTCGCGCGGCGCGCGGCGAAGGTGCCCGCCTTCGACGCCACCATCCACGTCGTCGAGACCATGCCGAAAGGTTCTCGGTTCAACGAACCCGGCAAGGTCCTCCCGGCGCGCGACCTGGTCTGGGAGTCCGATAATCGGTGGGCCGCCGCCGGCGCGAAGTACCGGGTCGAACTCAACCATCCGATCGGGAACGCCCACGGCGGCAAAGTTCCTCTGGGGCAGGTGCGCACCTCCGACGGCGCGGATCACAAGCTGCTCCTGGCCGGACCGGAATCTCCGCCCCGAGGCGTCATCGAGGCCGCGCCAAACGACTGGCTTTTCCTCGACTGGCTGCGGAGGCCGCTCGCCATCCACTTCCGCGGCAACGAGCGGCGCCTCCTCGGCGGCGACGCCGCCGACCTCCGGCTCGTTGCGCAGGATCGCGACGTCGATGGCGTGAAGTGCGACGAGTACGAACATCGCGCCGGCCAGCGCGAAACCACCTACTGGTTCGATCCGGCGCGCGACCACGCGCTCGTTCGCCTGTTCTCGAAGGGTACCGCCGGCGACTTCCGTATCGACGTGACTTACGGCCACCGCGCCGGCGTCGGCCTCGTGCCCGACGCCTGGACCATCGTCGAATCCCGCGCCGGCAAAGTCCGAAGTACGTCCGTCGTCCGGCTGACCGACTTCGCGACGACGGTCGACGCCGACGCGTTCGATCTCGAATTCCCGAAGCGCGCTCTCGTACGCGACGAACGGCACCGCGGTGCCACCTATCGCGTGGACGACCTCGGCCGGCTCATCGAGCTCGACGCGCTCGGCACGCCGGTCGGATCGTCCGTCCTCCCGGTGGCCGTGCGCCTGGCGTTCCGCCAGTTCCGCCCGTGGTTCCTCGGCGGTTCGCTCGTCGGCGTCCTGGCCGTCGCCGCGTATCTCGCGTTGCGTTGGCGGAGCGGCCGAGCGATGGCGCGACCGTCGCGGCCGACGGAGCAGTTGCCGTTCGTCTAACCGATAGGCGCGAAGTCCATCCGCGCCAGCACGTCGCTCTCGCGGTCGATGCCGGGGGCGACTTCGATCAACTTCAACCCGTGCTCGGTCAGCGTGAAGACGGCGCGTTCCGTGACGTAGAGGACGCGCTGGCCCTTTCGCAGGGCGTTCGCACCACTGAACGACACCTGCTCCACTTCCCGCACGAACTTCCGCACGCGGCCCTCGCGGACGATGCGCACGCGGCCATCTTCGACCGCGATCTCCAATCCGTCCGACTTGAAGGTGCCGCAGAAGACGACGGTGCGCGCCGTCTGGCTGATGTTCACGAAGCCGCCGACGCCGGCGAGGCGGTCGCCGAAGCGCGAGACGTTGACGTTCCCGGCCGCGTCGATCTGCGCGGCGCCGAGGGCGGCGAAGTCGAGGCCGCCGCCGTCGTAGAAGTCGAACATGGAAGGCTGGTCGAGGATCGCCTCCGGGTGGGCCGAGGCGCCGAAGCTGAGGCCGCCGGCGGGCACGCCGCCGATCGGGCCGCTCTCGACGGTGAGCGTGATGTCGGCGAGCAGGCCGCGCTCGGCCGCGACGCGAGCGATCCCCTCCGGCATGCCGATGCCGAGGTTCGCGATCATCCCCGGCCGCAACTCGTCGCAGGCGCGCTCGGCGATCCGCCGTCGCTCGTTCATCGGCATCGGCGACAGGGAACCGAGCGTGCCCGCCTCGCAGTACGCCGGGTTGAACCGCTCCGCGAAGGTCTGGTCGTGTTCGCCCTCGGCCGCGACGACGATCCGATCGACGAGGATGCCCGGCACGCGGACATGCTGCGGGTTCGCTGGCTGGTCCTGCAATCGCTTCACCTGGGCGAGCACGATGCCGCCGGAGTTGCGCGCCGCCTGCGCGATGGGGAGCATTTCGCCGAGGATGGCCTCCTCGTCCATGACGATGTTGCCGTGCGGGTCGGCGGCCGTACCGCGAATGAGGGCAACGTGGATCGGGAACGACTTGTAAAAGAGCCACGGCTGGCCGGCGAGTTCGACGCGCTCGACGAGCGCGTCCTTCGCCCGCGCGTTGAGCCGACCGCCGCGGAGGGCGGGGTCGATGAAGGTGCCGAGGCCGACGTGCGTGATGCAGCCGGGGCGCTTCGCGGCGATGTCGCGGAAGAGTTGGCAGACGACGCCCTGCGGGAAATTGTAGGCTTCGATCTTCTCCTCGACGGCGAGCCGGCCGATCTTGGGCATGAGGCCCCAATGCCCGCCGACGACGCGCTTCAACAACCCTTCGTGGCCGAGATGATTGAGTCCGCGAGACTTTCCATCCCCCTGCCCAGCCGCGTAGACGAGCGTGAGGTCACGCGGAGTTCCGGTGGCGAGGAATCGCCGTTCGAGCGCGGCCGTGAGCGCTTCGGGGTGCGCCGCGCCGACGAACCCGCCGGACGCGACCGTGGCGCCGTCGCGAATCAGGGCGACGGCGGCGGCGGCAGATGAGAGAAGGCGATCAAGACGGGGCATGGAGACATTTAACGAAAAAGCCCACGGACGAGCGTCCGTGGGCTATGCCGTTCGGCGTTCAAAAGAGTGGGGGTGCCCTGAGCCGCACCCTCCGGAGCTTATGGCTGCTGCTTCCGCCCTGACCAGGTTCACGCCTTCAGGTCGGTCAGGCCCCCACCCTTTCGAACGCCGCGCGGCGGTGTTCGATGCCGCCATTCTACACGCCCCGGCGGCGGAGTCCAGCGATTCGGGAGCAACTGACAATGCGCGAATGGGTGGTTACACCGGGAATTGCATCGCAGGAGTTGCGGCGGTATAGTTTGGTAGTGCTGATCTACTTCGATCTCTGCGCGCTTCAGCGGCCTCACGACGATCAGTCGCAGTTCCGCATCCGCATGGAAACGGCGGCCATCCTCGCGATCCTCGAACACTGCCGAACGAACGGAGTTGGATTGGCATCGTCCGATGTGCTGACCTACAAGTTGGGGTAGAACCCTTATCCGCTGCGTCGGACACAAGCGGAAGCCGTTCTAGGCCGGGCGATTGCGCATCAGCCACAAACGGACGACGTGGAACGACGGGCCGAGGATTTGGCGGCCCAGGGACTTCCGGCTTTGGATTCGTTGCACTTGGCCGCCGCCGTGACGGTCGGCGCGACCGTCTTCTGCACGTGCGACGACCGGATTCTTCGCAAGGGCCGGTCGCTGGTGAAGCCGCCGTTACGCGTGCTCTCGCCGATCGAATTCGCCTCGGAGCTTGGACTATGACGACACCCGAACCCCAATTGACGTTGGCCGAGATCACGAATCGTGCGATTCAACTGTTGTCGCGCGAGCTGGGACCCGCCGATACCGCACGGTTCATCGGCCAGTTCACCAACGGCTCCGGCGACTTCACGGCCGAACGCGAAGCCCTGTTCGCCGGTCGAACGGTGGCCGAGTTGGCGAGGGAGATACGGGCCGAGGCAACTCGCCTGAACGGTTGAACCGATCTCGTTTCCATCGGGTCATCATGGTGCGGAAGCGGCTCCGTTGAACCTCACCTGGTACACTCGACAACGATTGCCGTGAAATCATCTTGCAGTTCACCCGTACGAGGCAATCGAGCCATTTGAAGCAAATCGTCCAACACCGTCGACCGTCCGCCACTGGATTGCAATGCGGAAATGATCCGTTCCCAACCGACGTATTTCCAGACTCCGTCGGTCATCGCCAGCACGCGCCACGATTCGCCGAGTTCGGCCGTGAACTCGGCGAACGCGGCCGCGCTGGACCCGACCGGCGGATTCTTCGGCTGGCGTTCGGTGAGGATCGCGCTGCCGGAGGAGTTGACAAGCCAAAGGGCGCTATCGCCGTTCGACGCGCCGACGATCCGGCCGCGACGGATGCAGAAGCCGACGAGCGTGGTGAAGCCGGCTTCGGCGTCGGCTGCGACTTCGCGATCGGCCCCGGGCAGGAGATAGCCCCAGCCGCGCGCCGACGCGAGCATGCCGATCGGCGTGCGTTCGGCGATCCGCATCACGACTTCGCAAGCGAGTTGGGCTGCCCGCGCCCCGCCGGCGCGGCCACCCTGGCCGTCGGCGATGCACCCGATCCAGCAATCGGTTTCGGCCGGATGCTCGTGGACGAGATAGGCATCCTCGTTGACCGGATGTCCACCCGCTTCAGAGATAGCGTGCAATGCGATCACGCCACTTTTCTCGCCGCTCGGCTCGCGTTACGACGCCTTCGCCACCTTGTGCGCCTTCGCCGTGCGGTGGCGCAGGTACGCGTACATGAACTCGTCCAGGTCGCCGTCGAGCGTCGCCTGCACGGCCGGCGTCTTCAACTCGATGCCGTCGCGCTCGTCCCGCACCAGCGTGTACGGCTGCATCACGTAGCTGCGGATCTGGCTGCCGAAGGCGATTTCCCCCTTCGCGTCGTACCGGTTTGCCAGGTCGCCGAGGCGCTTCTGCTCCTCGATCTGGTAGACGCGCGCCTTCAGGAGCGCGAGCGCGTTCGCGTAGTTCTTCGGCTGGCTGCGCTCCGTGCGGCTCTCGCCGCGCACTTCCTGGCCCTTGTAGTTGTAGATGAGCCGCACGCCGGATTGCGTCTTGTTCTGGTGCTGGCCGCCGGGGCCGCCGGAACAGAACGTCTGCATCTCCAGCAGCTTCTCGGGAATCTCGATCTCGATCGTGTCGTCGAGTTCCGGCGTGACGTCCACGGCCGCGAAGGAGGTCTGCCGCGTGCCGCCGTCGCCGAAGGGGCTGATGCGCACGAGGCGGTGGACGCCGATCTCGCTTTGCAGGTAGCCGTAGGCGTACTCGCCGGCGACGCGGAACTGCACGCTCTGAATGCCGGCTTCGAGGTTCGGCTCCTTGTCCAGCTCCTCGACGGCGAAGCCGTGCTTCTGCGCCCAGCGGACGTACATCCGGTAGAGCATTTCGGCCCAGTCGCACGCCTCGGTGCCGCCGGCGCCGGGCTTGATCGTGACGATGGCGCTGCAGGCGTCCTGCTTGCCGCTCATCATCGCCTGGAGTTCGAAGGCATCGTATTTCTTGCTCGCCTTCGCGAGTTCGCCTTCGATTTCACTTTCAAATGACGGGTCGTCGGCCGCCAGTTCGATCATGGCGTTCAGGTCGTCGGCGCTCTTCGACAACTCCTCGTACGGCTTGAGGAGGGCGTTCAGCACCTTCACCTTCTGGATGGTCTTCTGGGCGGCGTCCGGGTTGTCCCAGAAGCTGCCTTCGCCCATCTTGGCTTCGTATTCTTCGCGCTGCTTCAGCTTGCCGGGGATGTCAAAGTGACCTCCGGAGTTGGGCCAGTCCGGCGGTGAGTTCTTCGGTCTTGCGACGGGCTTCGGCGGACAGCATCTCGAAATCTCCGGGCCACGGGAATAGTTTGATACAACCAAAATATACTACCTAAAACAGGTTTCGCCGCTCGGCGTAGTCTTCGGAGCCGCGCGCGGGAGGCAATTCGATGAGCAAGCTAACGGGCAAAGTCGCCGTCGTCACGGGCGGCGGGTCGGGCGTCGGCAAGGCCGTCGCGAAGGCGTTCCTGGAGGCCGGGGCGAGCGTCGTCATCGCCGGGCGCGACAAGTCGAAGCTCGACGCGGCCGCGAAGGAGATCGGCCACAAGATGCTGACCGTCGAATGCGACGTCGCGCACGCGGACCAATGCAAGAATCTGATCGACGCGGCCGTGAAGCAGTACGGCAAGGTGGACATCCTCGTGAACAATGCCGGGACGAACTTGAAAGAGCGGACGATGCGCGAGCTGACGCCGGAGACGTGGGACAAGATGATCCGGGCAAACCTCGACGGAACCTTCTACTGCATGCACTACGCCCTGCCCGGGATGCTCGAACGCAAGGACGGCGTGATCGTGAACGTCGTCTCAATCAGCGGGAAGCGCGGCAACCCGCTCGGCGGGGCGGCGTACGTCGCCTCGAAGTTCGGGCAGGGCGGCCTCGGCATGTGCCTGTCGAACGAGGAGCGCGAGAGCGGCATCCGCGTCAGCAACGTCTACCCCGGCGAGATCGACACGCCGATCCTCGAGTACCGCCCGAAGCCGGTGAGCGCCGAGGCGCGGGCGATCATCCTGAAGCCGGAGGACGTGGCCGAAACGGTGCTGTTCGTGGCATCGCTGCCGAAGCACGTCTCGATCCCGGAACTGATCATCAAGCCGAGCGCTCACCAGTACATGTGATTCAGCGTACCTTGACGAACTCCTTGGTCGGCCGCTTTGCGAACCAGACGGCCAGCAGCGCGATCGCGGCGACGATGCCCAGCCCGCCGACGCCGAACGCCGCCTCCGGGCCGAGCGAGCGCCCGAAATCGGCAAACACTTCTGCCACGGCGCCGCCCTTCACCTTGGCATTGCCCGGCAGCGCATCCACGGCGCCGCAGACCACCGTCGCCAGCCCGAGCAACGCCAGCAGCAGGCCGATCGCGACCTTCGGATCGACCGGCAGATCATGCATGCCGATCCGGCCTTTCGTCACAGGCCGTTCCGGTGCCAGCTCCTGGCACAGCCCCTCGAACGCTTCGCGGCCGCGCTTCGAGTCGGTGAATTGAAATCGGATCGGGTCCCAGAGCCAACTCTGCTTCACGACGAGGAAGCCCGCATCCTCGATCCAGTGGATCGAGCGGATGTGTTCGCGGGCGATGCGCGAGCGGCCGGTGGCGGCGGCGTTGCCGAGGACCGTGGCCGGATCGTCTCCGGCGTTCAACTTGCGCGCCACGTCCTCACGCGACAGCCCGCCGGCGATCGGTCCGCCATACACGGCCTCCGACGTGATCGCGAAGACTCGATCCTGATCGAAGACGAACTGGACGGCGGATGACAACGGTTTCCTCGGATGAAATCGAAGGCCCCGAAAAGGCACGAAGAGACACGAGAAGAAGCGAAGTGCGGGTCTTCAATATTTCGTGTCTTTTCGAGCCTCTTTGTGGCCAACGCCTTGATTCCCTCGAAGCCGTTCCACGAACTTCGCCAAGTCCGGCGGGAGCGGCATCGTCCAGTGCAGCGCCTCGCCCGTGACGGGGTGCGCGAAGCCCAACTCCGTCGCGTGCAGCGCCAATCGCGGCGCCGGCGTGTTCGGGAGAAGTTCGCCGGCCGAGTTCTTCGTGTACACCTTTTCGCCGCAGACCGGGTGCCCCGCCTCCGAGAGATGGATGCGGATCTGGTGCGTGCGGCCCGTCTCCAGTTTACACGAGAGCAGCGTGTGCTTCGGCAGGCGTTCCTCGATGGCCACGTGCGTGATGGCGTCCTTGCCGGTGTTGTCGGGCTGCTTCGTGCTGCCGCGTCGGCCGTCGCCGCGATCACGGATGAGCGTGCTGCGGATGGTGCGCGGCGTGACGTGCCCGGCGATGACCGCGAGGTAGCGCCGCACGACCGTGTGCTGGCGGAACTGCCGGCCGAGTTCGCGCTCGGCCAGCACGGAGCGCGCGAAGACGAGCAGGCCGCTCGTCTCCTTGTCCAGGCGGTGGACGATCCGCAGCGGCGGCAGCCCCTTCGCCGATCGCTTCAGTTGCGCCGCGATGGCCCACTGCGCGAGGTCGTGCACCGTCGGTTCGAGTCGCTTGCGCTCCTCGCTCCATTCGAGCTCCGCCGGATGGCGGACGCTGCTGACGCCCGACGGCTTCTCGACGACGACGACGTGCTCGTCCAAGTGGCGAAGGACGAGCGAATCGACGGTCGCGTTCCGCGGCGGCGCCGCCGGCTTCGCGAGGAGTTCGACGACGTCGCCCTCTTTCAACCGCCGGGCCGGATCGGCGCAAACGGCGCCGTTGATCGTCACGCGGCGGCGTTCGATCGTCGCCTTCACGTCGGTCCACGACGGCAGCGATTCGTGCAGCCGCGAGCGCAGCACCTTGGCGAGGGTGTGCCCGAATTCCGGGTCGATGACGGTAAAGGGGGGGAAGGGCGTCATTTGCGGAGGAACGAGGTCACAAGCTGAACGACGATGCCGCCGGCGATCGCGCATCCGGCACCGACGACGATGTAAACGAATTGCCAGCTGCGCTTTTCGGACTCCTCCTTGTGACGCTTGAGTTCGGCGACGGTCGTTTCGAGCGCGACGACGCGATCGCGGAGGTCGAGCAATTCGAGATCGTCGACTTTCGAGGAAAGTAATCCCAATTCGATCTTGTTCGTTTCGGCCAGCAATTTCGCATCGCGAGCGATCAATTCAGCTTGGCTCGCCATTCGCTTTCCCCTCCTCGAGTTCAAGGAGACGACGGTTCATGCTTCGCAGGATTTGGTCGGATCGAACGTGGATCACCGCGCGCAAGAGATCTTGGATGAAAATGCGTTGATTCGTCGGATCCAAAAGCTGCGACTCACGTATCGCCGAGGCTTTGCTCCGGGTTCCGTAATCGTCATGCTCTTCGAACGATGCGGAAAGCGCCGGCTCCTCGCCGGGCAAGCGAACGTATTTCCAAGTCAGCGATCGACCGTCCGCTCGAACTTCGGGGTACTTGGCGATCAAATGCTGAAGATAATCACTCGCGCTTTGGACGGCGTCGTTCAACTTCGGGCGATTCGGGATTTCCGCATCGATCGACACGGCGCAGTCCAGTTTCATCGGTTCCAAGATCGCGGCCATCGCTCACCCTCCTCGGAGTCAGTATACCCGTTTCACTGGGACGGGGAAGGACGAATGAGAGCCGACACGCGGCTTGGTCAAGGGAGATTGTTCCACCGCGGCTCGCCGTGATCCGATGGCGAAGCTGCCAGATAGAACGGCGGATGTCAGACCGCTCATTCACCTTTCGCAAGTCGACTTGCCTTCAAGAAATTCGCTTGAGATCAATGGTCACTGCATCGGGGCCGGACACGAAGATTCTTGAGTTTGCGTGGATCGGCACAATGCTACGAACAACTTTTTTTCGAAGGCGAGAAACCCAAGAATCGAAAATTGCAGGGTCTTCAGCATCCTCAAGCGGCCCGTTTTCGAGTCGAGCTCTCCGCCGGCCACTCCGAATCCGTATCACGCTTCGATTGCAAGTTCGGCGCGGATCGACTGGCGGACCAGAGCGTCACGGCGATCTGCCCCAGGTAGAACGCCGAGATCGCGAGGAACGGCACCTGGTACTGCGTGAGCGTTCGACGGATCGCCGGCTCCAGCGAATACAACGGCGATCCCGCGAGCGAGATCACCGAGGCGACGAGCACCGCGGCCAGCCTCGAGGAGTGCGGCCCCATCGCGGACCGCCCCAGCCACCACCCGAACGCCGGCGCGGCCAGCAGATAGGTCGGCGCCTCGATCGACGGACCAAACGAGACGCACCAGACGCACGCCAGGAACAAGCCGGTCCGTTGGACGTCCGGCTCGGAGCGGCCGGCCCGCCGCATCCGCCAGAGCGCCGGCAGCACGGCCAGTCCGGCCAGCGCCTGCGCGGGCAGCAAGCGACGCGCCTCGATCGGGCCGACGTACGTCCGCCACGCTTCGTACAGGGTGTGGAATTGGAAGATGCGATAGTGATCGCCGCTGGTCAGATATCCGGCGAGCGCTTCGAACCGGTAGTTGACCGCCGCGGCCGGGTGGAGGAGATACGGCACGGCGAACGTCGCCGCGACGGCCGCCGCGAGGCGTCCGCCGAGTTGACGCGGATAGAGGGCGGCGAAGACGAGCGCGGGCGCGAGCGTGTAGATTTTGAAACCGGGGATCGCGAACAGGGCCGCGGCCCACCACCAGCGCCCGCGATGGACGGCGACGGCCGCCCAGAGCCAACACCCCGCGATGAGCACGTTCGATTGATGGTTCGCGAGGCTGCCGCCGCCGACCAGCAGGCCGCACAGCAGGGCGAGCTGCGTGCCCGCGCCGCCGGTAGGGAGCGCGGGCGGATGGATCGCCAGGAACGCGCGCAGCCCCGCGGCGTAGACGGCGAAGACGACCAGCGCCCAGCCGCTCGCTCCGATCCGGTCCGGCAGGAGGGCGAACGGCGCGACGAGGTCGCTGAAATAAGGGAGGTGCTGGACGGTGTGGATCGACGCGAACGGCCCGCTCGACACCCACTCGCGGGTGGTCTGCGCGTAGCTCGGATACATCGAGTGCTTGTGGGGGGCGACGGCCGCCTTGACGACGACGAAGACGAACGTGGCGATCCAGAGCGCCCGCACCGTTCGCTCGAGCCAATCCGCGGGACTCCGCGTCATCCCATGCCCCGGGTCGCCGGAAGGGCGGCACCGCGAACCCGCGTTCGCGGTCGGGTTCCGACGGAACCCCGGACAAGGATCGACGCAATCGGCCTTGGCAATCCACTCAAACTATCGGAAAGGGGACTGTCACCTTTTTTATCGAGGGTATTTCTTGAAAATCGGTCGACAAAAAAGGTGACAGTCCCCTTTAGTAAGGCCTGCTGTTCATAAGGCGATCAGTCGAAGGGGGGAGGCGGAAAGCATCACCAAATATCTGTCATGATCTACGTTTTTTTACTTGACGTGAGCAAGATTGCGTGTTTACGATACGAGTATGGCAAATCGAACCGCCATAGCCTTGACGATGGTCCTAGCGGGCATTGCAGCCACCGCGGGTAGCCATTTCGGTCGTTCGGCCCGAAACGAGCGCGAGACTGTGGCCCCCGCGCCCGGCGGGTGTTGGGGGGGGGGACGCGGCCGCGCCGGGGGCCGACGGCGGGGGCGGGGACCTCGACGAGCTCGAGGGCGCCGGTGCGCGCGTTCTGGAGGATCTGCTTCACGACTCGACTCCCGATCCTTGGCTGCGGCCTCTCATTT
>CAYVRB010000033.1:12846-29907 GCA_964453375.1 uncultured Alcaligenaceae bacterium
GCGCGATAATGCCCCCCCCCCCCCCCCCGCACGCTTTTCGCGATGTCTAACGAAGCGGATGTTTCTTATCCCGAATCGTTGATTGACATTGGTGAGATATGGGAATCGAAACGAGCGACGATCGTTGTTCCGTTGCACAACGGTTCATCTCGTTCCTTGGAAATACTCGATGTCTATTCAGATTGCCGATGCCACGATATCTCTCCGAAAAAATTTACAATTCCAGCGCACGGACAAGTCAATTTGAGCTTTAACGCCGACCTTTCGAGCAGGCTATCCATTCAGCAGGAATTGTCGCGTCGCAAATTAAGCCTAACATTTCGATTGCTGATCGAAGGAGGCCGACCTCGCGTTTACAAGGTCGAAGGAACTATTCTCAGTCGATTAACGTTGAGCGAGTCTCATACACACTTCGGCGATAATAAGATTCGAGGGAGCGATGGAGTAACACGGCAAGTCATCGTCCAATCGCACGTCCCGTGCGATGGACTCGAAATCATCAACTCGAATGATCACCTACGTACGCGATGCGATAAAATAGGGCTTGATCGCTATCGAATTTCGATCACGGCCATCGAGCCGAAAATGGCTGGACCGTTCTCGACCTTACTACCGTTGAAAGTTGTAACGGAGGGTATTGTTCAAGATAGTGGCATGGAAATAACTGTCGATGGCGCCTGGAGCTGATTTCGCATTTGCTAGCCTGGTACGATACGCATGAAATACTTCATCGCTTTTTGTATCCCGTTGCTGGTTCTCCCTACTTCGTCCGCCCAGTCGGCAAAGGACTTGGTGGATGCCATGAAATTGCGACGAGATAATACAAAGGTCATTGAATATGAAGTAGAAACAACTGCACGTTATTTGAAAGTCTGGGAAGCGACCGGCAGACTTGTCGATAGCAAAAAAAGCTACGTTCAACGGCAGAAGATCGGGATCGACTATCGGACGGGCGAATTTTATTGGGACACATTGTCGGATGTTGATCCGCAGACCGGCAACGTGGAGAAATACCACGCCACAAAAGTGTTTGCCAAAGGTTTGCTGAAAAGCACGAAATGGCCTGTCACGGGCGAAACGAACGTGGGCCGAGAACACGGTCGAGAGTCCGATTTCGCCATAATCAGCGGTCCTCTTTCGTCGCATGCCATCGAGTTTTCCAGTTATCCGCTGCTGATTAACGGGGGAATCTGCCCGTTGTCGGCCTCGCGAACATTCTATCCCGGTCAATTCCACGAACCGGCTCCGCTCGATGCCCAGGACTTACTCCGCTTGTCTCAACTGCAGCCCGACGTGAAAATGAAGTTCTTTGATTGTGTCCCAGCCGGAAGTAATAAGGCATCCATCCGATTGTCGATCGGCATCGATCGAGTAAACAATATTCGACGAATGCAGAAAGCCCTAAATGGGTCTCCTATTTATGAACTTGCGATTGACTACGGCGACAGTGCCAATTCAAAAAACGACGTGACCGGTTGGACATATTCGTCCTACAGTGCCAAGACGCTCAGTTTTGAATCAATCTCTAGAGTCCTATCGGTCAAGCACGTAGAAAAATTGCCGGTCGCAGACATGCGAATCGAACCATCGCCCGGAATGGTTGTAAATAAGATCGGCTATACCGCGGATTCGTCCTCGCCTGAGGTTCCCCTTTCACAAACGAAAGTCAAAATTGATCGCGATGGATCAGAAATACCAATCGTGGGCCGTGAAACCAAGTCGACCGGATTCGCTCAATGGGGCCGAATCAGCTTAATAATACTCATTTTGCTAATCGGCAGTTGGTTTACAATCAAATATGCTCGAAAGCAAAAGTGAAATATCGAAGTCTTTCGTTCCACCCCTCACGAGGTATTGCGATGTTAAGAACCATGTGCCGCATCGCGGCTATCGGGGCGGCGTGCATGGCCATCGTCGTGCATACCAGCATTACCGCCGCTCCCGTCCCAAAAGGCGCCTTCGAGCCGAGCGCATGCGTCGTCTGCGATTGCAAAATCTGGCAGGGGTACAGCCATAATAAAGGTACTCCTACGATTTTTACCACCAACAACATCTTATACGTCCGCATGAACGGCGGCGAGGCGATTGCCTGTTTTAATGCGGACGCCAATGTTTGGCCCAGGTCGTGCATCGGTGGAACTTTCGGCGCAGATTATATCGCCGATGGCTTGTTCATGAAGCGATACTTCGTCTGTACGTTGTTGTGTACGAATGGGGATTTTCCGAATGCCACGACCACTGACGTGAAATATGAAGCTCATGATTTCTCAGATCCGGAGAACCAACCTTTGGTTGCCATTCAACCGTCCACCTGTTACGAGTGACGAATTACATTCAATGATCAACGATTTCACTTCATCGTAGATCATCTATGTCAAAGAAAACTGGTGCCACACTCCTGGAATTTCTAGTTGCCGTCGCCATAATTGGGCTACTTACGGGACTTATCCTCTCGGCGGTCCAAAAGGCGCGGGCGTCCGCGGCGCGCGCACAATGCGTGAACCTGCTTCGTCAATTGGCCCTATCGAACGAACAATTCCATTCTACGCATAACCGACTGCCAGCAGGGTATTCTTCGGATGCCCGACCCAAAGAACAACCTTATCTCAGTTGGACTGCCCGTTTATTACCCTTCGTGGAACAGCAGTCTGTTTGGACCCAAATTCAAGATGCATTCCATACGGATCCGCGCCCGACGGTGTTCTTTGGACACATGCCCCATGGTGAACTCCTCAAGCGTGTCGTGCCGAGTTTCCTTTGTCCGTCCGACGACCGCGTCGCTTTCGCGCAGAACGTGAACGGCGTCACTGCCGCGTTTAGTTCCTACCTGGGCGTCAGCGGCACGAACTTCATCCAAAAGGACGGAATTTTTCACAGCGATTCTCGTATCCGATGGCCCGACATTCTTGACGGATTGAGCAATACGTTACTCATTGGCGAACGGCCCCCCTCCGCGGACTTTCGCTTAGGGTGGTGGTATCGCGGTTGGGGACTCTACCACGATGGCACGGGAGAAATGCTTCTCGGAGTACGAGAACGGAACATGTCCGGCGATTATCTTAAATGTTCGCCGGGACCGTACCACTTTCGATCCGCCCGTTTCTCGAACGAATGTGCACTTTTCCAGTTTTGGTCGCCGCATTCAGGTGGGTCGCATTTCGCCTTCGCCGATGGGTCGGTCCGATTCCTGCGTTATTCCGCCAACGACATACTACCCGCTCTCGCCACCCGAGCCGGTGCCGAATCCGTCGTCGTCTGCGAGTGATCCAATTAGCGCCTGAGAGCTGGCAGTGACCACATTTCAGGCGGGTCGCAGCATAAGCGGCGGAAAACTCATATCGCATTCCGTGGGCCGCGCTTCCACCCCGATAGAGGGGGTGGGTCCGCCGGCAGGGCGCTCTCCGCGAAGCTGAAGGAGAACGTCGCGCGCGTGACGATCGATTCCGAGTCGATTGTGGCCGGTCGCACCGCCGGCCACAAACTGCGCCATTAAAAGGGGACTGTCACCTTTTTATCGACCGATTTATTGGAAAATCGGTCGATAAAAAAGGTGACAGTCCCCTTTCTTACTTCATCTCCGCGCGGACCGCCTCCAGCAGCTTATTCGTCGCCCGGATGCCTTCCGGCTCGCCGAGCTTGCCGCCCTCGTACTCGATGCCGATGAAGCCGGAATACTTGTGCTTCTTCAGCACGATCTCCAGCATCTTGCGGTAGTCGGTCTTCGTCTCGTTGCCCTTGTCGTCGAAGTCGTGGGACTTGGCGCTGACGCCCTTGGCGTAGGGCATCAGCTCGTCGACGCCCTTGTAGCGGTCGTAGGCGCCGGGCTGGCCCTCGATCTTGCCGATGTTGAAGTTGCCGAAGTCGGGGAGCGTGCCGCAGCGCTTGTGGTCGACGAGTTTCATGACGCCGGCGAGCCAGCCGCCGTGGCTGGAGAGGCCGCCGTGGTTCTCGACGATCACGTTCAGGCCGTGCTTGTCCCCTTCCTCGCTGAGCTTGCGCAGGCCGTCGGCGGCGAGCTTCTGCGTCTCCTCGAATCCTTTCTTCCAATCGCTGGCGGCGTTCACGCGGATGCTGTGGCAGCCGAGGAACTTCGCCCACTCCAGCCAACGGAGGTGATTGCTCACGGCCGTCGCGCGGCGCTTCTCGTCCGGGTCGCCGAGGTTGCCTTCGCCGTCGCACATGATGAGCACGCTAGCGACGCCGTTATCGTCGGCCACCTTCTTGAGGTCCTTCAGGTAGGCGTCGTCCTTCTTCTTGTCCTTGTAGAACTGGTTGACGTATTCGACCGCCTCGATGCCGTACTCCTTCTTCGTGGTCTCGGCGTACTTGAGCGGGTCGAGCTTCTTCTGCTGGTACGCGCGGTGCAGCGACCACTGCGCCAGCGAAACGCGGAAGAGATCGGTTTTAGAATCGGCGGCGAAGAGTCGGGGCGCGGCGAGCGAGCCGAGCGCGGCGGCGCCGGCGGCCTGGAGGAACGTACGACGCAAGAGCATGGGGAGACTCCGGGTGGGGGAAGCACGCGGACATTCTAGCGGCCGGGGGCGATTGGCGTGGGACCCCGGCCGATTCTCCGCTACGCTGGAGGCATGGAACGGACACCCTTCCCCTACGGCCACGTCGTCTTCGATTTCGACGGCACGCTCGTCGATTCCCTCGCGCATTCGATCGCGGCCTTCCAGCGGATCGCGCCGCGCTTCCACCTGAAGCTCGACCTCGACCTCGCGACGGCGCGCACCCTGCCCACGCGCGAACTGTTCGCCCGCATGGGCGTGCGCTTCTGGACGCTCCCGCGCCTCATCCGCGCCTTCCAGGAGGAGGCGGCGAAGGACGCGCCGAGCCTCGTCCTCGTCCCCGGCGTGGCGGACCTGCTCGCCGGCCTCGCCGAGCGCGGCGCGCGCCTCGGCATCCTGTCCTCGAACCGCGAGGACGCGATCCGAGCCTGCCTCCGCGCCAACGGCGTCGAGGATCGCTTCGCGTTCGTCGTCGGGTATCCGAAGCTGTTCGGCAAGGCGAAGGCGCTGCGCCGCATCCGCAAGGCCGAGCGGATCGACCGCGCCGCGCTGCTCTACGTCGGCGACGAGACGCGCGACGTGGAGGCCGCCGCGAAGGCGAAGGTGGCGTCCGCCGCCGCGACGTGGGGCTTCCACGCCGAGGCGCTCCTCGCGGCCGCGGCGCCGACGCACCTGCTGCGCCGGCCGATGGACCTGCTGGCGCTTTGATGCGGCCGGCGGCGTACCATAAGCCGCATGTCCCTCCAACGCTTCCTCCTCGTGCGCGTCGGGCGCCTCGTCACGTGGCCGGTGCGGCGGCAGCTGCGCCGATTCGAGCGGCAGTGCGACGACCCGCGCGCCGTCCAAGACGCCCTGCTCCACCGCATTCTCCGCAAGCAGCGCGCCACCGGCTTCGGGACGGATCACCAGTTCGCCGCGATCCGCACGGTCGAAGACTATCGGCGAAACGTGCCGGTCGCGCCGTACGAATACGTCGCGCCGTACATCGAGAAGGTGCAGGCCGGCGACACGAACGCGCTGCTCGCCGATGCCCGCGTGCTGATGTTCGCGCTCACCAGCGGCACCACGGCCTCGCGCAAGCTCATCCCCGTCACACAGGATTACTTGAAGGCGTACAAACGCGGCTGGAACATGTGGGGCGTGAAGATGTACCGCGACCACCGCGGCCGCCGCATCGCCATGCGCCCGATCGTGCAGATGGTCGGCGACCCGGACGAATATCGAACGTCGGCGAACATCCCCTGCGGCAACCTCACCGGCTTCACCGCGAAGATGCAGATGAAATTGATCCGCCGCCTCTACGCCGTGCCGCACGAGACGGGCAAGATTAAGGATTCCCTCGCCAAGCAGTACGTGGCGCTCCGCTTCGCGATGGGGCGCAACGTCTCGCAGTTCATGGCCGCGAACCCCAGCACGCTCGTGCAACTGGCGCGCACGCTGGATGCCCAGCGCGAAGGATTGCTGAAGGACCTGCACGACGGCACGCTGCGCGCCGACCTCGACATTCCCGCCGACGTGCGCGCCGTCCTCGCGCCGCGACTGAAGCCGAACCCCGGGCGCTCGCGCGAACTCGCCGCGATCGCCGAGAAGTTGAATCGGCTCTATCCGCTCGATGTCTGGCCGAGCGACGCGACGATCGTCAACACTTGGACCGGCGGCAGCATGGGGCCGTACCTCCGACAGCTCCCGCAGTACTACGGCGACACGCCCGTCCGCGACCTCGGCCTGCTCGCCAGCGAAGGCCGCATGACGATCCCCTTCGCGAACAGCACGCCCAGCGGCGTGCTGGACATCCTCTCGCACTACTTCGAGTTCATCCCGGAATCCGAGATCGACTCGACGCAGCCGACCGTGCTGGGCGCGCACGAGATCGTCGAAGGCGGCAGCTACTACATCCTGCCGACGACGCTCTACGGCCTGTACCGCTACCACATCTCGGACCTCGTGCGCGTCACCGGCTTCCTCGGCCGCACGCCGCTGGTCGAGTTCCTCGGCAAGGGCAGCCGCTTCGCGAACCTGACCGGCGAGAAGTTGAGCGAGCACCACGTCACGAAGGCCGTGGACGCCGTGCTGAAGCTCGTGCCGCAGCCGTTGACCGGCTACACGCTCGCGCCGGTCTTCGACGACGCGCAGCCGTACTACGCGATCTTCCTGGAGGAACCGGACGCGGCCGACGGTGCTCGCTTGAACCGTTTCCTGGCAGAGCTGGACCGCGAGCTGGGCGTGCAGAACATCGAGTACGCCGCCAAGCGCGACAGCGCCCGGCTCGGCCCGCTGCGGGTTCGCGTCATCCCCGCCGGCCACTGGGCGAAGTGGGACATCGATCGCCTGAAGAAGACCGGCGGCTCGGCGGAGCAGTACAAACGCCCGTGCCTGATCGGGGATGTGAACTTCGCGGCGACGATGCCGTGAGGCGAGATTGCCGAGTGGGTCCGCCGCCTCCGCGCCACCCCCCGGCGGACCCACACGTTCTGACGGACCCACTCGAACTTGTGAGAGTGTCCACAAGCAAATCGAAAAAGAAAAATCGTCTTTAAGTTCCCTTATTTAATCGACTTATGTCGATATGGACAGTTGAATCTGTCATTTATCGACTTTTACGACATCAATGTGTTTACAATAGGCAGCGGGTGGCCCTTCGCCATCCCGTCCCGTCCCTGAGGGCCATTTCATGCTGGCCGATCGCTACCTCCTGATCGTGATACTCGTTCCCATCCCGCCTCCGGTGCGGACCCCGAAAACTCAAGACACGCCGATTGTGCGCGTCACCCCCTGCGGCTGGGATCCGCGCCTCGAACGGGTCGAAGTCATCGACCCGAAGGGCAACAGCGGCCAGACGTTCTTTCGCCCGCGCGTGAGGATTATCAACCCGTGAACGTCCAATAGCCCCCTCGGCGAGGGACCGCCGAGGGTATGCCTGTTCCGCCAGAAGATTGTCAATTCGACGACATCAAATTGCCAGCGGTCTTGTCCATTCGCCCGGCACCGTCAGAATAGAGTCATGGGAAAACCGGTCAACGCCGCGAAGATCAAGACGCTCCGCGAACAGCTCGGCATGAATCAGGACGCGTTCGCCGCCCACTGCGGCATCTCCAAGCGCACCGTCGGCCGCATGGAGGACGGCGCCTCGGTCGCGCTCACCACGGTGAAGGCGGTGGCGCGGAAGCTCCAGATCGCCGACTGGGCTGACCTGCTCGGCCGCGAATCGGCGGAGCCGGCTGCCGCGCCGACGAAATTTTCCTGGCCCCGGCGTTCGACGCACGACCGGCTCTGGCGCTACCTCGACGCGGTGCGGGCACAGTTCGGCCACGTCGCGCCGATCGTCGCGAACAATTCCTCGAACGTCGTGCCGATGGCGCTGGTGGACGCGTTCGTCGAGCCGCTGCTCGCGACGCGCGAGGTCGAACCGAACGACGAAGAACGGCTCTATACGTTGGGGGAACCGCTCTCCAAAATCCTGGCGAAGCACTCGCGGCTGGTCGTGCTCGGGCCGGGCGGGATGGGCAAATCGACGATCGTCGCCTGGGTGGCGGACCACCTCGCCGACCCGGCCCCGCGTCCGTTGCGCTCGGCGCTCGGTGATCTGATCCCGCTGCCGTTGATCCTGCGGGACCTCGCCATCGACGGACCGGTGACGTGGGACGCCCTGCTGGCCGCGTTCCGCGCCACTCACCTTGGCCAGTCGCTCGACGACCGCGAGTGGACCCTGCTCCTCGAGGAGATGACCGCCGGACGCGTCTACGTCTTCCTCGACGGTTTCGACGAAATCGCAGGCACCGAGCGTCGCGCCGAGTACGTTCGCGCCATCTACGAAGGGATCGCGCGCCACGGCGGCTGCCGTTGGATGACGACCTCGCGCGTGATCGGCTACGAGTTCGCCGCCGTCGATCCGCTCGAGCCGCGCGCCGAGGCGGGCGAATCGACGGAGGAGCGGGAGTTCCGTCACAAGGAAGACGTGAAGCGAGTGTTCGATCAGCAGCGGTACTACGTCCTGCCGTTCGACCTCGGGCGCATCCGGGAGTACGTGGAGCGGTGGTACGCCGACCCGCGGAACGAGGACGCGGCGCAGGAGGCCGCCGACCGGCTGGTGCGCGCCATCCAGGAGAACGCGAACACGCTGCAACTGGCGCGCGTGCCGTACCTGCTCGCGCTGGCGGCGGTGCTCCATCGCAACGAAGGGGTGTTGCCGAACGGGCGGGACGAATTGTATCGACGCATCGCCGAGGGGTGCGTCTTCACGATCCCGACGAAGCGGCATCTACCGGTGGTGCCGGTGCCGGTGGACCTGCAACTGCGCTGGTGGGGCGCGGTCGGCTACGAGATGCAATGTCGACGAACGCCCGAGGATGGGCCATCTCGAGGCCTTGTCTCACTCGGTGCGGCCGAGCTGCGCCGGGCGCTTGAGGGAGCCTGGACCGATTCCCCACCGCCACCGAGTTCGGGCGAGCGCGCCGATCTCTTCGAGCGGATCGTCGACCACATGAAATTCCGCGCCGGCCTGCTCACCGAAAGCGACGACGGCCAGTTCCGCTTCGTGCACCTGTCGTTCCAGGAGTTCTTCGCCGCGTGGCACCTCGCCGGGCAGGTCGGCCGGCGCTCGTGGTGGAAGGACGCGAAGAACATCGAGGCGCTGCGCGAGAAAACCGGACTGGCGCATTGGAATGAGACCTTCGTGCTACTCTTCGACATCCTTTCCAAATCGCCCGACCCGGGGTTGACCGTCGAGCTGGCGCTCGATCTCTTCCCATCGCTCGATCCCGCGAAACTCGGCAAGGGGACCGTCCCGCACGCCGCGGCCTTGCTCCTCCAGATGCTCGGCACCGACACCTGCATTCGTTGGCAAGACCCCGACTTGCCCGGCCGCGCCACTGAGGCATACACGAACTGGCTCATCGACTCGAAACGGGGCGAGACGGAACGGGAAGCCCTAGATATTCTCGACCTGGACGGCACCGCCGTCAGCGACCTCCGGCCCCTCCAGGCACTGACACAATTGCAAATGCTGTCCCTCCGCCAGACCGCCGTCAGCGACCTCCGGCCCCTCCAGACACTGATACAACTGCAATATCTGTACATCCGCCAGACCGCCGTCAGCGACCTCCGGCCCCTCCAGACACTGACACAACTGCTATCGCTGTCCCTCCAACGGACCGCCGTCAGCGATCTTCTGCCACTCCAGGCACTGACACGACTGCAAACGCTGGACCTCGACCAGACCACCGTCAGCGACCTCCGGCCACTCCAGGCACTGACACGACTGCAAACGCTGTTCCTCAGCCAGACCGCCGTCAGCGACCTTCGGCCACTCCAGGCACTGACACACCTGCAAGCGCTGTACCTCGACCAGACCGCCGTCAGCGACCTCCGGCCACTCCAGGCATTGACACAATTGGAATGGCTGTCCCTCCGCCAGACCGCCGTCAGCGACGATCAAGTCCGCGAGTTGGAGAAGGCCCTGCCGAACTTGAGCATCGATCGTTAGGCTTGTCCGATGCCCGGCGCCGCCGACCTTTGCTTTGCCAAGCCCGCCCGACGTCGACTCCCCGCGGGGCCGGTTGTCCAACGATAGTATGGCATCGGGTGCAAAAGCGTCTTGGTAGCCGCGGAGCGGCGGCCGATGTTTGCCAGGGGCGCAAGCCCCTGGTCCGCTCACGGTGGGCCAAGCCCCGGCGGGGCGACAGAACCTCTGTCGCCCCGCCGGGGCTTGGTGTCGGGTTCGCCCACCAGGGGCTTGCGCCCCTGGCAAACATCGGCCGCACCTCCGGTGCTCGAAATCGGAACCATCGATTATTGAACGGAGTCGCCAAAATTGAACGAAGCGAAACCCCGGCATTCACATCGATCGCTCCCCGGGGCATGGATGACTCGACCACCCACGATGACGACGTCGGAAATGTGCCATGGACGCCCGACGGTCTTCAGGAACCGGATCACTCCACAATGTCCCTCGCTCGCGATCCGCGTCCCGGCGAACTGAAGGCGCGGGCGGTTTCTCGAAGACTCGCAACCGCCCTGCGGGCCAGCCCGCGGCGATGTGATGCGCGGTCGCGTCGCACGGAGGGATCGCTGGCCGCATTCCGATTCGCAACCGCCCATATAGCGGCGGGCTTGCCCGCCGAACGGGTGGGAGTCTTCGACCACCCGCCGAACGTTGCCTCGCGGGGCCAGGTCCATCGTTCGCGATGGGAGTCGCGTTCGGAGGAAGGCGCGGGCGGTTTCTCGAAGACTCGCAACCGCTCTGCGGGCAAGCCCGCAGCTATGTGAAGACGCATCGTCGACGCGGCCCTCCGGCGGCGCGCACGAGACGTGAAGACGATCCGCCCTTTTGTGGCTTTTCGTGCCTCTTCGTGGCCAACGTTCTTGTCAAGATTTCAGCGGATCCGTGGATCGTGTCGGGCCTCGAAGACTCGGCCCGACCTACGGGACTTCGACCACCCGCCGAACGTTGCCTCGCGGGGCCGGGTCCTTCGTTCGTGATGGGAGTCGCGTTCGGAGGAAGGCGCGGGCGGTTTCTCGAAGACTCGCAACCGCTCTGCGGGCAAGCCCGCAGCTATGTGAAGACGCATCGTCGACGCGGCCCTCCGGCGGCGCGCACGAGACGTGAAGACGATCCGCCCTTTTGTGGCTTTTCGTGCCTCTTCGTGGCCAACGTTCTTGTCAAGATTTCAGCGGATCCGTGGATCGTGTCGGGCCTCGAAGACTCGGCCCGACCTACGGGACGTTGCGTGGCCAACATGATCCGCCACTTCGAAGCGGCCCTCCGACGGCGCGGACGAGCAACGAATTCCAACCGCCCTTTTTGTGGCGTTTCGTGCCTCTTCGTGGCCATCCTGACCCGCCTCGCGGAGCACCGATCCGTAGAGTTTCCGCAACGGGTCGCTTCACGGCCGGCCCGCGGTTGCTCCCCGAGATGACCGTTCCATGCCCGACCCCGCCGCCGATCGCGATGCTCGACTTGCGGCCCTACTCGCCTCCCTCGGCGAGCAGGCGCGTGCCGGCGGCACGCCGGATGTCGAGGCCGCGGCGCGCGAGCACCCGGACCTCGCGGCGGAACTGCGGGAGCTGTGGGCGGTCGCGCAGTTCGCGGACCTCGCGCGCGGGGCGGCCACGGCGTCCACGCTGCCGTTCCGGCCGCCGGCCGGCGGGGATGCGCTCGCGCCGCTGCCGCGCGAGTTCGGGGACTTCGAACTGCTCTCCGAACTCGGCCGCGGCGGCATGGGGGTCGTCTACAAGGCGCGGCAGAAATCGCTCAACCGCGTCGTCGCGCTCAAGATGGTCCGCGAGGCACACCTGGCATCCGACGCCGACCGCGCCCGCTTCCAAGCGGAGGCCGAGTCGGCGGCGCGGCTCCAGCATCCGAACATCGTCACCGTCCACGAGGTCGGCACGGCCGAGGGGCAGGCGTACTTCTGCATGGAGTACGTGGAAGGGCCGTCGCTCGCCGAGCGATTGGCGAAGGACGGCCCGCTGCCGCCGCGGGACGCGGCGCGCCTGGTCGCCGCGATCGCCCGCGCCGTCCAGCACGCGCACGAGCAGGGCATCCTGCACCGGGACCTGAAGCCGTCGAACATCCTGTTGAATTCGGAATTCGGAATTCGGAATTCGGAATGGAAGACAAGTGACGTCGGCGCCGATTTGAATTCCGAATTCCGAATTCCGAATTCCGAATTTCAGCCGAAGGTGGGCGATTTCGGGCTGGCGAAGCGGATCGACGGGGCGGAGTCCTTGACGCGGACGGGGGCGATCGTGGGCACGCCGAGCTACATGGCGCCGGAGCAGGCGACGGGGCGCAAGGACCTGACGCCGGCGGCGGACGTGTATTCGCTGGGCGCGATCCTGTACGAGCTGCTGACGGGCCGGCCGCCGTTCCGCGCCGCGACGGCGGTGGACACGCTGCTGCTGGTGCTGGAGCAGGAGCCGATCCCGCCGCGGGATTTGATTCCGACGCTGGACCGGGACATCGACCTGATCTGCCGGAAGTGCCTGCAGAAGCCGGCGGGGCTGCGCTACGAGTCGGCGGCGGCGCTGGCGGACGACCTGGACGCGTACCTGAAGGGCGAGGCGATTTCGTCGCGGCCGAGCGGGCTGGGGTACTTCGTGTCGCGGCTGCTGCGGGAGACGCACCACGCGGAGGTGCTGGAGCACTGGGGCGTGCTCTGGATGTGGCACAGCCTGATGATCTTCCTGCTTTGTCTGGCGACGCAGGCGATGGCGTGGGCGGGCGTCGAGGGGCACCTGTATTATCTGATGACGTGGGGCGTCGGGCTGGCGGCGTGGGGGACGATCCTGTGGAAGCTGCGGCGGCGCGCGGGGCCGGTGCTGTTCGTGGAGCGTCAGATCGCGCACGCTTGGGCGGCCGGGGTGCTCGCGAGCATGGCGATGTTCGTGATCGAGGTGGTGGCGGAGCTGCCGGCGCTGAAGCTCTCGCCGGCGATCGCGGTGGCGGCGGGGATGGTGCTGTTCTTCAAGGCGGGCATCCTGTCGGGGCAGTTCTACATCTACGCGGCGTTGAACTTCGGGGTGGCGGTGCTGATGGCGGCGTTCCCGCGCGCCGCGCACCTGATGTTCGGCGTGGTGTCGGCGGTGTCGTTCTTCGTGCCGGGCTTGAAGTACTACCGCCAGCGGAAGCGGTCGGTCGGGGCGATTTCGGAAATTTCCCGTTTCTCCGGCGCCGCCGCGCGTTATGATCGAACGTCGTAACTTCGGGCCGGTTCCCTCCCCACCGCCGGCCAGCCGCCCCGTTCGCCCAGCCGGAGCGACAGCGATGTCCCTCCTCGATCGCCCGACCGCGCCGGATCCCGAACAGGATCCGAACAAGACGATCGACCTCAGCCTGGCCGACGCGCCGGCCGGGGACATCGGCGAAATCCTCGATTTGGACAAGCTGCTGGAAGCCGCGAACCCGCCGGGCGACACGCTGCCGGGCGAGAACTACCCGTCGCGGTTCGCGATCGGGGACGAGGTCGGCCGCGGCGGCATGGGCGAAGTCCATTCGTGCTGCGACGTGCACCTGAACCGCGAGGTGATCGCGAAGGTGCTGCACCGGAAGTTCCTGGCGCGCCCGGAAGTGGTCGCGCGATTTCGCGAAGAGATCCGCATCACGAGCCAGTTGGAGCATTCGGGCGTGGTGCCGCTGTACGAGGCGGGCACGCTGCCGGACGGCCGGCCGTACTTCATCATGCAGCGCATCTGGGGCCTCACGCTGCGGGCGGTGCTGGACGAACGGCCGAACCCGAACGACGGGCGGACGCGCCTGTTGAAGATCTTCGAGCAGATCTGCCACACGATCGCCTACGCGCACGCGCAGCGGATCATCCACCGCGACCTGAACCCGTCGAACGTGATGATCGGCCTGTTCGGGCAGGTGAAGGTGATGGACTGGGGCCTGGCGAAGGCGTTGGACGAATCGCGGCGGCTGCCGCCGTGCGCCCGGCCGGTCGAGCCGCTGGACGACGAGACGGAGGCGCTGACGAAGTTCGGCAGCGTGATGGGGACGCCGGCGTACATGCCGCCGGAGCAGGCGACCGGCGACGTCGAGAAGCTGGACGAGCGCTGCGACGTCTTCGGCCTCGGCGCCATCCTGTGCGAGATCCTCACGGGCCAGCCGCCCTACGTGGAGGAGAACCGCAAGGGGGTGCTGAAGCTCGCGATCAAGGCGCAGCTGGACGACGCGTATGCGCGCCTGGACGCGAGCCGCGCCGACCGCGAACTGGTGGCGCTCGCGAAGGCGTGCCTCGCCGCCGACCGCGAGGAGCGCCCGCGCGACGCCGGCGTCGTCATCGACCGCCTCAGCAAATACTTCGACACCGTCCTCCGCCAGGCCGAGGGCGACCTCCTCCGCTTCTTCGACCTCAGCTTGGACCTCTTCTGCATCGCCGGGTTCGACGGCTTCTTCCGCCGGATCAACGACAACTTCGCCCGCGTCCTCGGCTATTCCACGGCCGAACTGCTCGCCAAGCCGTTCCTCTCGTTCGTCCACCCCGACGACCAGCACCGCACGATGGGCGTGATGGCGCAGCTCGATCAGGGCTTCCCGCTCGTGCGCTTCCGCAACCGCTATCGGGACGTGCGCGGCTCGTACCGCTGGTTCGAGTGGACGGCGAAGGCGGTGCCGAAGGACGACGTGATCTTCGCCGCCGCCCGCGACGTGACGGAGCAGGTGGAGCTGGAGGACCGCCTGAGGAAGTTCGAGGCGGTGGCCGGCCCCGAACCGGCGCGCGAGACGGTGGCGCCGTAGCGGACGTGAAGGAAAGAAGGTTCGGATTGGGTTCTTGCTCCCGCATGGGTACGTCGGACCGGAATAGGACACCATGCCAAGATTCGTTTTTTGGAACATCAAAGGAAAACCGTTGTACGAACGAATTGCGCGGATTGCAGTCAACGAACGCGCCGACCTCGTCGCTTTGGCCGAGTGCCCGTTGGAAGTAGGTCCAATCGAACGGGCTTTGAACGAATCGAATCATTCAAAATGGAATGTGATCTCGGATCGGAAACACGGATTGCGACTATTCGTCCGCAGCGGTTCCGGACTTCATCTGACACCCGTGCTGACCGACCGCCATTGGCTCATTTTCAGTCTCAGGGCCGAGAATCAACTGGAGATGCTCTTCATCGTGGCGCACCTCCGAAGCCAACGCCACCACCGTTTTCCCGACAGGGCTCTGGAACTGCGTCGCCTGGTTGCCGACATCAACCAGGCGGAACGGGATCGCGAACACTCGAGAACCGTGCTGGTCGGCGACTTGAATCTCGATCCTTACAGCGAACTGATCGTTCAATCCGACACGCTTCATTCGGTCATGACCAAGAACTTGGCCAAACGCGAGACTCGCAATGTTCAGGATCATCCTTCGGAGCGATCCTTTTACAACCCGATGTGGGGCTTGCTGGGTGATCGAACACCGGGTCCGCCGGGCACGTATCATCGCAGCCCTTCGGGCGTGCTATGCTATCACTGGCACCTATTCGATCAGGTGTTGCTTCGATCGGGACTCGGCGATAACCTCGTCGAGCTGAAAATCATCGAGACGGATGGAGTGCGTTCGTTGCTCACGAAGAACGGGCTGCCAGACCAAGGGAGTGCGTCCGACCATCTCCCGATTTTCTTTCATTTGGAGGAGCCGGCATGAACTCGACCCTGAACGGTTTGCTGGATTGGCCCTCCGATGTCGATGCCATTGTCGTTGCTCCCGTGTTCGAGTTGAAGAATCTGGCTGCCAAACTCGGGCTGCGGACCAAGGGTCAACTGGTCGCGGAAGTCCATTCGGTCCAATCGGACAATCACGTTTCACACCAGCTCGATCTCGTATTGCCTTCGCGAAAACTACGCCGTCGTGTTTTGACGGCCACGCATGGCCGCGAGGATCTCTATCCCGTCGAGATCGATGCGAAGTGTTTCGAGCCGACGGACGAGCCCGATCTTGATTGGCACTTCCCGGTCGCGGCGACATATCCGGAATTCCAGGATTTGTTGAAAGACGTACTCAACTCCGACGATGTTCGATCCGCGATCCATTCCCTGAAGGCCCAAGCCGAATCGGTCGATTGACGGAAGCCAACTGGAATCTTTCGGATCGTCGCACCTGATCATCAGGCTGGGTCGGTCGAAGTCGTGCGCAGGCGCTCCACGACGGTCGCGTGGATGCCGGGGGTGCTGGCGACGAGGCCGCGGCGCTGGGCGAAGCCGTCCTCGCCGTACGCGAGCGGTTCGCCGCGCAGGCCGGACACGATCCCGCCGGCCTCGGTCACGAGGATGTGCCCGGCGCAGATGTCCCAATCCCGGAAGTTCGGGTAGGTGTTCGCGTACACGTCCGCCTCGCCGCGCGCCACCACGGCGAGCTTCACGCCGGCGGAATACATCTCCAGCGTGCGCTCCGGCTTGAGCGCGCGCTGCACCGCCGTCGGCGAGTCCTTCTTCGACGGCCGGCTCTGCACCAGCACGCACGACCCCGCCTGGGCCGTGTTCCGCACCCGGCAGCGCGCCGGCGCGCCGTGCTCGCCGATCTTCGTCCAGCAGCCGCCGCCGAGGGCGGCGTAGGTGTACGTCATCGTCGTCGGTTCGAGCACGACGCCGAGCACCGGTTTGCGGTCCACGGTGAGGCCGATCATCGTGGAGAATTCGCCGTTCTTCATGGCGAAGCCGCGGGTGCCGTCGATCGGGTCGACGACCCACATGCGGGACGGCGCGTGCGCCGCGGCCGTCTGCGGCGTGGCGGTGTCCTCTTCGGCGCAGAGGCCGTCGAGCGGGAAGGCGTCGTGCAGGAATTTCAGGATGATGTCCTGCGAGCCTTTGTCGACGTGGGTGCTGATGTCCGACGGCGCGTTCGGGATCGGCGTGAAGGCTTCGTATTCGGCGCGGATGAATTGCCCCGCCCGTTCGGCCGCGGCGAGGGCGGCGGCCAGTTCGCGTTCCAGGTTCATCGAGTCATTGTAGAATTCCGTCGTGCTCCAGTCCGGTCCCCTCTCCCCCGGCTTTGCGGGGGAGAGGGATAGGGTGAGGGGGTCTTGTGATCGCGATGACTGCATCGTGTTCTCGCTAGCCCTCGGGGGG
>CAYVRB010000034.1:0-29887 GCA_964453375.1 uncultured Alcaligenaceae bacterium
CTGGCTCGGCGCGACTTCGTTGTGCCGCGTCTTCACCGGGATGCCGAGCTTGAACATCTCCGCTTCGCAGTCGGCCATGCAGGCGATGACGCGCTCGGGGATGGTGCCGAAGTACTGGTCTTCGAGTTCCTGGCCCTTGGGCGGCTTGGCGCCGAAGAGGGTGCGGCCGCAGTTGATGAGGTCGGGGCGGGAGTAGAAGAAGTTCTTGTCGATCAGGAAGTATTCCTGTTCGGGGCCGACGGTGGTGAAGACCTTCTTCGCCTCGGTGTTGCCGAAGAGGCGGACGATGCGGAGGGCCTGGGCCGAGAGCGCCTCCATGCTGCGCAGAAGCGGGACCTTCTTGTCGAGCGCTTCGCCGGTCCAGGACACGAACACGGTGGGGATGACGAGGGTGGTGCCGTTAGGCGTCTCGCGGATGTAGGCGGGGCTGGTGGGGTCCCAGCCGGTGTAGCCGCGCGCCTCGAAGGTCGAGCGGGTGCCGCCGCTGGGGAAGGAGCTGGCGTCGGGTTCGCCCTTGACGAGTTCCTTGCCACTGAACTCCGCCATGGCGGTGCCGTCGCCGGACGGCGAGAGGAACGAGTCGTGCTTCTCGGCGGTGAGGCCGGTGAGCGGCTGGAACAGGTGGGTGTAGTGGGTGGCGCCGTGCTCGATGGCCCAGTCCTTCATGGCGCTGGCGACGGCGTCGGCGATGGCGGGGTCGGTGAGCTGTGCGCCCTGCTTGATGGTCTTCTGGAGCGCCTTGAAGATCGGTTTGGGCAGCCGTGCCTTCTGTTCCGCCTCGTTGAAGACGTTCGAGCCGAACAGGTCCTTGAGCGATTTGTCCTTGAACGAGATCCGGTTCAGGGCGTGCGAGGTCGTGGCGATCGTCTGAATCGCACTCTGGCGAGCGGTGGCGGACATTTCGGCTGCGTCTCCGGATGAGAGGGGCGGCACCCCGATGGTGGTGGGCACCCTTCCCCGCGCGTGGTCGCGGCGGCCGGGGGTTCGGCCGATGCTGGAAGGGTCCGGGAGAGGATGCTTTTATCTTATGGACCGGCGCGGAGTTTCGGCCGCGCGGTTCCCTAAAATAGTTCGATGATCTCCGTCAAAGTCGCCAACCCCTACGAGCAGCCGCTCGACTTCGCCGCGCTCAAGGCCGCCGCCAAGGCCGTCCTCGAAGGCGAAGGCGTGCGCGCCGCGAAGGTCGGCCTCGCCTTCGTGGACAACGCCCACATCCACCGCCTCAACAAGCAGTTCCTGAACCACGACGAACCGACCGACGTGCTCACCTTCCCCTACTCGGACGCGAAGGCGAAGACGCTCGAAGGCGAAGTGGTGATCGGCTACGAGGTCGCCGCCGAGTACGCCGCCGACCGCGGCCACGCGGTCGAGCGCGAACTGCAGCTCTACGTCGTCCACGGCTGCCTGCACCTGTGCGGCTACGACGACCGGACGGCGAAGGCGGCGAAGCAGATGCGCGCGAAGGAGCGGGAATACCTGGCGAAATTGAACCTGCCCGACATCACCGATCGCAGCGAATGACCGAGCCGGGTTACTCTTGCGGGGGAGCGAGGTCGATGCCGGAACCCGGATTCGGATTGCGGGACGAGGATTTCCAGGCGCCCGCGCCGGCGGCCGATCCGTCGCTGGCCGCGCTCGCCGAGCGCCTCCGCGCGCACCTCGGCGCCGACGGTTCCGCCCTCGAATTGATCGACGAGATCCGGCTGTTCATCATGGCGCGGTTTTACCAGACGGCGCCGGAATCGATCGCGGACGAACTGGCCGGCATGGGGATGGACGCGGCGTACGCGGCCGAGCTGGTGTCGTCGGCGCTGCGGACGAGCCGGTACGATCCTCGCGCCGCGTTGGCGCGGCGCATGGCCGACGCCGACGGCCTCCGCGCCGACGCGGCGCTCGCGGCGCTGACGGTTCCCGGCGGCGCCGCGGTCTCGTCGCCGCTGCCCGAAGCGTGCCCCGCCTGCCATCGACCGATGCATCCCGTCGCGCACTTGCGCCCGGCGCCCGCACTCGGCTGGCCGGCGCGGGCCCTCGTCCTCGCCGGCAGCCTCGTCTCCGCCCTCGTGTTCCTCTTGGGGTTGGCGCTGCTCCGCAGCGAACTGCCGGTCGCGACGGCGCGGCTGGCGATCGTCTGGTTTCCCATCGCGCTTCTGCCCGCGCTTGGTTGCGGGATGCTCGCGTATCGCCTTCCGCGCGTTGTGCGGCTGGCGTGCCGGGGCTGCGGCTGGACCGCCAAGGTCGCCCTCCCGCGCCGTCCGCGCGCGGATGCGTGGCTCGAACCCTAATTGGACCTCGGAGCGAAATCATGGCCCCTCGCATCCTCGCCGCGGCGCTCGTGCTGGTCGCCGGCGCCGCCGTCGCACAGGACAAGCTGCCGGCGAAGCTGGCGCACGCCGTCGACGCGGCCGTGAAGGCCGAAGTGGACAAACAGCAGATCGTCGGCGTCGCCATCGGCGTCGTTCGCGACGGCGAGATCGCCTATCTGAAAGGCTACGGTCTCGCCGATCGCGAGGCGAAGTCGCCCGTCACGGTCGATTCGGTCTTCAACTGGGCTTCGAACTCGAAGCCGCTCGCCGCCGTGCTCGCGATGCAACTCGTCGAAGCGAAGACGCTCGACCTCGACGCCGACGTGCGGAAACTCGTGCCGGAGTTTCCCGACAAGGGGGCGAAGATCACGACGCGCCACCTGCTCTGCCACCAGAGCGGCCTCCCGCATTACACGAACGGGAAGATCGTGCCGACGGAGCGGACGTATGTCGAGTATCCGTACGCCGACCCGATCCATTCGCTGGACAAGTTCAACCAGTCTGCGCTCCTCTACCGACCGGGCGCGAAGGTGGACTATTCGTCTTACGCGTACATCCTGCTGAGCGCCGTGATCCAGCGGGCCGGGAAGGAGCCGTTCCACGAGCAAATGATCAAGCGGATCGCGAGGCCGTTGAAGCTCGATTCGCTCGAACGCGACGTGGCGACCAACGGCCAGAAGCACTGGACGAAAGGTTATCACAAGAGCGTGAAGGGCGACGTCGTCCTCGCGCCCGAAGAGGCGAACGACTGGAAGCACGGCGCCGGCGGGTATAAGTCGAACATCGCCGACTTCGCCCGCTGGGCCAAGGGGCTGCTCGACCGCAAGCTCGTGTCGGCGCAGACCGAAGCGACGATGTGGGAGCGGCAGAAGACCGCCGACGGCCAGCTCACGACGTGGGGCCTCGGCTTCACGGTGGACGAGCAGGGCGGCCTGCGCGTGGGCCACAACGGATCGCAGACCGAAGCCACCTCCCGCATGGTGCTCTATCCGAAATCGAAGCAGGCGGTCGTGGTGCTGACCAACTGCCGGCACGCCAACCCGACGGCGATCAGCACGGCGATCTTCGCGGCGCTGAAGGAGAAGTGAGAACCGCATACGCCTACGCTTTTGTAGGTCGGGCCGAGTCTTCGAGGCCCGACACGAACGCCTTGAGTCAGCCCGTCGGGCCTCCCAAAACCTCGGCCCGACCTACCAATCGGCCCGCCGCTTTGCGAACCATTCGGCCGGGAGCCTTCGGAAATCGGAGAGGTCTTCGAGCGCGAGGTCGGCGCCGGCGGCGGCCAACTCCGCCGCGCTGTTCCATCCGGTGGCGACGGCGACGCACCGCGCGCCGATGGCGCGGGCGCACTTCACGTCCAGCGGCGTGTCGCCGATCACCCAGAGGTCGTTGAGCGCCTCGCCGTGGACGGCGCGGGCCGCCGCGAGCGCGGCGCGCGCCACGTCGTCGCGGTCGTGGCAATCGTCGCCGAAGCCGCCGAACGAAAAGTGGTTCCAGAGGCCGAAGTGGTCGAGCTTCACGCGGGCGCCGGCTTCGAGGTTCCCCGTGAGCAGCCCGACGCGCCGGTTCGCCGCACGCAGCTTCGCCAGCAGTTCCGCGATGCCGGGGAGCACGTGCCCGCGGATGGCGGTCAGGCACGGCCCCAGGTGCCGCAGGTACGCGTCGCGGAGGCGTTCGGCGTTCGCGGGCGTCGGGTCGAGGTCGTGGACGCGGAGCAGGTCGCGGCCGATGTCCGGGTCGGTGCGTCCGCCGTAGGGGATGGTGTCGCGGATGTCGGCGACGCCGAAGGCGGTGCGCAGCGCCGCCTCCATGGCCGCCTTGCCGGCGCCGCCGGTTCGGATCAGCGTGCCGTCGATGTCGAAGAAGAGCGTGGGCATGGGGTTTGTGATAGGGATGCCCCGGAGAAGGCGAAACGTGGAACCGACACCGGCAGCCCTCGTATTATGGGATGCCGAAGTTGCCTTTGAAAATCTCGCTGGAATTCGGGATGTCTTTCGCCCCGTCGCGCCTCTACCGTGGTAGCGAGAGGAACCGATGGCCGAACGCAACTCCCTTCATGCGTTGAACGCCGCGCTTTCGGAGGCGAACCTGCCGCCGGACGAGCAGCTCTTGGATCGGTTCGCGATGGCGAACGACCACGGCGCCTTCGAGCTTCTCCTGCGGCGACACGCGGACATGGTCTGGCGAGTCTGCATCGGCACCCTCCCCCGCGATCGGCAGGCCGCCGAGGATGCGTTTCAAGCCACGTTTCTCGTGCTCGCACGGCGGGCGGGCCGCGTCGACGCAAACTTGCCCGGCTGGCTGTTCCGCGTGGCGCGGCGCACCGCGATTCGGGCGAACCAAGTCCGCATCCAGACCATCACCAGCGCGGAATTGGATCATCGGGAATCGAACACGACTTGCGATTCGCCGTCGGAGCTTCCATCGGCCGTCCTGGAAGAGATCGAGCGACTGGCCACGAAATTCCGCGATCCCGTGCTGCTCTGCTTCTACGGGGGCCACACGCACGCGGAGGCCGCCGCGAAGCTCGGCTGGCCGATCGGTACGCTCGCCAGCCGACTGGCCCGCGCGAAAGACAAACTCCGCGAGCGACTCGCGCGGCGCGGCGTGGCGCTCGCGGCGGCCGGTCTCGCGGGCGCGCTGTCGTCGCCGGTCGCGGCGCTCGGCCCCGACGTGGTGCGTTCGTCCCTCGGTTCGGTCCTGGGTCCGCCCACCGCCCTATCCGCGTCCGTCGCAACCCTGTCCCACGGTGTCCTCATGGCCATGCGAATCGCGAAATGGAAATTGATCGGCCTCGCCGCGAGCGCGTTCCTCGTCATCGCCAGCGTGGGCGTGGCGGTCGGCATCGGGCAGGACAAACCCAACGACAAAACCGGCGCGCCGAAGGTCGAGGCCGCGACGGCCGATCTCGCGAGAACGGCGGTCCCGGAAATCCAGCCGGACGCCGCCGATCCATTGCCGTCCTCCCGGCCGGTGCCCGGTGCGAATGACTCGGAATTGCGTCGCCTGCAGTTGGCGCGTTTCCAGTTGGCGCTCGCCGAATACGAAGCCGGTTGGGCGGTGGCCCGCGCCGGAGCCGCTTCGAAGCATCCGAACTGGGATACCGTCGAGACCCTCGTGGCGGCCGCCGCCGATGTTTATCCGACGGCCGAGGCGGCCAAGTGGTTCGCGTGGAAAGTCGCCGTGGCCAAACAGCGCGAAGTCTCGGTCCTCGCGCTCGTCGAGACGCGAGCCGCCCCGAAATCGGAGGCCCAAACCGCGACGCGCGTGCGCGTCGAAGCCGAGATCGAACTCTTGAAGTTCAGACAGGTCCGCGTTCCCGCGCGCGAATCGAAGGTCGTCGAGTTGGCGAAGCTCGAAGTGGATCGCTTGGAACAAACACTCGCGCTGAACCAGAAATTCCTCGATGGTGGCGCGTTCGACGTGAACACGCTCTCGAATACGATCGCCGTGCATCGAGAACTTTTGGGGGCGGCCCGCATCGCGTTCGGGGAGAGTCGGGAAGCGCTCGCGAAAATCGAAGCCGTTCGGACCAGCGCGCGGGAAGTTCAAGCCATGATCCAAAAGCGTTTCGATTCGGGTACGGTTCGCCGGCAAGAATTGACGCATTGCGAAGCCCACGTGCATCACGTCGACCGAGAATGGGAATCGCTCAATTCATACCTCAAGTCGAGTCGCTGACGGGGACGGACTTTCCGATGACTTCGAGGCCCCGGATCGAATCATGCCGATACGATCCGGGGCTGCGAACGTTTCGACCGGCGACTGTCGATTCGCGTCCCTCGCCCCCGTCCCCTACAACCCGCACAGGTTGCGGGGCACTTTGCCGACGGGTGAAACGATTCGGGTTGTGCCAGCCCTTCCGCGCGGCGATAGTGGCGGTACAACCGGATCGCCGCGATGTTGTTTCCGCCGCCATTCTTTTGCTCGGGTCGTACGCTCCCGCTCTCGGTGCCGCGGCGCTTCCTCGCGGATTTCGTCCATTTCGCCTCGAAAATGCCCCTCGTGGCGATCGCCCGGCGGATGGACCTCGGCCCGGTGCAGGCGGCCCGCGCGGCCGCGACGCCCGCGCCGAACTGGACGCTCCTGCTCGCGAAGGCGTTCGCGCGCGTCGCGGTCGAACGGCCGGAGCTGCGGCGCGCCTACCTCGGCTTCCCATGGCCGCACCTGTTCGAGTGCCGCGAGAGCGTGGCCTCGATCGCGATCGAGCGGGAGTACGCCGGCGAACCGATGGTGATGTTCGCGGTGTTCCGCAACCCGCACGAGACGCCGCTTGGGGAGCTGGCGCGGGAACTCAGCGATTATCGCACGAAGCCGATCGAGGAAGTGCCCGCGCTGCGGCGGGCGGTGCGGATCACGAAACTGCCGCGATTGCTGCGAAGGGCGCTCTGGCGGCACGCCCTGTACCATTCGGGCCGGCTGCGGGCGCAGAACTTCGGCACGTTCGGCGTCAGCTCGGTCGCGCCCGCCGGCGCCGCCACCGTTGGCATGGCTTCGCTCGTGACGAATACACTAAGCTGCGGCCCGTTCGACGACGCGGGCCGGCTGGACGTGCGGCTCGACTTCGACCACCGCGTCTACGACGGCATGGCGGCGGCGAAGGCGCTCGAACGGCTCGAAACCGTCCTCCGCACGGACATCGCGGAGGAACTCCGCGCGATGGCGCGGAACTGAATCGGACATTCCAGGAAGCATCATGGCTCGCGTGCCCGGACGTTGGCGGTCGCTCTCGGTCAACCGGCGGATGATCGCCGAGCTGATGGCGACCTGCCGCGCCATGCCGATCATCACGATCGAGCGCCGCATGGCGCTCGCCGACGTGGTGGCGGCGCGCAACGGGCTGCCCGACCCGCCCTCCTGGGTCGCGCTCTTCGCCAAGGCGTTCGCCCTCGTCGCCGCCCGCCGGCCCGAACTCCGCCGCGCCTACATGCCCCACCCCTGGCCGCACTTCTACGAAACCGAAGGCTCCGTCGCCTCCATCGCCGTCGAACGCGACTACGGCGGCGAATCGGCCGTCTTCTTCGGCCAGTTCTTCCGCCCCGAAGGCCAACCCCTCGACCAGCTCCAGAACGCGCTCGTCCACTGGCGCGACGCGCCGATCGACGAGGTCCGCGATTTCCGCCGCCTCCTGAACTTCATGCGCGTCCCGCGCCCGCTGCGCCGCCTCGCCCTCTGGTACGCGCTCAAGGTCGCCGGCCGGCACCGCGTCCGTCAGTTCGGCACCTTCGGCATCAGCACCACCGCCTCCGCCGGCGCCACCTGCCGCAACCTCATCGCCCCGGTGCCGTACATCCTCAACTACGGCCTGCTCGCCGAGGACGGCTCGTTGGACGTCCGCCTCCACTTCGACCATCGCGTCGTCGACGGCATGCCGGCCGCGCGCGCCCTCGCCGAGCTTGAACAGGAGCTGCGCTCGACGATCGTCGCCGAACTGCGCGCCCTCGCCGCCCCGGCCGTGCGCTCCGGCGTCCGCGCCGTCGGCGTCGTCGTCGCGGAACGATAGCGAGCGGCCGCGCTTGACATTGACCCTGTCGACGGTTAGAATTCCCCTACGATCATCCGCCCCTTGGCAGTAAGCGGTCCCGCATAATCCCGGGGTTGCCTAACCCAAGGGGCTTTTTCGTGAAAACCGCCTTTCTCATCGACGGCGCATTTTTCCTTCGACGATTGCGCTCCATCACCGGCGTTCACAGTCCCAACGAAGCTGCCGCGATCCTCCATAAAATGTGTCGCGATCACTTGAAGGTTCAGCGCCGTCGATCGACCGCGCTGTATCGAATTCTCGTGTACGATTGTGCTCCACTCTCCAAGAAAGTCCACCATCCATTGACGGGTCGCTGCATCGATTTTTCAAGGACGCCGCTGTACCGATGGCGCACCGATTTCCACGAGGAACTGAAACGGATGCGAAAAGTGGCCCTGCGACTTGGCAAACTGGAATCGAAGGGCGTCTGGACACTCGAAGAGTCCCGCTTGAAGGAGATTCTTCGAAAACAATTCGACGCGAAAGACCTCGAAGAACGCGACATCGAATATTCGGTGAAGCAGAAGGGCGTCGATATGAAAATTGGACTCGATATCGCCATGTTGGCGATGAAACGTCTGGTCGATCAAATCGTCCTGGTATCCGGCGATAGCGATTTCGTACCCGCGGCGAAAATCGCTCGCCGGGAAGGCATCGATTTCATCCTCGACCCCATGTACGCCGGAATCGCTTACGATCTCCACGAACACATCGATGGAATTCAATCGACATTGTCGCGGGGAACGAAACAAACGAAGGATTCCGATACGGACGCGTCGTCGAGTCCTTGAACCTCACCATGACCATGACTTTCAATCTCGAATACCGCGCCGGCGCCGCGCGCGCCGGGCACCTGACCACGCCGCACGGCGCGGTCGACACGCCGACCTTCATGCCCGTCGGCACGCGCGCCACCGTCAAGGGCCTCACGCCCGCGATGCTCCAGGACGTCGGCGCGGGCATCCTCCTCGGCAACACCTACCACCTCGCCCTGCGCCCCGGCGACGAACTCGTCGCCGAACTCGGCGGCCTGCACCGCTTCATGGATTGGCCCGGCCCGATCCTCACCGACAGCGGCGGGTTCCAGGTCTTCAGCCTTGCGAGCCAGGCGAAGATCACCGACGCCGGCGCGACGTTCCGCAGCCACATCGACGGCGCGCTGCTGCACCTTTCGCCGGAGAAGGCGGTGGAGATTCAGCAGAACCTCGGCTCGGACATCGCGATGGTGCTGGACGAATGCCCGCCGGGGGACGCGCCGGAGGCGGTGGTGCGGAAAGCGGTCGCACGGTCGCTGCGCTGGGCGGAGCGGTGCAAGGCGCACCATTCGCGGACGGACCAGGCGCAGTTCGCCATCGTGCAGGGCGGTACGAATCTCGCTTTAAGGGCGGAGTGTGCAAAGGAACTCGTGGCGATGGATTTCCCCGGTTACGCGCTCGGGGGCTTCAGCGTCGGCGAAGCGCCGGCGGCGATGCACGCCGCGCTGCCCGAATGCGCCGCGTGCCTGCCGGAGGGCAAGCCGCGCTACCTGATGGGCGTCGGCCGGCCGGAAGATCTGCTCGTCGGCGTCGCGGCCGGGATCGACCTGTTCGATTGCGTCATGCCGACGCGCAACGGGCGCAACGCCACCGCCTTCACCGACGCCGGCATCGTGAAACTGCGGAACGCGAAGCACGAACGCGACCCGGCCCCGCTCGAGGCGCATTGCGAGTGCTACGGCTGCCGCCGCTTTAGCCGCGCGTACCTGCACCACCTCTTCCGCGTGGACGAAATGCTCGGCCCGATCCTGCTGAGCCTGCACAACATCGCCTATTACCTGCGGCTGATGCGCGAGGCGCGGCGGGCGATCGTCGAATCTCGCTTCGAGGAGTTCGCGGCGACGCGCGTCGCCGGCTGGCGCAAACCCGACGCGGTGGAACGGACTTGAGACGGGCCGCTCAGGGGATTTGCCAATCCTCGATCGCCAAGCCGGGCACGCGCCCGAACTCGGCGGTGTTGTGCGTGACGAGCGTGAGGCCGTGGGCGCGGGCGACGGCCGCGATGTGAAGGTCGTTCGGTCCGATAGGTTGTCCGAGGGCGGCGAGATGAGCTTTGATTCGTGCGTAGTGTTCCGCCACGCGGTCGTCGCCGGGGAGGCTGACGAATTGGGATAGGAACGCGACGACCTGGGCCCAGGTTTTCGTCGGGTCCTTGCTCCGAAGGGCGCCGAACAACAACTCGCCCACGACGATCGAACAGACCACGACGCTCCCGAGCGGCGCGGCCTGAACGCGAATGGAGACCGGAGAACCGGCCGGATTGCGGAGCAATTCGATGCAGGCGTTCGAGTCGAGGAGATGCGTCATTCGAGCGGCTCGCGGACTTCGTATTCACCTTGTTCCGGCCGGACGAAACTCGGGTCCGTGATCGACCCCGCCATCGAGCGAACCCAAGCGGCCCAGGCCTCTTGAGTCGTTGGCCGATCCGCGGATTCGGATGGCATTCTCAGATGGCCAAGCGCGTACGGAAAAACCGGCACGGAGAAATTGGTCGAGTCGTCACCGGACGATCCGCCGAAGATTATGCGAATCAATTTCTCCCCATCCGCCGTCATCGGATTCTCGACCGGCGTGACGGCAATTTCCACTTCGCGACCCGCAAGGGCGGCATCGAGCGGAACGTCCAACTGAAGAACGCCGTTAAAGCCGACTCGGGATTTCACGACAACCTTACCCATTTCGAGTTCTCCTATCCATTCGCCGGCCGTGCTTCCCTTCGGTCGCGGTCCCACGCCAGCGTCATCCCCAGCCGGATCGCGTCCGCGCCCATCGCCAGGAGCGCCACGGCCGCGGCGCCCAGCTCCGGCGGGCAGAGCGTCTCGCGGTTCCGCGTCCGCACGCACTCCAGGAAATGCGTCCAGAGCGCTTCCGTCTCGTTGCGAGGTGCGTCCACACTCAGGCGTTCCGTCGGTTCGATCGGCTTGTCGTGCCGCGGCGGCAGGAGGCCGGCCTTCGACGGGTCGTCGCGGTAAAGATGCACGCCGCCCTTCACGAACTTCACGTTCGCCAGCCGGCCGCGGATCACTTCCTCCAGCGGATAACCGCTAATCGTCGTCGCCGTCAGCAGCATTTGCGAACCTTCGGAGAAATCGGCGACGATCGTCGCGAGGTCCGGCACGTCGCGGCCGTCGCGCTCCAGCACGAGGCCCCCCGCGCCCGCGACGCGCTTCGGGAAGCGCAGCCCGCTCGCGGCCAGCAGTTTCGTCGCCGGGTGGATCAGCAGGTCCGAGATCGGCCCGCTGGAGAAGGCGGCCCGGCAACGCCACTGGGCGAACGTCGCGCGGTCGAACGGCAGTACGGCCGGCGGCAGGGCGAGCTTCACGCCGTTCACCTCGAAGCGGTGGCCGAGGAAGAGATCCCACGCGACCGTCTTCGGGTTCATCTGCTCGACGGTCCGGTAGAAGCGCCACTGGCCGCGGGCGTCGTTGCGGAACGCGCCGGACTGCAGCTGCGCGACGTGCCCGAGTTCGCCCGTGCGAACGAGTTCGTGCGCCGTGCGCCACGACGGATCGGCGAGGCCTTGTGCCCCGACGACGACGACGCGGTCGGCCTTCGCGGCCGCGTCCATCACGGCCACCGCCTCCGCCGGCGTGCGCGCCAGCGGCGTCTCGACGAACAGGTCCTTCCCGGCCGCCAGCGCGTCGAGCGCCATCCGCGCGTGCCAGTGGTCCGGCGTGGCGACGCACACGATGTCCACGTCGGCTCTGTCGAGCAGCCGGCGGAAGTCCTTGACGACGCGCCCGGAGTCGGTCGGGGCGAAGCCGCACTTCGCGGCCGAGGGATAGAGGCCCTGCGAGTAGCGCCGCGTGGTGGTCGTGCCGGCGAAGGTCTGGGTGTAGTTTTCTTCGAGTCCGTCCCAGACGTCGCAGACGCCGGCGGGGGCGACGCGGTGCGCGCCGGCGAGCTTCTGGACGAGGTTGATGTGCGCCTGGGCGCGCGCGCCGCAGCCGAGGAAGGCGACGCCGAGGCGCTCGTTCGCGCCGGGCACCTTGGCGTAGCTCTCGGCCGAGAGCGCGAGGGCGGCGGCGGACGCGCGGATGAATCGACGGCGGTCGGGCGTGCTCATGGTGGTTGGATTGTACACGAACGCGGGGAGTTCCGCAGGGGCGCGGGAATCGATCGATCCGGGATCATCCCGGCGAATGGGTCCTGAGTATTCGCATCAGGTCGGGCGGCGTGAGAATGACGAACTCGGCCGATAGGAGCCGAAGGGCGATACCGTCGGCGTTGTCGGGTTGCATCAAATCGAGGAGATCGTTGTCCCACGTTACGAGGTACTTGGCCCCGGCGGCGAGCGCGAGGTTGACCAGCGGCTCGTCCTTCGGGTCGCGCCTGTACGAAAATCGGGCCGGCGCACCCGCGTGTTGAGTCGAACGCTTGCGGATATCGTCGAGAAAGGTCTTCGCAATCTCGGCATCGAACGCGAGCCGCTTGGCGACCTTCGGCCGGGAGACGACGTCCGCCACTTCCGCGAGCGTCGGATCGTCGGTAAAGAGCTGCAATTCACCTGCGAGCACACGCTGCCAGCAGGCGGCGGCCGGGCCGTCGGGGTTGGCCAGCGACTGCACGTACGTGACCGCGTCGAACACGGCACCCGGCGGCGTCATGGACTTTTCCCGGACGTTCTCTCGCGCCAGATTTCTTCGCGCGCTTCCTCAACCAAGTCGGCCAATTCGGCATCGGTCATTCCGGACTCGCGGAAGGCCTTGCGAACCGGCTCGGCGAACTCTCCGTACCCGGACCGCGGGTTCGTCGCTTCGTCGGTGGCGAGCCGGCCCAGAAATCCCTCGAGCGTGAGGCCCGCGGACAGGGCCTTCGCGCGCAGAACCCGCTCGGTCTCCGGCTCAAGAGTCAGTACGATACTCGACATGTGACCATCCATTCGACGATTGGATTTGCGTACCCAATTCTATCCGAAACGGATCACTCCGAGGGCGAACATTTTCGACGATTCTCGTCGCTCACTTCCCAACGCCGAACCTCGCCACCACGGGGTAGTGGTCCGACGCGTCGTTCGGAATCACCTTCGTCTCCAGGTGCTTCCACGCCTTCGGCGCGAGGATATAGTCGATGCGAATCTTCTTCTCCGGAAACGTCGGCGGGCCGTCGAATCGCCCCTCGAAGTGCTTGCTCCCCTTCAACAGTCGGATCGGTTCCTCGTTCGGCTTCGCGTTGAAGTCGCCGGCCAGCACGCACGGGCGATCCCCAATGTACTCGAGGAGCTGCCGCACCTGGGCGCCGTTGTTGGCGATGTCGAACGAGTCGTTGTGCAGCGAGCCGAGCAACACCGACTGGCCCTTCCACTCGACCGACGCGAAGAGCGCTCGTCGGTTGTTGCCCGTGACGTAGAACGGCTGCCGGCCGGCGAGCGAGAGGTTCGCGACGGCCGTCAGCGGTTCGCGCGAGAGGATCGCATTGCCGCCGACCACGCGGTAGAACGGCAGGCCGAAGTTGTAGTTCTCCCCGAACGCGAAGTGCGGCAGGCCGCACGCGCGGGCCAGGAATTCGACCTGGTTCACGTCGGCCGGGCCGCACTCGGTCATCGCTTCGGAGAGGAACACGAGGTCCGGCCGCTCGGCGCGAATGACGGCGGCCATCGTCTTCAAGCGAGACTCGACGTCGGCCTTCGAGGCGAACTTCAGTCCGCCGTGGTGGGCGAAGCCCTTCGCGATGTTGTAGGCGACGATACGAACCTCGCCGTCCGCACCGTACGGTGCGGCCGGCTCCACGTCCGCGAGCGTGCCGATGACCGGCGTTTCGCCGCCGGCAAGAAGGGTGCCGTTCACGACGAACATCAAGAGCGGTACGAGCACGATCAGGAGGAACAAGGCGCCGACTCGCTTGACCCAGCGGGGCAGGCGAAACGATTTCGCATTTGGAAGCACCGGGCCGAACGGCCACTTCCGGCCGAGCTTCCGGTAGCCCGGCTCGGTGTTCGCCAACTGCTCCGGTTTCAGCCGGCCCTCGCATTCCTCCAGAAACCGCGACACGCCGGGGACGAGCGTCGAGACGTGGAACGCGCCGTCCGGGAACTTCACGACGAACCAGGCATTGACCGCCGAGTACTCGAGCGCCGTCACCCGGTCCCACGCGTGCGAGAACCGGCCCTTCCACGGCGAGCGGCACTCGAGGCCGGCCGGCGTGATCGTCAGTTGGAACTGGAACGCTTCCCAGACGAGCAGGATGCCGGCGACGCCGAGCAGGACCGCCGCGACGATGATCGGCGCGAGCGTCGCCTCCGAGCGCGGCGGGAAAAAGAGTATCCACAGCCCCAGGAGCATCGGCGCGCCGAAGAACGCCAGTACGGCGAACGCGCGCAGGAGCGCCCCGTGGCGAACGACCACGGTCTCGCCGTCGACGCGGTACGGCGGCGCCGCGCGCGCGACGGCGAAGAGTAGCCAGACGAATCCGAAGCCGAGGAGCGCGACGAACGCGAGTACGAGCAGGGGCATACGGAACAGTCTAGCACGCGGAGAATCGAACGGGACTTCAGTCGTCCGGCGTTTGGCGCGTCTTGAGCAACCGCGGCTCCATCCAGACGGCGTGGAGGCCGAACGCGGTGCCGGGGGCGGTCACGCGCAGCTCCAGAACGTCGACTCCTTCGAGATCGACGATGCACTCGACCGCCGGTCCGACGCCGATCGGTTCCGATCGCCACAGTCGCCGGCCGTCGCCGAGGACTTCAAAATGGCCCGGCGTATGGACGCCGAACGCGTGGTCGGTGATGCCGACCTTCGCCTTGATGACCGCGGCCTGCTTCCCGATCCGATACTTCACGGCGACAAAGCCGAATTCGGGCGGATGCATCCCGCCGAGGCCCTTGGGCGACGCGACGCCCTGCACGGAAATCTTGTGGTCGGGTCGATCGCCGACCGTACCGTCGCGCTGGAACGGCCACGGTCCCGGTTTGATGGCGAACGGTTCGAGGTCCGCGAGATGCACGCGCGGGCCGTTCGCGAAGAGCGGCGCGGCGTCCGGCGGCGGCGCGTGCTCCCACGACGGCGGCGGGCGCTCCTCCGGCGGCGCTTCGGGCGGCGGCGCGGGGCCGAAGTGTTTCTCCCGATGCTCCTGGAGTTCCTTCAGGAGCCGTTCGTTTTCGATCTTCCAGATGGCGCCGTAGCCGACGAACATCCAACCGATGCCGAGGAATGCGAAGAGCGTGTGCTTTCCCAACCGCTTCGGATACAGGCAGGTGTAGACGAGGAGAACGACGGGCAAGGAGACGACCAGGAGCGAGAGGCTCGCGGTTCGGTCTTCGCCGAGTTCCGTGATGGCGAGGAAGCCGCGCATCATGCCGTAGATCGCGACGACGATGCCGAACACCAGGAGCGTCTGCGCGAACGCCGTGCTGAACTGGCCGAGCAGGAAGAGCGGAACGCCGGCGGCGCCGGTGCCGTAGAGCCAGGCGTTGTTCGGTCCGTAGTCGTCGGGGACGGGATTCCACCACGGGCGCTTCGCCGGCCGTTCGGACGGCGCGCGCCGCCTCGTCTTCGTTCGCGGCCGTGGCGGATCGAAATCGTCATCGTCCGCCGGCTCGTCGGTCGCGGGCCGACGGAACCGGCAGTCGCAATGGGGGCAGACGATCTCGTCCCGCGCAGGCCGTTTCGCGAGGGGAATCGCCGCCGCGCAATCGGGACATCGAACGCTCGCCATGACCGCGCCTCGACGCTCCTATTCCTTGAAATCCTTCGCGAACGCCTTTGCGCTGAGCGCCTCGCCGGTCGCGAACTTCGTCAGGTCGCGCCACGACAGCGTCCGGCCCGGCTCGAAGACCTTCGCCTTCATGAACTCGCCGACCTTCTTCTCGCCGATGTACGTTGTCGCCCGCGGCTCCACTTTCAAGGCGTCCCGGCAGAGTGCGTGGTGGACTTGCGAGGCGAAGAGCTGGCCCATCATGTAGTTGTGGTAGTACACGGGCGCCGAGCAGATGTGGATCTTGCTGCCGTAGTCCGGGGCGTTGCGGCCGTCGGGGCGGACGATCGCCTGATACTTCTCCACGAGGTCCCACCAGAGCTTGTTCAAATCCTGCGACGGGTTCTCGTACATCGACTTCTCGAACCGCAGCATCACCTGACACCAACGGCTGAAGATGAGCAGTTCGTTCCGCAGCATCTTCGCGGCCGTCTCGTCGAAGGCCTTGCCGTTCGGCACCGTCACGCCCATCCCTTCCAGCCACGCGCGCTGCTTGCTGAACTTCTGGAACTGCATCGCCACGCCTTCGGTCGTGAGGATGTGCGCCTCGCCGCGCAGGACGTACGGCACCGATTGCGGGATGTTCTTGCTGCTGTAGACCGCGTGGCCCAACTCGTGCAGCATCGTGCTCGCCCAGTACTCCGTCGGCACGATATTCGCCAGCACGCGGACGTCCCCCTCGCGGTCGATGTCCGTGCAGAAGGCGTGCGGCGACTTCCCCTTCTTCTCGAACAGGTCGCTGCGCGCGATCACGTCGTCGATCGGCAGGCCGATCCCCTTGTAGAACTCCTGGCACAGCTTCAGGATGTCCGCCGTCTTGTACGGCTCGTCGATGTTGACCGCGAAGACGGCCTGCGATTCCTGGAAGAACGGGTCCTGGTAGTGCCACGGACGCAGCTCGCTCACCTTGACGCCGCAGTTCTGGGCGAGCTTCTCGTCGATCTCGGCCTTCGCCTTCAGGAACGGCCCGCGCGTCAGCGTGTCCAGTTCGTCGAAGAGCGCAATGAGTTCGGTGCCGTCCTGCTCGTTGAGGAAGAGCATGAGCGTGTGGAAGTTCTTGTAGCCGAGTTTCGTGGCCGCCTCGTTGCGGAGCGCCACGAGTTCCTTCAGGTCCGCCTCGACCGATGCGCCGACGCCCTTGCTCGCCTCCCACACCTTCTTGCGCTCGCCGGGGTTGGTCGATTCCTTCAGCACGCGGCGGACCTGGCTGTCGGACATCTCCTTGCCGTCGACGACGGCGCGGTAGACGTTGAACCCCTTTTCGACGGCGTTCGCCTTCGCGGTGATCTTCTTGAGCAACTCCGGGTCGAGCTGCTTTTCGAGGTACATCAAATAGAGCAGGTCGATCTGGCGCTTGAGGATCTTGTCTGAAACGCCACCGTCCTTGATCGCCTTCAGTTCCGCGAACACTTTCGGATCGGCGAGGGCCGCGTCGATGGCGTTCTGCGCGGCCTCCTTCTTGGCGAAGTCCTCGTCCTTGCCAGAAGTGTTGGCGTTCCACCAGGCGTTGTTCGCTGCGATCTCGAGCGGGCGCATCTTCTGGACGTGCTTCTCGACGAAGGCCTTGGCCGCCGTTTCGTCGGCCGCCCCTACGCTAGCCATCCCTGCCACGGCAGCCCCTCCGGCGATCAGGAACGAACGACGATCGTGCATTGGATACTCCTCATTTGGCCACAGAGGAACACAGATGAAAACAGATCAAACCAAGAAATTGATTTTTTCTCTGATCTGTCTTCATCTGTGTTTATCTGTGGCCAAATACTAGGTCGAGTAAACCCATTTTCCGAGCCAGCGGGCCGGGAGCAACAACAAAAGGATCAGCAGGCCCGGCGCGCCGACGAAGGCGGTCGCCAGGATCGCGTCCAGCGCGACGAGGCCGAGGATGCTGCGCTTCACGGCGGCCTGCACTTCCTTCGGGCCGGGATGCTGGATCGCGGCGACGAGCTTCGCGCCGACGAGGAAGCCGAACGCGGCCACGAGATACGGGAAGTAGATCGGCGTCGTGCCGGGGGCGCGGTGCGACGGCACCGTGACGGCGAGAACGAGTGACAGCGCCATGACAGTGGACGCGAGGATCAGTGGCCGGCGGTTCGAGTGGGCCTCTTCGGTGCGCGCGAACCAGGTGACGCCGACGATGTAGAGGCCGGTCGTGGCCGCGAGGTGGAGGTTCGGCGTCGCGAGGAGATCGCCGCCCGCGCCGGAGAGGCCGAGCAGTACGTTGAGGAAGCGACAGCTTCCCATCGCGATGGGGCCGACGGGCGTGTGCTTCAGCCAGGCGTCGTAGAGGACGATCGCGATTGCCAATAGCCCTGCGACTTCGAACGGCGAGACCCGAAACTTGTATTCGATCCAGCCCGAAACCATCAAGGAAATCGCGATACCTGAAATCATCAGAAACGAACCGAGCGCAAGTGCCCGTTTCGCCGGAATGCGCCCCGAAGGGATGGGACGGAACACTTGCGTCTTCGCGTCTTCGTGGCGATCGCAGTAATCGTTCAACACCATTCCGCCGCAGTAGAGACAGCCGGAGGTGAGCAGCAGCACGACGAATGTGAATGGTTGCTCGAGGAGATACCCCGCGGCGCAGGCGGCCATCGCGATGTCCGCGAAGGCGGTGAAGACGTTCGGGATGCGCAGCAGCTGCGCGAACGCGAGGAGTTTCAAGGCGGGGCGGCTCTCGCGGGACGATACGGTTTGGTCCACTCGCCTCCGCAATTCGAGAGGCAAGTAAGCAGTTTAGCGAATCGCGTTGCCGCGATTTAGAAAGGGGTTTTCAGCCGCGGAGCGGCGGCAGCCGTTAGCCAGGGGCGCAAGCCCCTGGTTCGCCACGTAATCATTTCAGCCCCGGAGGGGCGGCAGGAAGCGAGCGGTTCTTTCGCCCCTCCGGGGCTAGGGTTACGGAGTTCGGGTCCAGGGGCTTGCGCCCCTGGCTAACGGCTGCCGCCGCTCCGCGGCTAGAACCGTGGAATGCGTCCGAACCACCGAATCGTCGGATCGCCTTATCCCCCGAAACGGGAGTTCGTCATCCGGCATCATTCGACCGGCGGCTATCGTTTGGGTCAATCCGCACCGGCCCGGCTCACTTCTTCGCGGGCTTCAGGTGCTTGTCCAGGAACGCGCCCATCTTTTGGATGTTCGCCGGCGTGCCGACGCCGGGACCGTGGCCGCCGCCCTTCGCCACGATCAATTCGCTCTCGACTCCGGCGGCCTTCAAGGCTTCATGCAGTTCCTGGCTCTGCTTGAGCGGCACCAACTTGTCCGCGTCGCCGTGCGCGATCAGGAACGGCGGGTCGTCCTTCGTGATGTACTTCTGGGGCGTGCCCATCTCGGCGAGGAGCTTCTTGGCGCCGGTGTCGCCGCCGAGCAGGCGCGTGACGGCGTTCGCCGGCGCGCCCGCCGGGGAGAGCTTCGCCAGGTCCGTGGGGCCGAACAGGTCGAAGACCGCCTGCACGCGGCTGTCCTCCGGCTTCGCGGCGGCGTCGCCTTCGAGGTCCTTCACGCCGCCGGACGTGCCGAGCAGCGCGGACAAGTGTCCGCCCGCCGAGCCGCCGCCGACGCCGAATTTTTCCGGGTCGACGTTGTACTTCTTGGCGTTCGCGCGAAGGAACCGCACGGCCGCCTTGGCGTCGTGGATCTGCGCCGGGAAGACGGCGTGCTTGCTGTAGCGGTAGTTGATGGTGGCGACGGCGTAGCCGCGCGCCACTTGCGAGGCGAACGCTCCGAAGCCGGCCTTGTCGCCGCCTTCCCAGCCGCCGCCGTGGATCCAGACGAGCAGCGGGAACGGCCCGCTTCCCTTCGGCACGGCGATGTCGAGCTTGTGGCGCTCGTGCGTTCCGTAGGCGAGGTCCTTCTCGACCGTGGTGCCGTCGGGGAACTTCTGATCTTTCGATTGGGCGAGGCCGACCGACGCGGTCAGCAGCAGCAGGGCGAGCGAACGCAGGCGCATGACGACTCCAGAGAAATTTCGGTGACGACGACTTGAACCGGGATCCGCGGTTCGATAATAGCAAGACCCGCACAGACCCTCTGTGATTTTCTCCCTCCCCCCTTGAGGGGGAGGGCCGGGGTGGGGGGAATCGCAACCGGTGCGTCGCGCGAATCGACCCCCCCCCCAAAACCACCCCCCCAAGGGGGGGCGGGGGCCACACCCCGTAGCGTTGATGTAAACTAACCCAATTTTCGATACTCAGCGGCCTTCTTCGGCTCGCGATTACTTCTTCGCCGCCAGTTCCTTCACGAAGGCGAGCACTTCCTTCGGGTGGTCCTTCGGCGTCACCTTCTCGTAGATCTTCGCAATCTTGCCGTCGGCGTCGACGACGAACGTCAGGCGCTGGGCGACCTTCCCCTTCGGGGACTGGATGCCGAGCGATTGGATCAACTGGAGGTCGGTGTCGCAGAGCAGCGGATACGTGAGCGTTTCCTTCTTGGTGAACTCGTCGTTCTTGGCCACCGTGTCGGAGCTGGCGCCGAGGAGGACGACGTCCTTGGGGAACTCCTTGGCGAGGTCGCGGAAGCCGCACGATTCGACGGTGCAGCCGGGGGTCATGGCGCGGGGGTAGAAGAAGACGACGGCGATCTTTCCCTTCAAATCCTTGACACTGACGGCCTTGGCGTCCTTCTTGAGTTGCTCGATCTGCGTGGCGGCGAGCGGCACGTCGGGGAAGGCGTCGCCGACCTTCACTTTGAGTTTGGTGTCGTCGGCGGCGAGCGGGGCGACGAGGACGGCGAGGACGGCGAGCGAGAAGAGGCGGCGCATGGCGGCAGGCTCCGGGGTGGGGTGGGCGGGCGCATTCTCGACCGGCCGCCCCGCGCCGGCAAGGGCCGACGACGATTTTTCGCGGTGGGGCGTTGACTCGGCTTTCCAACTAGGGTAAGGATGATAGTGAGCAGAATCCCGGCCGTGCCGGTCCGGGCGTTCGTTTCCCCGTTTCAGGAGTTTTCGCATCCCTCCGTTCGATCGCAATGCCCCGCCCCGCGGCCCCTCCGGCCCGCGGATGAACGAACAAATCCGCATCAGTCCCGTTCGCCTCATCGGCGCCGACGGCGAGCAGCACGGCATCGTGCCGACCCTGCAGGCGATGGAGATGGCGCGAGAGGCCGGCATGGACCTCGTCGAGATCGTGCCGACGGAACGCCCCCCCGTCTGCAAGATCATGGACTACGGCAAACACAAGTACGACCAGTCCAAGAAGGCGCACCAGAAGACGCACCAGCAGAAGCTCAAGGAACTGCGCGTGCGCCCCAAGACGGGCACGCACGACATCGACACGCGCCTGAACCAGGCGCGCGACTTCCTCAAGCACGGCGACAAGGTGCAGCTCAAGGTGCAGTTCCGCGGCCGCGAGATGCAGCACATCGAGGAGGGCCGGCGGATCATCGACGGCATGCTGGAGCAACTCCAGGACGTGTGCAAGGTGGAATCGCCGCCGCGGATGGAAGGGAAGCAGATGACGGCGCTGTTGGCGCCGAAGGGTTCGGCGACGCCGGCGAAGAAGCCCGCCGCGAAGCCGGCCGCACCGAAACCGGCGATCAAGCCGCCCGTCGCCGGCGGCGACGCGAAGCCGGCCGCGCCCCCGCCCGCCGCCCCGCCGGCGCCGCCCAAGCCGAACCCCTAACGCGTCCGCAGTTCGGTCGAGGAGCGGTCCACGCGGAACGCCTCCTCGCCGAGCGGGACGAACAAGTCCCGCCACGCCGGTGCGTTCCAGGTTCGGAACTCCCCGCCGATCGATCGGCCGCCGACCACGAACCGGTGCCCGGCCGCGCGAAAGCGATCCAGCATCGCGTCCCGCGCCGCGCCGTCCCCGCCACAATACCTCGCGTCGACGAGCCGCACGGCCGTGTCGTAGCCGATCGCGAACGCGCAGCCGGGGAAGAGTTCCGCCTTGCGCGCGAAGGTGGCGGCGCGCGTGAGCCAGACCGGCGCGACGCCCCGGAACGCTTCCAATCGGCGCAGCGCCTCGGTCGGCGACAGTTCCGGCTTGTCCACGTTCGCGAGGCTCAGCTCGAAGGCGACAGGTGTTCCCAGTCGTATTGCCGCGACCTCGGCGAGCCGTGCGTGCCCGTCGTGGAACGGGTTGAACGAGCCGGGCAGCAGCGCCAACGGCGAGGGTTCGACGGTCCACGATCCGTCCGGCGCGCGGCACACGGCCGGCCGGTCGTGACGGAGAAACGATTCCCACAACGCGTCGCCCATCGCCGATTCGCCTCGACGGTTCCGATTTGTCTAGCATCATAACCCCCGATGGCGATCCACCGCTTGAAATGGTCCGACCATCCGCCGGAGGCCCTCCGCGGCGGCGCCGTCACCATCGGCAACTTCGACGGCGTCCACCGCGGCCACGCGACGCTCGTCGCGACGGCGAAGCGGCTCGCCGAAAATGTCGGCGGACCGGCCGTCGCCGTGACGTTCGATCCCCCGCCGGTCGCGCTGCTGAATCCGCCGGCGTGGAAGCTCCCGCTGTCCACCCTCGCCGAGCGCGTCGCGGCGCTCGAGCGCGCCGGGGCGGATCACGTCGTCGTGCTGGAAACGGATGCGAGCCTGCTGGCGCTCTCCGCCGAGGCGTTCTTCGAGGACGTGCTGCTGCGGCAGCTCGGGGCGAAGGCGATCGCGGAGGGGTACAACTTCCATTTCGGCCGCGGCCGGGGCGGGAACGTGAACACGCTGCGGACGCTCTGCGCGGCCGCCGCGATCGCGTTCGAGGAAGTGCCGCCCTTGCTCCACGAGGGCGAGGCGATCTCGAGCAGCCGCGTGCGCGCGGCCGTGAACACCGGGGACGTCGCGCTGGCGGCGGCGCTGCTCGGCCGACCGTATCGCCTGACGGGTCGCGTGGTCGAAGGAGCGAAGCGCGGGCGGACGCTCGGTTTCCCGACGGCGAACCTCGCGAACGTCGAAACGCTGCCGCCGGCCGAGGGGGTCTACGCCGTGCGCGCCAATGGACACCCGGCGGCCGCGAACGTCGGCCCGAACCCGACCTTCGGCGACGAGACGCGCAAGATCGAAGTTCACCTGCTCGACTTCGCCGGAGATCTTTATGGAACGATCCTGGAGATCGAATTCGTGGTGCGATTGCGGGACACGAAGCCGTTCGCCAGCGTGGACGCGCTGAAGGATCAATTGCAACGCGACGTGTCCGACGCCCGGAACGCGTTGACGGGACACGATTGAGTTTTGCATTTTGGGTTCTTCGTTTTGCATTGGTCCGGATCCCCCGAACCAATTCAAAACGAGGAACCCAAAATGCAAAAGGAACGGGCCGCCGGAATCTGCTCATGACCGACCGCGACGCCTTCATCGCCGCCATCGCCGCGACTCCGCAGGAGGATGCGCCCCGGCTCGCGTTTGCCGACTGGATCGAAGAGCAAGGCGACGCGACGCGTGCCGGCTTCATCCGCGATCAGGTCCGCCTCGCGCGCCTGCGGCCGGGCAGCGAGGAGGCGAAGAACCTCTTCCGCCGCACGGCCGAGACGCTGAAGGCGAACCTGCCCGCGTGGCTACAGGAGGTTTGCAAATCGTTCGGGCAGCCGGTGCATTGGTGGCCGGTCCGGGCGCGCGGAGCCGCACTCCCCGTCCGGCTCGGCGATCCCACGAACACCGGATCGGTCTGCAAGCCTCCGGTGCCCTTGAACCGCGTCCAGTTCGAGCGCGGCTTCCTCGAAGCCCCCGAGATCATTCCGCACCGGATCGCCGACGCCGGCCCGTTGAGCCGAATGCTCGGCGAATATCCGATCGCGCGACTCGGGATGTTCTTCTTCCGACCCGATTCCCGCTGCGACTGGCGCGTGCCGGAGTTTCAGCGCCTCCGCGCGTTGCATCTGATCGGCCCGCTCGCGGGCGACGCGGCCCGGGCGTTGTGGAGTGAACACGATTGGGCGGCCCTGCGGCGCGTCGCGATCGCCTCGTCGAACGGCGAACTCGCGGAATCGCTCGCCGCGGCCCCGGTCGCCAAGCGCGTCGAATCCCTCGGCGTGCCGTGGCACGAACCGAACCTCGCCCAGCTCGCGCGCTTCCCGCTCGACGACCGGCTCCGGGAATTCCAACTGATCCCGCTCGGCAGGCCCTCGTCGCGCGACGATGTGACGAAGAATTTCGCAAGGTTGTTCGCCCTCCCCTTCCGCCCCACGCTGAAGAGGCTCGACCTCGCCGGCTGCGCGATCGGCGATCGCGGACTCGGCACGTTCGCCCGCGGCGAAGTCTGGATCCGCTTGAAGTCGCTCGTGCTGGACCACAACCGCTTCGGCGACCCCGGCTGGCGGGACTTCGTCCGCGGCCGGCGCACGCCGGAGCTGAAAGCCCTGAGCGCGAATCGGAACTTCCTCACGCGCGACGGCGCCGTGCGGCTGGCGCAATCGCCGCTCGTCGAATCGCTGGAGCATCTCGATTTGCGAGGGAATCGGATCGACGGGAAGGGCGCGATCGAACTGGCTCGCCGGCTCGTGGAAAGTCCGCTCAAGAAGCTGTTGCTGGCCGGCAACCCGATCGGCGAGCGCGAGGCCGCCACGCTGCGGAAAATGCTGGGCGAGCGCGTGGACGTTTAATGGTCTTCGTTTTGGGTTTATCGTTTCCCGTTTTGCATTGGTCCGCGTCGTTCCGGACCAATGCAAAACGGGAAACTCAAAATGAAAAAAGACGTCACCCTCCGCAGCCCGTCGGCTCGCCGCCGACGGTTTCCGCCATCACCTTCAACTGGATCACGCTGCGCTCCTGCTCCTTTTCCATGTACGCGCGGCCCTTCTTCACGTTCACGTGGTCCCACGGCAGCCGCTCGCCGATCGGGCGCTGCCGCTGCGAATAGAACGGCACGTCGATGCCGAGGTCGCGGAACGTGCTCCACCAGAGCTCCGCGTTGAAGCACTCCTTCCAGCCGTCCATGCGTGCCCCGCGCTTCCAGGCCTCGTGCAGGCCCGGCGACACGCGGCGGTCGCCGCGCGTCAGGATGCCTTCCAGCAGGCTCGTCTCGATGTCGTGCTGCTTGATCTTCACGCTCTTCATCCGCTTCTGCCGGTGCAGGTAGTCGCCGGCCCAGCGGAAGTACTCGCGCGTCTGCATGCCGTTCCACTGGTACGGCGTGTGCGGCTTCGGCACGAAGTTCGATACGCTCGCCGTCACGTCCTTGTAGCGGCCTGTCACCTCGCGGCTGATTTGCGATATCGTCTCGGCCATCTCGACGATGCCGTCGAGGTCGGTCTCGCGCTCGCCGGGCAGACCGCAGAGGAAGTAGAGCTTCACCTTCTGCCAGCCGTTCTTGAACGCCTCGCGGCAGCCGACGTAGAGGTCCTCGTTCTTGATCCGCTTGCGGATCTGCTCGCGCATGTCGTCGCGCGCCACTTCCGGCGCGAGCGTCAGCCCGGCCTTCCGCACGCCCTGCATCAGACTCGGGAGCGAACGCAGCTGATGGTTGATCCGCAGGCTCGGCAGGCTCACGTTCACGCCGAGCGGCAGGAAGACCTCGTGCATCCGCTTCACCAGCTCCTCGAAGTGCGGGTAGTCGCTGGTCGAGAGCGAGAGGATGCTGATCTCGTTCGTGCCGGTGTTGCGGTAGCTGTCGAGCGCGGCCTGGACGATCGTTTCCACCGAGCGCATCCGCAGCGGGCGCTTGATCGTCGTGCTCTGGCAGAACCGGCACTGGTGCGGGCAGCCGCGCATGATCTCGATGGCGATCCGGTCGTGCGGCGTCTGCACGAAGCTCACCACCGGCTTCGTCGGCAACGGGATCGAATCGAAGTCGCAGTCGATCGTGCAGGGGTTGATCTCGCGGGGTACGTCCGCGCGCGTCCGGTTCACGGACGCGATCGTGCCGTCGGCGTGGTAGTCGAATTCGTAGAAGACCGGCGCGTAGGCCCACGTCGTGCTGCCGACGACTTCCGCGAGCATCTCCAGCCGACGGCGGTAAGTGTTGTCGCCGTCGCGCAGGGCCTTCTCCTTCAGCTCGATCCACTTCTCCATCACGAATGGCAGCGACTGTTCGCCGTCGCCGATGACGAAGAGGTCGACGAACGGCGCGAGTAGCTCCGGGTTCTGCGCCCCCGGCCCGCCGGCGACGACGAGCGGATCGCTCACAAGTCGTTCGTTGCTCCAGACCGGCACGCCGCCGAGGTCGAGCATGTTCAGCAAGTTCGTGTAGCAGACTTCGTATTGCAGGCTGAATCCGACAATGTCGAACGCGTGCAACGGCGTGAAGGTTTCCAGTCCATACAGGGGCAGCTTGCGATCCCTCAGCAGGCCTTCGAAGTCGAGCCACGGCGCGAAGGCGCGTTCGCAGGCCCACTGCGGGTCGTTGTTCATGATCGTGTAGAGCACCTGCAATCCGTGGTGGCTCATGCCGATCGTGTAGGCGTCCGGGAACGCGAGGCAAAGTTTGCCGCGGACCTGCCGGTGGTCCTTCGGCACGCTATTGATCTCGCCGCCGAGATACTGCGCCGGGGACTTGACCTTCGGCAGGTGGCGGGTGATTTCGTCCTTAAGCACGGCGTTCAGCATGACAAACTCCGAAAACAAGACCCCACCATCTTAGCCGATCGTCGGCGGCGCGAACGCGGCAAGTTCTCCCGCCCGGCGTCGACGCGGGTTTTCCTTCGGCCCCGCCCCTATAATCTCGTTTTCCCACCGAGAACCGACGCGACGATGGCGACCCTCATCCAGATCACGCAGGCGACCAAGCACTACGCCGACCAGGTCCTCCTCGATCACGCCGACGCGACGATCCCCGACAACGTGAAGATCGGCTTCGTCGGCCGCAACGGCGCCGGCAAGAGCACCCTCCTGCGCGTCCTCCTCGGCGAAGAGGAACTCGACTCCGGCGAAGTCATCCGCCACCCGAACCTTCGCCTCGGCTATCTCCGCCAGCACGATCCGTTCCTGCCCGGCGAAACGACGCTCGAATTCCTGATGCGCGACAGCGGCCGGCCCGCCTGGCGCTGCGGCGAGGTCGCGGGGCGGTTCGAGATCGCCGGCCCGTACCTCGACGGCCCGATCCACCAGCTCTCCGGCGGCTGGCAGACGCGCGCCAAGCTCGCCGCCCTCCTGCTCCACGAGCCGAACCTGCTGCTCCTCGACGAACCGACGAACTTCCTCGACCTGCGCACGCAGATTCTCCTCGAACACTTCCTCGCCGGGTACGACGGCGGCTGCCTCATCGTCTCGCACGATCGCGCCTTCCTCGGCGCCACCTGCGAGCACACGCTCGGCCTCTCCCGCGGCAAGCTCGCCACCTTCCCCGGCAAGGTGGACGCCTACCTCCAGTTCGTGCAGGACCGCCGCGCGCACGACGAGCGCTCGAACGAAGCGGTGATGGCCAAGAAGCGCCACCTCGAAGAGTTCATCGCCCGCAACAAGGCCCGCGCCGCCACCGCGAAGCTCGCGCAGTCCAAGAGCAAGGCGCTCGAGAAGCTCGAATTCACGGAAGTGACCGGCGACGAACCGACGGCGCGCTTCCGGGCGCCGAACATCGAGCCGCGGAAGGGGATCGCCCTGCGCTGCCTGGAACTCGAGATCGGTTACCCCGGCCGCTCGATCGCGAAGGAGATTCGCCTCGAACTCGACCACGGCTCGCGGGCGGCGATCGTCGGCGACAACGGGCAAGGGAAGACGACCTTCCTGCGAACGATCGTGAACTCGCTGAAGCCGATCTCCGGCGAGGTCCGCTGGGGCCACGGCTGCAACGTCGGCGTCTACGCCCAACACGTCTACACCACGCTCCCCGAAGACCTGACCGTCTTCGACTACCTTCGCAAGTCCGCGACCCTCGGCACGAAGGACCAGGAAGTCCTCGACGTGGCCGGCTCGTTCCTCTTCAAGGGTTCGCACGTCGAGAAGAAGATCGCGGTCCTCTCCGGGGGCGAGCGGGCGCGACTCTGCCTGGCCGGCCTGCTGCTGAGCAAACACAACGTGCTGATCCTGGACGAACCGACCAACCACCTGGACGTGGACACCGTGGACGCGCTGATCGACGCGCTGCGGGACTACAAGGGGACGGTGATCTTCACGAGCCACGACCGGCACTTCACGGGCAAGGTGGCGACGTGCGTGATCGAGGTGCGGGACGGCCGCGTGACGAACTACAGCGGGAAGTACGAAGCGTATCTCTTGAAGGTGAACGAGGAGATCGAAGCCGGCGAGCGCGAGCAGGCGACGGCGAAAGCGAAGCTTCCGCCGCGCACGGCGGCTTCGACGGTGACGAAGCGCGACGCGGCCGCCCTGCGCGAGGAACTGGCGCTCGCCGAGCGGACGGTGGCGGAACTCGAAGAGCGCAAGCGGCAACTGGACGAGCAGTACGTGACGGCCAGCGATCCGCGCACGATGGACCGCCTCTACGACGACCTGACGGCGGTGGCGGCCGATCTGGGCGAAGCCGAAGATCGATGGACGAGGCTGCAGGGCGAAATCGAACAGCTCGCGTGACAAAACGCGAGCGCGGCGTTCACCCGGCCTTCTTCGCCTCCAACTCCTCCCAGCGAGCGTAGAGCGCTTCGACCTGACTTTGGGCCGCCTCGAGCGCCGCGCAGGCTTCGCCGAAGACGATGTGCCCCTTCGTCGCGGAGTCCTCGACGGTCTTCTGGCACGCGGCCACGCGCTCCTCCGCCGCCAGCACAGCCGCTTCCATCCCGTCCAGTTCCTGCTGCTCCTTGTAGCCGAGCTTCTTCGTCTTCGCGGGTGCGGCGCGCGCGGGCTTCGGGGCGTCCTTCTCCTTCGGCGCGACGGACGCCTCGTACGCCGCCAGCCACTGCGCCACGCTGCCGTAGCCCGCGGCGCGGCCGGCGCCGTCCAGCCCCACCACCTCCGTGCAAAGCCGATCCATCAGCTCCCGGTCGTGGCTCACCAGCACGATCGCGCCGGGGAACTCGGCGAGGCTGTCTTCGAGTACCTCGAGCGCGGCGATGTCCAGGTCGTTGGTCGGTTCGTCCAGCAGCAGGAGGTCCGCCGGGCGGAGCATGAGCTGCGCGATGCGCACGCGCGCCTGCTCGCCGCCGGAGAGCGCGCTCAGCTCGATGTCCAGTTGCTCGGCCTCGAAGAGGAACCGCCGCGCCCAGGAGGCGACGTGGATCGGCTGGCCGCGGAAGAGGACGGTGTCGGCGTTCGGCGAGAGCGCGCGGCGGAGCGTCTGCGCGAGGTCGAGCGAAGTGCGGCCCTGCTCGAAGACTTCGATGCGGCAGTTCTCGGCCGGGACGACGGTGCCGCGATCGGGGGGCAGCCGCCCGCCGAGGATCTTGAGGAGCGTGCTCTTGCCGGAGCCGTTGGCGCCGAGCAGGCCGACGCGCATGCCGGGGGAGAGGATGAGGTCGATGTCGGCGAAGAGTTCGCGGCCGCCGAGCGCCTTGGCGACGCCGTTCGCGGTGAGGAGTTTGCGGGTCTGGCGGCCGGTGCCGGCGAAGTCGATGGTGGCGGTGTTCGCGGCGGCGGTGCGGCGGTTCAGCTCGGCGAGTTCGGCACGGCGCTCGTGGGCGGCGTCGATCCGCGCGCCGGCCTTGCGGGTGCGGGCGGCGGCCTTGCGGCCGAGCCAATCGGTCTCGCGGCGCACCTGGTTCGCCACGGCGTCGCGCTGGCGCAGCTGCGTTTCGAGGAACAACTCGCGCATCTCGGCGAAGTCGTCGTACCCGCCGGGCGCGCGGAAGAACCCGCCGGGGTAGACGCGGTCGATCTCGATCACCTCGGTGGCGACGGCGCGGAGGAAGGCGCGGTCGTGCGTGGCGACGAGAAAGCCGAAGTTCGCGGCGCGGAGGAACCGTTCGAGCCAGGCGATGCCGGGCACGTCGAGGTGGTTGGTCGGTTCGTCCATCAGGAGGAAGTCGGGGCGCTGGGCGAGTTCGCGGGCGAGGGCGAGGCGCTTGCGCCAGCCGCCGGAGAGCGTGTCGGCGCGGAGGTCGAGGTCCGGGAAGCCGACCTGCGTGAGGGCGACCGCGGCGCGGGTGTCGCGCTCGTGGTCTTCGAGGTGCGATTCGGCGAGCGGCGCGAGGACGACGTCGCGGACCGCGGCGCCGTCGGGGAAGGTGTCGTCCTGCGCGAGGTAGCCGATGCGCGCCCCGCGCCGGCTGGTGCAGGCGCCGGCGTCGGGGACTTCGGCGCCGGCGAGCAACCGCAGGAGCGTCGACTTGCCCGCGCCGTTCGGGCCGATAAGGCCGATGCGCTCGCCGGCGCGCAGGTCGAAGGAGAGGTTCTCGAACAGCGGCCGGTGCGAATAGCTCTTGGCCAACCCGAGGGCGGAAACCAGCACGCTCATGAATGCGCTCGGCGGGGCAAACGAGTATTGTAGAATCCGGTCGTTGAACGGGGACGCGGGGTCCGCTAGCCCGCATATTTCACGGGTGTATCCCCTTTAGGTCGGTCGCGGGATCGTTGG
>CAYVRB010000035.1:0-29711 GCA_964453375.1 uncultured Alcaligenaceae bacterium
CCGGCGACGCCGTCAGGTGCTTCATCAGAATTTCGCCGTCGCTCTCGCCGTCGAACGGCACCTTGCCCGTGAGCATCTCCTGGAGCATCACGCCGCAGGCGTAGATGTCGATCGATTTCGTGTAGTTCCCGCTCGAGATCTCCGGGGCCATGAAGTGGACGGTGCCGACGGTGCGCGTCTGCTGCTTGTTGGTCTGGCTCATCGCCTTGCTGAGGCCGTAGTCGCCGACCTTGAGGCTGCCGTGCTCGAGGAAGATGTTCGCGGGCTTGAGGTCCCGGTGGACCACGCCGTGGTCGTGCAGGTACGCAACGGCGCGGGCGAGGTTCTGGAACCACTCGACGGCGAGGTTGACGGGCAGGCCGTTCGGGTGGCGGTCCAGCACTTGGCCCATGCTTTCGCCGAGGACGTACTCCATGACGAGCCACTTGTCGCCGTGGCTGTCTTCCTTGAGGTCGTAGATGTGGACGAGGTTGGGGTGCTTGAGGTTGAGGCAGTTGGCGACGCCGCGGAGTTCGATGTCGGAGCTGCCGCGGAGGAGCTTGAGGGCGACTTCCTTGCCGGAATCGCTGACGGCGAAGTAGACTTCGCCGAAGCCGCCCTTGCCGACGCCGCGCTTGACGGTGTACCCCGCGAGGGGGCGTTCGCCCGATCGGTAGGTGAACCGCATGGAAGGCCTCGGAGAACGGAGTGAATTCGTTGTACTATTCGTGCGGAAGGCGGGGGGATTTGATTCCGCGCGGCGGAACGGGATAAAATCCCCCTAGACGCGCGACGACCGGCCAAGGGGATTCCGAATGGCTTACGCCGACTACTCGCTGGAAGCGTTGACTTCCCAGTTGGGAATCACCGTTTCGTCGGCGGAATTGTTCGGGAATCCCGCGCCGGTTCCGCCGCCGCCCTGGCTCGCGGAAACGCTTCAGCGCGGGCTGCGACAGGTCCTCGTCAGCGAGAAAGCCCGCAGCGAATTCATCGTCGTTCCCATACTTTTGGCTTGTCAGGAGCTCAGCCCGCGCGAATTGACGATCTTCTCCGGTCAACGGCTCGACGTGGACCCCGCGCGCGGCCTGATCGGCGAGTGCGATTACATCCTCGCCGCGACTCCGCCGGTGCCGGCGCTGCAATCGCCGCTCTTGACCGTCGTCGAGGCGAAACGCAACGAAGTCGAAAGCGGAGTCTGGCAATGCCTGGCGCAGATGGTCGGCGCGCGGGATTTCAACCTGCGCGCGGGCACCGCGCCACCAAGCATCTTCGGCTGCGTCACCAACGGCGAAGCGTGGCAGTTCCTGCGCCTGACCGGCTCGACGGCGGAACTGGACCGGCGGCGCTATTACATCGACAATCCGGCCGTCCTGTTGGGCGCGTTCCGCACCGCGGTCGCCGGAGTACCGACGAAGCCGTAGCGCCCTATTTCAACCCCACGCACACCAGCTTCGTCCCGTCGCGCGCGTACAGCCGGCCGTCGGCGAACGACGGGATCGCCCGCACCTTCTCGCCCAGGATCGAAACGCGGCCGCGTTCCACGTACTTCTCCGCGTTCGCCTCGAAGCCGACGAGGTCGCCGGCCTCCGTCACGGCCAGGAACGCGCCGTCCACGCCGATGACGCCGGCGCAGCCGAAGCGCTCCTGGCTCCACTTCACGGCGCCGGTCTTCCACTCGACGCAGCGCAGCCGGCCGGTGTTGAAGTCCGCCCGGCCGTCGGTGCCGAAGAGATAATCGCCGGCCCGCACCGGCGTCGCGTACTGGCACGACAAGGACTTGTCGTTCGACCAGACCTCGTCGATCGTCTTCCCATCGCACTTCAGCAGGATCGCCCCGGTGCCGTACGACGACGTGAGGAAAATGTGCCCGTCCAGCACGAGCGGAACGGAGGCGTTCACGGACGCGTCGATGCGCGAGCGCCAGGGCAGGTCGAACAGCTTCGCGCCGGAATCGATCGCGACGCCGAGCAGGCCGGCGCGCGTGAACGCGACGACAACTTGCTTCTTTCCGAACTCGGCGACGATCGGCGAGGAATAGCTGGCTTCGTCGTCGCCGACCTTCCACGCTTCCTTGCCCGTCGCGAGGTCGAACGCGACGAGGCAGGCCCCCTTCCCGCCGACGTTCACGATCACCTTGCCGTCCGCGATCACCGGCGACGACGCGACACCGAAGAACCCCTTGCCCGCGCCGTACTCCTTGAGCACGTTCCGGTGCCAGCGCTTCTCGCCGGTGCGCAGCTCCACCGCGTGCAGGTCGCCGTTCGCGCCCAGAATGCACACGGCGTCCTTCCCCACCGTCGGCGTCGCGCGCGGGCCGTCGTCGAAGCCGAAATCGTCCCGGTACTTCGCCGCATACGCGAACTTCCAGACGCGCTCGCCCGTCGCGGCGTCCAGCGCTTCCAGAACGTCCTCGTCGTCGACGCGGTGGAACAAGAACGCTTTCCCGCCCGCCACCGGCACCCCGGCCCAGCCACGGCCGACCGACTTCGACCACGCCACCGCCGGCGGCTTCGCCGCCCAGTCCCAGCGCAGTTTCGTCTCGGGCGAGCGGCCGTCGCGATTCGGGCCGAGGATCTGCGGCCAGTCGGCGGCGAGCAACAGCGGCAGGGCGAGCAAGGCGAGGATTCTCGGCATGGCGGTGCGATCGGAGGAGGGAAGGAAGTCGAAAACCCGGCGATTCCGTTATAGTATGGTTGGATGACGCCGTTCGAGGCCGCCCCGTGATCGTCTACCGCGCCTACCGCAACACCGATCCGCCGGGCCTCGCCGACGTTTGGAACGAATCCGCCACCGCGCGCGGCGCCATCCCGATCCGCAATCCGGCGCTGCTCGAGCGCTGGATGTTCAGCAAGCCGTACTTCGAAGCGAACGCCCTCGTCGTCGCCGAGGACGTGGCCGACTCCGGCGAACGCAGGATCGTCGGCTTCTCCCTCGCCGCCTTCGCGCCGAACGAGGAGGAGACGCGGCTCGACCCGACCTGCGGCGTCGTCTGCGCCGTGCTGGTGCGGCCGAGCCACCGCAAGCGGGGCATCGGCCGCGAATTGCTGAAGCGGGCCGAGGCCTACCTCGCCGACGGCGGTGCCGTCCACATCGTCGTCGGCTCCCAGTGGCCCGTGAACCCGCACCTCTTCGGCCTCTACGGCGGCAGCAACTCCCCCGGCATCCTCGACAGCGACTCCGACGCCAAGCCGTTCCTCGCGAAGTTCGGCTACGCGCCGGCGAAATCGGTGACGGTCTTCCAGCGGCAGCTCGATCAGCCGATCGTCATGCTCGACACGCGCGTGCCGTTGCTCCGCCGCCGCTACGACGTGCAACTGCTGAAGTCGGCGGCGATCGCCTCGTGGTGGCAGGAGTGCCTCTGGAACACGCTGGAACCGGCCGAGTTCCGCGTGATCGACAAGCTGACGGGCGTACCGGCCGCCCGCGCCATCGCCTGGGAGTTGGAAGGCTTCGGCTGGCGCTGGAACGCGCCGTCCGCGGGGATCATCGACGTGCAGGTCCGCCCCGACCTCCGCAAGCAGGGCCTCGCGAAGATGCTGGTCTTCCACATCTTGAAGTTCCTGCAGGACCAGTTCTTCGGCATCGTCGAGTTGCAGGTCCGCTCCGACGACGCCGCCGCCGTCGGCCTCTGCAAGAGCCTCGGCTTCGATCAGGTCGACGTGGGGCACGTGTACGGGAAGGGATGAGGCGTGAGCCTACTTCGGCTTGTCTTTCGACAGGAATTCGTGATTGACGGGGCGGGAGTCCCAGATCTTGGCAGTGCCGTCTCCAGCGGAGATGATCCGTGTGTTGTCCGAGCTAAACGACACCGCTCGGACTTCATTCCTATGCCCCTTGAGCGTCAATAATTCCGCCCCCGTCTTCGCGTCCCAGAGCCTGATATCGCCCGATTTGAAAATGTCGCCGCTCCCAGTCACGATCCGCGATCCATCCCTGTCGAAAGATGCGGAATTAATTCCGCTCGTGTGCCCTTTCAGAGTGAGCAATTCGTTACCGTTGGTCGCATCCCATATTTTCGCCGAATGATCCCAACTCCCAGTGACCAATCGCCTTCCGTCCGCGCTGAACGACGCCGCGCGTACGAAATTGGTATGCCCTTTGAGCGTGAATAACTCGATCCCCGAAGCGGAGTCCCAGACCTTGCCCGTCTCATCTCCGCTTCCCGTGACGATCCGCTTGCCGTCCGGGCTGAACGCCGCCGCCCATACCGTGCTCGTGTGCCCTTTGAGTGTGTGCAGCTCGATCCCAGTCTTCGCGTCCCATACCTTCGCGGTCTTGTCGTCGCTTCCCGTGATCACTTGCGATCCGTCCGGGCTGAACGACGCTGCCCGTATGGTGCCCGCATGCCCCTTGAGGGCATATACCTCGATCCCCGTCGCCGCGTCCGAGATTTTCGCAATGCCCGGCAGGGACGATTTGCCGCCACCCGTGACGATCAAAGTGCCGTTCGGACTGAATGATGCGGCAAATACATCCCACGCGATCCCTTTGATTGTGAGCAATTCGGCCCCGGACTTCGCATCCCACACTTTGGCCGATTGATCAAAGCTCCCGGTGACAATTCGCGTGTTCGTCGAGTCGATCGACGCCGCCGTGACACCGAACCTATTTCCCGTGAGCGTGAGTGATTCGGTCACGGGCTTTGTGTCCCAGATTTTGACCGAATGATCGTCGCTCCCCGTGACAATACGCGTTCCGTCCGGATTGAACGACGCCGCAAGCACCCGGTCCGTGTGCCCCTTGAGCGTGAGCAACTCCGCTCCGGTCTTCGCATCCCAGACCTTCGCGGTCTGGTCGTCGCTTCCTGTGACGATGCACGTTCCGTCCGCACTGAACGACGCCGCGATCAGAAAGCTTTCATGTCCCGTTAGTCTGACTAATTCGGATCCCGTCTTCGCGTCCAGCACCTTCGCCAAGCCCAGTTCAGTCGTGACCAACCGTTCGCCGTCCGGGCTGAACGCCGCCACCGTGACGCCGACCGTGTCCCGCATGAGAGTTAGCAACTCGGCTCCGGTCTTGGCGTCCCAGAATTTGGTTGCCTTGTCATTTCCGCCCGTGACGATGCGCGTGCCGTCCGGACTGAACGACGCCGTTCGCACTTGATCCTTGTGCCCTTTGAGGGTCAGCGACTCGGCCCCGGTCTTCGCGTTCCATACCTTAGCCGTCGTGTCCCAGCTCCCCGTGACAACGTGCATGTTGTCGGGACTGAACGATGCCGCCCACACGACGTTGGTGTGTCCCCGAAATGTAAGCAGTTCATTTCCGGTCGTTGCGTCCCAAACCTTCGCTGTCTTGTCGCCACTGCATGTGACCACACGCGTGCCGTCCGTGCTGAATGACGCGCGGACTCCCCCCGTGTGCCCTCGCAGTGTCAACACGATGTCCCCCGTTTTCGCGTCCCATACCTTTGCCGTTCGGTCTCGGCTTCCGGTAACCACGCGTAAACCGTTCGGGCTGAACGATGCCGATTCCACCGCATCCGAATGCCCCTTGAGCACCAGTGACGAGGGATCGCTCAGGCGATTCAGGTATCGCCATTCCCAACCCCGCAGCTTTGGGTCGGTGCCGTTGAGCAGAGCGCGCATAGCAACAATGTTGCCTTCCCGCCATTCTTGATGAGCCAAGCGCATCGCACTGCCGTACTCGTACGCTGCTAGTTTTTCACGAGCTGCATTCGCGGCATTGCGGTCATTGACAGCTGCCGCTTCTGAGTTATTTGCGATTGCTTTCGCTTTGTCAGACCCTTGTTTCTCCCGTTTAGCTATTGCTTCCGAACTCTCCGCACGCCGCTTCGCATTCTCCGCCGAATCCCGTGCCTCCTCTGCTTCGCCCTTCAGTCTCTCCGCCACACCTTTCTCACTCTCCGCCTTCTGCCACAGTACACCCGCCGTCGCCGCGAACGTCCCCAACAGCACCACCAACAACCCCAGCGCCCATGACGCCGCGACCGCCGGCTTCCGCCGCACCCAGAGCACCGCGCGCTCCACCGGGGTCGCGCGCCGCGCCACGATCGGCTGGCCTTCCAGCCAGCGACGCAGGTCGGCGCTCAACTCCTCCGCCGTCGCGTAGCGGCGGTCCGGTTCCTTCTCCAGGCACTTCAAACAGACCGTCTCCAGGTCCGGCGGAATCGACTTCGAGATCGTCCGCAGCGTCGGGGGATTGTCAGTCTGGATCGATACGAGCAACGCCGCGTCGGTGTCGGCCACGAACGGCTTGCGGTCGGTCAGCGATTCGTACAGCATCACGCCCAACGACCAGACGTCCGCCGGCGGGCCGACGAACTTCATCGCGCGGGCTTGCTCTGGGGCCATGTACGAGGGCGTGCCGGCGGCTTCATGCGTCAGCGTCAGGTCGAAGTCGGTCCGCTTCGCCAGGCCGAAGTCGGTCACCTTTGGAACGCCGTTCGCATCGAGCAGGACGTTGCCGGGCTTCAGGTCGCGGTGGACGATCTGATTGGCGTGGGCGGCGCCGACGCCGGCGGCGATCTGCGCGATCAGTTCGGCCGCCTCGCGCGGGGCCAGCTTCGGCTCGGCGCGCAGCCGCGCCCCGAACGTGCCGCCGGGCAGGTACTCCATCGCGATGAACGGGCCGGCGTTCGATTCGCCAAAGTCATGCACTTCCACAACGTTGGGATGCTTCAATGCCGCGATGATCTGACCTTCGGCCAGAAAGCGCGCCTGATACAGGCCGTCATCCCTCTGCATCAGCTTGATGGCGACGACGCGGCCGAGCGATTGTTGCCTGGCTTCGTACACGACGCCCATGCCGCCGCGGCCGAGTTCGCGGACGATCTCGTAGCCGGGGATCGCCGGGTAGCCCTGGAGCGATTCGCGCGAGACGGTGGGGCCGCCGCTCTGGACCTGCGTGCGGTCGGTGGTCGGTTCGCTCATGGGTCGCCGCCGGTCGGGATGCGGCGATCTTAAGCCACGACGCGGCGGAAGGGAAGCATGAATTATATGTACATAAGGATAGTCATCATTTTCGTGCCCCTGAAATCGCGGGCCACGAGTCGAGGTTGAATTCGCCGCAACTCCTTGCCGGGCCGTAATGGTTCCGAAATTCGGGGTGGGTCCGCGGAGGGGTGGCGCGGGGGCGGCGGAGGAACTTTCCGAGTCGTCCGTCGTTAGGAATTCGCCTTCGCTCGGCCGAGCCAGTAGAGGATCGCCTTCATCTCGAACGGTTTCAGGTCCGGCTTGAGCGAGAGGATGCGCGCCGCGATGCCGGCGAGGTGCGGCGTCGCCCAGCTCGTCGCCGGCTCGCGGGAAAACGGACCGAGGTAGCCCCGGCCGTGCGCCTGGAACTCCACGCGCTCCCGGAGGTGGTAGGCGAACTCCAGCGGGTCCGCGAACAGACCCTTGTCCACCGAGAACAGCGGCGCCGCGAACTCCGCCGGATAGCTGCGCGTGATCGGGTGGTCGTTGTTCGCCGCGGCGAAGACGAGCACGTCGCGGAAGTACGCCTCCTCGATGGCGCGGAAGAGCTGCTGGCGCTTCGGCAACTGTTGGAGCCGCTGCTCCGGCACGCCGAGCGAGAGGTTGACCACCTTCACCTTCCAGACGTCGAGGGCGTAGCGCAGGGCGGCGACCACGGTCTCGACTTCGCAGGTGCCCTGCGGCCCGAAGATGTCGGCGCTGTAGAGTTTGGCGCGGGGCGCGACCGAGAGGATGATGTCGGCGACGGTGGTGCCGTGCGGGGAGGACTGGTGGCCGTCGTAGGGGACGATATCGGGCTTCGCCCCGCGGAAGCCGACGCCGTCGATGGGGAGAATCGGCGTGCCGGCCTTGGCGTAGCGTTCCTCCAACTGCGATCGCTCGATGCCGGAATCGAGCACGGCGACGGCGATCCCCTCGCCGGTGGCGCGCGGATCGCGCAGCAACCGGTCGGGCGTCGCCAGGGCCAGCAGGTCGTCGAGCGCGCTCACGGGGTGGTTCCGACGAGCCGGTCGAGCAGGTCCCGCAGCTCGTCGATCTGGCGGGCGCAGTGGCGGACGGCGTCGGGGCCGTGGCGCACGGCCAACCGGCGCACCGCCTCCATGAGTTCGAGGCCGGTCGCGGAGTCGACGACGGCGTTGGCGGTGGCGTCCAGGCCGGTCTTCAGCCGTTCCATTGCGGCGTCCGTCGGCGCGGGGGCGGCGAGCGCGGTCGAAACGGCCTGGCTGGCGGAGAGCGCGCTCGCGATGGCGTCGAAGAGCAGCCGGTGCGTCTGCCGCTGCGCCAGCCCCTGCCGTAGCAGTTCCGCGCCCAGCTCAGCGGCGATCGCCGCGGTGCGGCGGTCGTCCTCCGTGAACGCCGGCTTGTCGAACATCTCCAGCACCACCTGCACGCCGGCGCCGACCGGCATCCTCGCCGCGAGCACCGATTTCCGGTTCCGTTCGAACGGGAACAGTTCCAGGCCCTCGACGCCGGCGGCGAAGTCGTTCATGAGGCACGGTTCGTCGTGCCCGACGACGCTGGCGGCGAGGGTGCGGGCGAACGCCGGCGCGGGGGCGGGCAATTTGCGCCCGTCCGGGGCGTAGGCGGCGAGCGATTCGGCGCCGTCGGGCGCGACGTGCCGGACGACGAGCGCGCCGTCCGGGGCGCCGGTGCCGCGCAGGAGGAACTGGAAGAGCGAGCGCACGGCGTCGGGCAGCGGCACCGGGTCGTTCAGCGCCGCGCTCGCGCGGACGATCGGCAGCACCTTCTCCACCGATTCGCGGAACGCCGCAACGCTCGCGTTCAACTCTCGCTGTCGCTTCGCCGGCGCGATGCGCTCGAGCTGCTTGCCCACGGCGGCGAGGAAGGTCTCGCGCGAGAGGTCCTGGTTCTTGTCGAGATAGTCGCGCACGCCCATGCGCAGGGCGTCCAGCGGCGTGGCCTGGTGCGCGAAGCCGGTGACGAGGATGGCGACGATGTCCGGCGTGAAGACGACGAGGTCTTCGAGCAGGCGCAGGCCATCGCTGCCGGAGCCGAGGTTCCAGTCCAGAATGGCGAGGTCGATCGGGTGGTCGTTGGCGACGCGCAGGGCGGCCTCGGCGTCGGCGACGGCGAAGACGCGCAGGTCCAGCCCGGAGCCGACGAGCCAGTCGTGGAAGGTGCGGCGGACGGAATCTTCGTCGTCGACGACGAGCACGGTCGCGTTCATGGTGGGGGCATTCTAGGTTCGGCGAGGAGTTCGCGGGCGGCGGCGAGGAGTTCGCGGCGGTCGAGCGGCGCGGCGCCGAACCGCGCGGCGTCGCAGCGGTCGAGGATGGGCTTGTAGCGGTCGAGCGGCGGGGCGTCGCCGAGTTCCGGGGTCGAGCGGCGCGGCGCGGGGACGCCGTGGGCCGATTCGAGATGACCGCGGAGGATCTCCGTCAGTTCGGTGGCGAACGCCGCGTCGTCGAGATCGCCCGCGCGGGCGTCGAGCGCCGCGAGCCGTTCCGCCGGCGTCGGCGCGGTCGGCGGCGGCGTCTTCCGTCTTCGCAAGGCCCCGATGATCGCGGCTGCGATCAGACCACAGACGACGAATGCAATCGCCGGCCCATACGAGCCGGTCGGCGAGGGCGCGGGCGGGTCTTCGTAGCCGGTGATCGGCAGCGCGTCGCTCGCCTGCGCCGACTCGAAGCGCGTCTTCACCGTCACCGACCGCGACGGCAACTCCAGCGAGACCGCCGCGCTTCCGCCGGCGCGCACCGGCAGCGGCGCGAACGCCAGCGGCACCGCCTCGCCCGGCGTGTACGGATCGAGCCGCAGCGATTGGGTCCACGCGGCGCGGCCATCCGGCGCGCGCTCCTCCTTCGGGTTCCCGAGCGCCGTCACCTTCCACGCGCCGGCGGCGGCGGGCGCGAGCCAGTCCTTCGGCGCCGCGACGACGAGTGGCGCCGGCCCCTCCACGCGCACCGTCGCCGTCAGCGATTCGGAAAGCCAGACCCACTCGCGGTCCTTCGCCGGGAGCGCGAACGCCAGCGCGGCCGTCGGGTTCATCCGCGCCTCCGGCGGCGCTCGCGCAGGCGGAAGAATTTCACGAGCGCGTCGAAGTGCGACCCGTCGGTGCCGGCCTCGACGAGATCGACCTGCGCCGCGCGCGTCCGCTTCGTGAACGCCGCCCGGCGCTCCGCCGCCCGCGCCGCGAACGCCTCGCGGAAACGCCGACTGCCGGTGTCGATCAGGTGCTGCTTGCCGGTCTCGGCGTCCTCGAGGCGCACGAGGCCGGCGTCCGGCCACGACTCCTCCCGCGCGTCGGACACGCGCACCGCCACGAGGTCGTGCTTGCGCGCCGTCCGGCGGAACGCGTCCTCGTAGGCGTCGTCGGTGAGGAAATCCGAGAGGAAGAAGACGATGGCGCGCCGCCGCAGGGCCTTGTTCAGATGCTCGAAGGCGGCCGACAGGTTCGTGCCCTTGTGCTCCGGCTCGAAGTAGAGGATGTCGCGCAGCAGGCGCAGGACGTGGCGCGTCCCCTTGTTCGGCGGCACGTAGCGCTCGACGCGGTCGGTGAACGCGAGCAGCCCGACGCGGTCGTTGTTGTTCACGGCGCAGAAGGCCACGAGCGCCGCGATCTCGGCGACGACGGCGCGCTTGGTCCGTTCGCCTGTGCCGAACCGCCCCGATGCCGACACGTCCACGGCGAGCAGGATCGTGAGCTCCCGCTCTTCGACGTAGCGCTTCAGGTACGGGGCGCCCATGCGGGCGGTGACGTTCCAATCGATGCCGCGCACGTCGTCGCCGGGCTGGTATTCGCGAACCTCGTCGAAGGCGAGGCCGGTGCCCTTGAAGGCGGAGTGGTACTCGCCGCCGAGCAGGGTGGCGACGGCGCGGCGGGCGCGGAGTTGCAGGCGGCGGATCTGCCGGAACACGTCGGCGGGGAGCATACCGTGATGATAGCGGGTTCAGCCGGCGGTCGCGGCGCGGAGGAGGCGGTCGCGCACGGCGGCCCACTCGGGCGCGTCCGGGGGAAGCACGATGGCGATCCGGTCGTAGCGGCCGTCGTCCAGCGCGTGCAGCGTCGCGTACAGGTTCGCCGCGGCGAAGATCGGATCGGTCCCCAGATCGACGACCGCGCCGGTCGCGCCGGCCAGGCGCTCGGCGTCGGCACGGTCCGCGGCAAGCACCGCCGGAGTGCGCGGACTGTAGTGCTTCGCCATCAATCCCGGCGACTTCGCGATCCCGTCCTGCCTCGATCCCACGGTGACCGGCCCGACGACCCTGGCGAGCATCGCCGCCGTGACGGGGCCGGGCCGGAGGACGCGCACGCCGTCGGTCAGGTCCACCACGGTCGATTCGAGACCGGCGCGGCACGGGCCGGCGTCCAGGATCGCGTCGATCCGGCCGTCGAGGCCCTTCAACACGTGCTCGGCGCGCGTCGGGGAAAGCTCCGTGGAGCGGTTCGCGCTCGGCGCCGCCAACGGCGCGCCCACGGCGCGCAGCAGCGCCCGCGCCACCGGATGATCCGGGCAGCGCACGGCCACGGTCGGCCCGCCGGCGGTCACGACGGCGGGCAAGTCGAGCCGTTTGGGCAGCACGAGCGTCAGCGGGCCGGGCCAGAACGCCGCCGCCAAGTTCGCGGCCGTGGCCGGCCATTCGACCGCCACGGAAAGCACTTCGACGGGGTCCGCCACGTGGACGATGACGGGGTTCGTCGCCGGGCGCCCCTTCGCCGCGAAGATCGCCTTCACGGCGAAGTCATCCTTCGCCAAAGCGCCCAACCCGTACACCGTCTCGGTGGGGAAGGCCACGAGCCGCCCGGCGCGCAGGAGCGCCGCCGCCCGGTCGATGGCGAGTGGATCGGGATTCGCGGGATCGACGGGCCAAACGGCGGTCACGGAGCCTTCTCCGGGGAATTCGAGGCGGACCCAGACTCCTTTTTAGGCTACAATCACTAGTCCTCACCCGGAGCCGCCGCAGAATCGCCATGGCGACCGCCCGCAGCAACATCGCCCTGCCGACGCCCACGTCGGACCAGCGCCGCATCGCGATCGAGAATTTCGACCGCGCCCGGCAGGTCATGGCCAGCGGCGACTTCGACTACGCCATCCAACTCCTGCTCACCTGCTGCAAGATCGACCCCGGCAACTTCGGCTTCCGCCAACTCCTCCGCCGCGCCCAGAAGGAAAAGTACGGCAACAACCTGCGTGGCAGCCGCTTCGCCTTCCTCTCCACGCCCCGCCTCAAGGCGCGCGTGAAGGCCGCCAAGGCCGGCGGCGACTACGTCAAGGTCCTCGACTACGCCGAACAGGTCCTCGGCAAGAACCCCTGGGACACCGGCACCCAGATGGACATGGCCGAGGCGTTCGACGCCCTCGGACTCCTCGACCTCGCCGTCTTCAGCCTCGACCAGGCGCGCCAGAAGGACCCGCGCAACGCCACCCTCAACCGCGCCCTCGCCCGCCTCTTCGAGAAGCGCGGCGACTTCCAGAAGGCCATCGTCCTCTGGCAGCTCGTCAAGGAGGTCGCCCCGTCGGACGTCGAGGCGTCCCACAAGGCGAAGGACCTCGCCGCCAGCGAGACGATCGCCCGCGGCAAGTACCAGGAATCGGTCGACGGCACCAAGCCCTCCCCGATCCTCGACAAGATCGAACAGCAGACCACCGACAAGGTCGACAAGCTCACGCGCGAGACGGAAGCGATCCAGAAGCGCATCGAAGCCGACCCGACGGAGCCGAGCCTCTACCTCCAGCTCGCGCTCGCCTTCCGCAAGGCGGGGCAGGAGGAACGCGCCCGCGCCACGCTCCAGCAGGGCCTCGGCCCCACCGGCCAGCATTTCTCGCTGCAGCTCGAGATGATGGAGCTGGACCTCATCCCCCTGCGCAAGAACCTCGAACACACCGAGGGGAAACTCAAGGCCAAGCGCGACCGGCGCGACCAGGACGAAGTCTTCGACGACGGCCCGACCGAGGAGGAACTCGTCAAGCTCCGCGCCAAGCAGGTGAAGGAGATCAATACGCGCGAGATCGGCATCTACCGCACCCGCGCCGACCGCACGCCGGCGGACCTCGGCCTGCGGCTGGAACTTGGCACGCGCCTCTTGAAGGCCGACCTCGTCGACGAGGCGATCGCCGAACTCCAGCACGCCCGCCGCGACGAAAAGGTCAAGGGGATGGCCGCCATGTACCTCGGCCTCTGCTTCCGCCGCCGCGCCAACTGGCGCCTCGCCCAGCGCAACTTCGAGGAGGCGCTCCAGGCCCTCCCCTCCGGCGACGAACTCGCCCGCAAGGAAGTCCTCTTCCAACTCGCCACCGGCTCCGCCGAAATCGGCGAAGTCCAACGCGCCATCGACCTCGGCCACGAACTCGCCAACATGGACTTCAGCTTCCGCAACATCGGCAAGCTGCTCGACGAATGGCAAATCCGCCTCCAAAAGGCATGACCCCGCACGTCATCCGCCTCCGCGGCTTCTGGACGCGGGACGACCTGCCCGACGGCCGCGTCCGCCTCGCCCGCCGCTTCGGCCGGCCTCGCACGCTCGCCGCGAACGAATCCGCCTGGCTCGTCGGCGACCGCGCCCCCGGCGACGGCGCCGCGCTTCTCAATGACCAGCACCTCGGCGAAGTGCGCGCCCGCGAGCCGTTCGCCTTCGACGTTACACTTCGTCTCGCGCCGCGGAATGCGATCGCCTTCGAAGTCGACTCCGGCGAGAAAGTCGAGGCCGCGCTGGAAATCCGCATCACGAGGTGAATGGCCGCACGAGTGCCCGTTCGTCATCCCCGCATCAGGATGTCCGGCACGTCGATGTACTGTTCGCGCAGCTTCACGCGTTTGAACGGCCACACCTCCGGCGGCGTCGCCGGCATCGACGAATACTGGTCCACGATCACCGTGTCCACGATGGACGCCTGACCGATCTTCGTCTGCCACACGAGCGGCCAGCCGAGGGCGAACTTCTCGTCCTGCCCCGCCTTGCGCAATTCCTCGACGGGGAAACGGCCGGCGCCGTATCCGGGCTGCGCGAAGCGCCATTCGTATTCGTGCGGCGTGTCGATCACGAGCTTGCGGGCCGCTTCGGTGGCGCTGCCGACGGTCTCGCCCGGCACGCTCATGGCGCGATGGATGGCGGCCATCTTCGCGGCGAGGTCGAACTCCTGCCGGAGCTTGTCGCTCGGCGGGCCGAAGCTGACGGTGCGGCCGGCGGTGACGTAGAGTCCGTCGCGGCAGCCGGTCGCCTGCAGGTAGCAAGTGGCTTCGACCGTCGCTTCGGTGAATCCGGCGCGGCGGAAGCGTCGGGCGCGGTCGTCGGCGGCGACGCTGACGGCGGTGGCCTCCACGCCGTGGCGGAAGAGTCGGTGCGCGAGGTGGCCGGCGATCTCGCGCTCGGATTCGCCGCGTTCGAGGCTGCGGGCGGTGGCTTCGACGGCGTGGACGACGGCGCGGCCGAGGCCGTGGTAGAGCGATTGCTCGTAGTCGGAGAGCGGGCGCAGCTCGAGGCGCAGCCGGTCGTTCACGAGCGGCATGTTGGGGAACGGTCGATCGGTGGCGAAGCGCTTGCCGGCGACAAGCTCGCCGAGGAGGACGGCGCGGCCGATGCTCCACTGCCATTCCTTGAGCTGGAATCCGAGGCCGTCGAGCTCCTCGTCGAAGAGGCGGAGGGCGTCGATATTGCTGGCGAGGAGCCAGCGTTGGCGGCCGTTGGTGTAGACGCCGGGGCGTTCGCCGTCGGCGATGAGGCCGCGGACGTTCATGCCGCCGGTGAACCAGGCGACGTGCGCCGGCATGAGCAGCACGACGCCCTCGCACTCCATCTCCTCGAGGAGCTGCGCCACCTTGATCTGCTTCGCGTCGATGTCGGCGCGGCGCTTCGCCACGGTGGGGTCGAGTCCGTCGGTGATGCGCGAGGAATGGTCGAACGGCTCGGGCAGTTCGAGGTAGACGCTCGTCTGCGAGCCGGAGTCTTCGGAGCCGGCGAAGATCGACGTTTCGTCGTCGTCGTCGAGGTCGGCGGGGGCGGGCGCGGGTTCGGTCATGGGCGGACCTTCAGGTCAGGATCGCGAATTCGCCGTCGGCGTACTTGCGGGCGAGTTCGCGGTAGCGCAGGTTGATCGCGACCGTGCGGGCGATTTCCTCGGCCGTCGCGGCGCGGACGACTTTGCCGGGCATCCCCATCACGACGGAGCGCGGTGGCACCTTCATGCCGGGCGGCAGCACGGCGCCGGCGGCGATCAGGCATTCCTCGCCGACGTCCGTGCCGCCGAGCAGCTTCGCCCCGATGCCGACGAGCGTGCCGGCGCCGACGCGGATGCCGTGCAGCACGGCCGAGTGCCCGACCACGACGTTCGGCTCGATGACGTTCGGGAAGCCGAAATCGCAATGGACGACGGCGTTGTCCTGCACGTTCGAGAATTCGCCGATGGTGATCGGCGCCACGTCGCCGCGGACGGAGACGCCGGGCCAGAGACTGACGCCGCGGCCGAGCGTCACGTCCGCCGTGACGACGGCCGTGTGCGCGAGGTAGATTTCGCCGACGCGACGCATCATCGGGGCGCGTTCCTTTCGATTCCGGCATCATATCCTAACGCCGTCGCGCTTCCCACCCTTCCGCTCCGCTCCGGCACGGCCGACCCGATGCGAACCACCGCCATCGTCTTCCCATTCGATTCCTTCGGCAACTCCGGCACCGCCGCCGGCGCCGAGTTGCTCGTGGACGCCCTGCGGGAAGCGATCGAGGACACCGCGAACGAAACGCGCCCCGTCCGCGCGCACGCCTACGCCGACAAGCTGAAGATCAAGGAGCACCGCTTCGACACGATGGACGCGCTGGCGGCTTGGCGAACCACAGGCATCACGGCGGCGAAGAAAGCGCTCGCCGCCGGCGACTTCCTGCTCTGGCTCGGCGGCAACCACCTGAGCGCCCTGCCGCTGCTCGAAGAACTCCCGGCCGACACGCTCGTGATCCAATTCGACGCGCACTTGGACATCTACAACCTGCACGATTGCACGCCGGAGCTGAGCCACGGGAACTTCCTGCTGCACGCGGAGCGGTTGCCGCGGCTCGTGAACGTCGGCAGCCGCGACCTGTTCCTGACGGCGAAGCATGTCGGCAAGACGTTCGAGGCGGTCTACGCCGCCGATCGGATCGCGGCGGACCTCGGCGGCGTGGCGAAGGAGTTGCGGGAACTCGCGGCCGGCGTGCCGCGCGTCTGGATCGACCTGGACGCGGACGCCTTTGATCCGGCGTTCGTGCCCGGCGTCTGCGAGCCGATGCCGTTCGGACTGTCGCCGCCGCAGTTCCTGGCGCTCGTGCAGGCGATCGGTTTCGAGAAGCTGGCGGGATTCTCCGTCAGCGAGTTCGCCCCCGGCCGCGACGTGCGCGACGCGAGCCTGAACCTGCTCGGCTGGCTGCTGGAGTGGGTGCTGGGGAAAAAATCTTCCACATAGCGGCGGGATTGCCCGCCGAGCGGGCCGGAGTCTTCGACGGCCCGCGGGACGTCGCCTCGGGGAAACGCGTTCGTCGTTGGCGATGGGCGTTGTTCGTTCGACGTCGGCCCACGCGATTTCTCGAAGACTCGAAATCGCCCGGCGGGCAAGCCCGCCGCTATATAGACACCATTCCCCGGAGACTCTCCCGTGTTCCGATCATTGCTTCTGCTTCTGCTCCTCGCGCTGCCCGTCGGCGCGGCCGAGAAGATGAACGTCCTCTTCATCGCCGTCGACGACCTGCGGCCGGCGCTCGGCTGCTTTGGCGATCCGGCCGCGAAGTCGCCGAACATCGACAAGCTCGCCGCCGGCGGCACCGCCTTCCATCGCGCCTATTGCCAGCAGGCGGTGTGCAGCCCGTCGCGCTCGTCCCTGCTCACCGGCTGCCGGCCGGACACCACGAAGGTCTACGACCTCGTCACGCACTTCCGCACCCACATCCCGAACGTCGTCACGCTGCCGCAGCACTTCAAGCAGAACGGCTACCACGTCCGCGGCGTCGGCAAGATCTTCCACGGCGGCTACGACGACAAACCGTCGTGGTCCGAGCCGTGGGAACCGACGCCGGGACGGAACTTCGGCCCCGTCGGTCAGAAGGAACTCGCGGCGGCGAAGGAGGCGGCGAAGAAAGCGAACGAGGACGTGACGAAAGTGCGCGGCCTGCCGACCGAGGCGCCGGAAGTGGAGGACGAGTACCTCAACGACGGCGCGACGGCGAAGCGGGCGATCGAACTCCTGCGAATGAACAAGGAGAAGGGGCAGCCGTTCTTCCTCGCGGTCGGGTTCCTGAAGCCGCACCTGCCGTTCGTCGCGCCGAAGAAGTACTGGGACTTGCAGGACGCGGCGAAGCTGCCGAAGCCCGGCCCGGCCGAACGCGCCAAGGACGCGCCGGCGTTCGCGCCGCAGAACGGCGGTGAGCTGCGCGCCTACCTCGGCATGCCGAAGACCGGCCCCATCCCGGACGCCGACGCCACGAAGCTCGTCCACGGCTACTACGCCGCCGTCAGCTACATGGACGCGCAGGTCGGCAAGGTCCTCGACGAGTTGAAATCGCTCGGCCTCGACGGCAACATCGTCGTCGTCCTCTGGGGCGACCACGGCTGGCACCTCGGCGACCACGGTATCTGGTGCAAGCACACCAACTACGAGAAAGCCACGCGCGCCGCGCTCGTGGTCCGTTCGCCGCGCCAGAAAACGACGGGGAAGTCCACGAAGTCGCTCGTCGAGTACGTGGACATCTATCCGACGCTCGCGGAGCTGTGCGGCCTTCCGCTGCCGGCACATCTCGAAGGCCATAGCTTCGCGAAGCTGCTCGACGACCCGAACGCGATGGGGAAGACGGCCGCGTTCAGCCAGTATCCGCGGGGCGGCAAGGAGACCGGCCCGCTGATGGGCTACGCGATGAAGACCGACCGCTACCGCTACGTGGAATGGCGGGACCGCAAGACGGGCGAAGTGAAGGCGACGGAACTGTACGACCACGATGCCGACCCGAACGAGGACGCGAACGTGGCCGGATCGCCGGCGAACGGCGCGCTGCTCCAACAACTCGCGAGCCGGATGAAGGCGGGCTGGAAGGACGCGGCGCCGAAGTAGAATGAATTGGTTGGAAACGACGGATCGCGAGTCACGTTCGCCGCGTGCGAACGAAGACTCGCGGTATTCGAAGGTGTTCGAGCGATCACACGACGGACGGTGCCGTCGAGTCTTGCCGGACATCCGATGGCACGGACGGCAACTTCGCACCGACCTGCTCGGAGCGGGCGCCGATCAATCGCGTTTCGTGGCACCAACCGCGCAACCGGTCGCCCACCGAAGCAATGGATTCTTCGTCTTCGTCCGTGATTCCGCGCGCGCGTTCCTCATTCAAGAGCGAGCAAAGGGATTCCTCGAGCGCTTCGCGAGTGAATCCCTCGCTCGCCAGGCGTTCCACGACGCGATTCAGCGTCTCGAGCCGGTTCGTACCGGACCACGCGGCGCGGATTTCGTCATTGGGTTTCATGCACCCGCCTCCGGTTGGGACAGGATCAACTGCCATCGATCGCGAGTTCGTTCGAGCGCCGTCTCGAAATCCTTGAGGCTCATCGGGATCGACGGTTCAAGCAATCCGTGAGTCGGCGAATCCTGTCGATATTGTAACCCCGCATCGGCAAGCTCGGACGAGTCAATCTGCCAGACCGGGTCTTTTCCTCGTCCGCCGAATTCCGGCGGACGCCGCATCGGCGGCAGATGGCTCGGCGACTCGGGTGCGACGGAAAGTCCGCCCGTGCCCGGATCGACCGTTTCCGCATCCTCGACCTGGAGCACATCGGGGGCGATCCCGGCCGGGATATCGCGGGGAGTGCGGATACCCAAACTTCGAGCGGATCGTCCCGTTTCCGGCATGCCGTCCGCGGCGACTTTCATCGAGCGAAAGAGTTTCACCTCAAGATGCCCTTCACCACCTCGCCGTGGACGTTCGTGAGGCGGCGGTGGATGCCGTTGTGGTAGAAGGTCAGCTTTTCATGGTTCAGGCCGAGCAGGTGCAAGACCGTCGCGTGGAAGTCGTGCCACGTGAGCGGGTGCTCGACCGCCTTCCAGCCGACCTCGTCGGTCGCGCCGAAGACGGTACCGGGCTTGAGGCCGGCGCCCGCCATCCAGACGCTGAAGCCGTACTTGTTGTGGTCCCGGCCGGGGCCGACGATGTCCGGGCCGGACTGCGCGAACGGCGTGCGGCCGAACTCGGTGGTGAAGAGCACCAGCGTGTCCTTCAGGAGGCCGGTGCGCTTGAGGTCCGCGAGCAGCGCGGCGACGGGCTTGTCGATCATCCCGGCTTCGATGGTGTGGTTGTCCTTCACGCTCTCGTGCGCGTCCCAACTGGCGCGCGGGCTGCCGGCGATCGGGCCGCCGGAGAAGAGCTGCACGAAGCGCACGCCCTTCTCCAGCAGCCGACGGGCGAGCAGGCAGTTCCGGCCGAAGTCCCTGGTCTTCTCGTCGTCGAGGCCGTAGAGGGCGCGCGATTCCTTCGATTCCTTCGAGAGGTCCGCGACGGCGGGCACGGCGAGCTGCATGCGCGCCGCCAGTTCGTAGCTGCGCATGCGCGCGGCGAGCAGGTCGCCGGCGCCGGAATCCTTCGCGTGCCGTTCGTTGAGTTTCTTCAGGAGTTCGCGCCCGTCGGCTTCGCCGGGTTGCGGGTCCTTCGGGAACAGCTCGCGCACGGGCGAGGGGCCGGGCTGGAAGAGCACGCCCTGGTGTTCGGCGGGGAGGAACCCGCTGGACCAGATGGAGGCGCCGCCGTTGGGCTGGCCGCGGGGGTCGGGCAGGACGACGTAGGCGGGGAGTTCGTCGGTCTCGCTGCCGAGGCCGTAGCTGGCCCAACTGCCGACGGAGGGGAAGCCGCTGAACTGGAAGCCGCTGTTGCCGAGGTAGAGGGCGGGGGTGTGGTTGGCGGAGTCGGCGGTCATGGAGCGGACGACGGTGAGGTCGTCGGCGTGCTCGGCGATGTGCGGGAAGAGGTCCGACACCATGAGGCCGGACTTTCCGCGCGGCTTGAACTTCCAGTCGGATTGCCGGAGCAGGCCGAACTGGCCGAAGAACGTGTCGGGCGTTTCGGTTGTGTCGAGTTTCTTGCCGTGGAGCTTGGCGAGCTTCGGCTTGTAGTCGAAGGAGTCGAGGTGGCTGAGGCCGCCGATGAGCGTGACGTGGACGACGCGCTTGGCCTTGGGGGCGAAGTGCGGCGTCGGGGCGGCGGCGGCCTCGCGGCCGAGCAGGTGCAGGAACGCCGCGGCGCCGAGGCCGGAGGCGGTCCAGGAGCCGAAGTCGCGACGGGACGGCGTCATTCGATCACCACGAATTCGTTGCTGTTGAAGAGGACGCGAGCGAAGGCGGCGAGTCCGTGCTTCCGGACGAACGCGGCCGCGAGCGTCGCTTCGTCCTTGGACGGTTCGCGGCCGAACGCCAGCCGGTAGGCGCGATGCACCGGATCCGCCTTCGCCTCGGCTTCGACGCGCTTCGCGAAGTGGCCGCTCATGCGAAGAACGAACGAGTTGTTCCAGAGCGCGAGGGCCTGGAGCGGCGTCGTCGTCACCTGGCGGCGCGGGGTGAGGGCGGAGGGTTCGGGGCAGTCGAAGGTTTCGAGGATGGCGGAGCGCTCGCCGCGCGGGGAGAAGCGGTAGATCGTGCGGCGATGGAACGCGGCGCCGTCCGGGTCGATCGGCTCGTAGTACTTGGTGCCCTTGTCCCCGTGGATGCGCACATCGTGGAAGGGCGGGCCGCCCATCGCTGGGTTGAGCTGGCCGCTGGCGGACAGGATGGCGTCGCGAATCGCCTCGGCTTCGAGGCGTTGCGGCGACTTGCGCCAGAGCAGGCGGTTGTCGGCGTCGACGGCGAGCGCCTTCGGACTCGCTGCGGAGGATTGTTTGTACGCGGCGCTCGTCAGGATCAGCCGGTGAACGTGCTTGAGGGACCAGTTCGACCGGATCAATTCGTTTGCGAGCCAATCGAGGAGTTCGGGGTGCGAGGGGCGGCCGCCGTTGAAGCCGAAGTCGCTGGGGGTGTCGACGAGGCCGGTGCCGAAGTGGTGGTGCCAGAGGCGGTTGACGATCACGCGGGAGAAGAGCGGATTCTCCTTGCGGGCGATCCATTCGGCGAGCTTCGCGCGGCGGAGGCTTTCGGGCGCGTCCGATTTCAATCCGAAGTCGGGCGAGCCGGGGACGGCGGCGACGCCGCCGGGGGCCACTTCGGCCTTCGGTTTCTCGACGCTGCCGCGCGAGAGCACGTGCGTCGGCGGCGCGGGCTTCGGGTTCACGGCGTACACCGGCGTCGGCGCTGCCACGGTCGCCAGCTCCGACCGGATGCGATCCCGCTCCGCGAGGATGCCCTTCCGCTCCGCCTTCTCGGCGTCGGAGAGCTGCGCGAGCAGTTCGTCGAGCGTGACGCCGACGGCGGCCGGGCCGGTGGCGAAGGATTGCGCGATCTCGTCGGCGGTGAGGGCGCGCTCGTGGAGGCGGGCCTCGTCGATCTCGCCGGCGAGGAATGCGCGGCCGCCGCCGGTGTGGCGGATGCCGAAGATCAGGTGCCACTCGCCGGGCTTGTAGGTCGCCGGCGGCGCGGTCTGGTACGCGGCGCCGTAGGCCTTGCCGTTCCGGTACATCGCAACGCGGCCGTCGGCGGCGTAGCTGATGGCGACGTGGATCGGTTCGTTCGCCTTCGCTTCGGGTTCGCCGGCGAGGTCGCGCGTCCGCGTGAAGCCGTTGCTGCCCGGCACCCACTTCCGCGGCTGACGCTCGGCGAAGACGATCGAATCGAAGACGCCGCCGTTGAGCGTTTCGATCGTCATCGCGCCGCCGCCGCCCTGGTCGAGCGTCGGCAGGAGCACCCAGGCTTCGAGGGTCTTCTCGCGGATCTCCTTTTTGAGGATCCCGGTGACGACGTTGGCCTGCTTGCCATCGAGCACGAGGCGGCCGTTGGCGATCTTGGCGCCGAACTTCAACTCGCCGTGAAGTTCGCCGATCGAGTCGCGGGCGTCGGCGTCGAAGCTCCAGCGGTGCGCGGGCGCGATCGCCGCGGTCTTGTTCGGATCCCGCTTCGCGAGAGCGCGTCGCCGGCCGGCGGCGTCGAGTTCCGTCTGGCGCTGGCCGATCGCTTCGTGCCGCGCGGTCAGGTCGCGACGGCGCTTCAGGTTCTCCGCCGAGTCGACCGTTCGTTCGCCGAAGTGGACGCCGCCGAGCGCCGCGGCGAGCCGATAGTAGTCGACCTGCGACACCGGGTCGAACTTGTGGTCGTGGCAGCGGGCGCACTGGACGGTGAGGCCGAGAAAGGTCTGCCCGACGGCGGCGAGGATGTCCTCGAGTTCGTCCTGCCGGGCGGCGGCGTTGGCGATCTTGTTCGAGCCGAGGACGGTGTTGTGGATGCCGGCGACGAGGAAGCCGGTGGCCTTCACGGCGTCGGGGTTGTTCGGTTCGAGCACGTCGCCGGCGAGTTGGAGCTTCGCGAAGCGGTCGTAGGGCATGTCGGCGTTCAGGGCGCGGATGACCCAGTCGCGGTAGTGCCAGGCGTTGGGGCGCGGTTCGTTGCTCTCGAAGCTGTCGCTCTCGCCGTAGCGGACGAGGTCGAGCCAGTGGCGCGCCCAGCGTTCGCCGAAGTGGGGCGACCCGAGATATTTCTCAACGAGCTTGGCGTAGGCGGCGTCGCTCGGATCCTTCGCGAAGGCGTCGATCTCCTCGGCGGTCGGCGGCAGGCCGAGGAGGTCGAAGGAGAGCCGGCGGACGAGCGTGCGCGGATCGGCCGACGGAGATGGCTTGAGACCCCTTGCCTCCAATTTCGAGCGAAGGAACGAATCGATACCGACATTCCGCATTCCGAATTCCGCATTCCGAATTTCCTTCAAGGCCCACCAGTCGCGGCCGGCGCGGTGCTCCGTCGTGGCGGCGAACGGGTCGATCGGGTCGGCGCCCCAGACCGCGCCGCCGTCGATCCAGTTCTTGAGGATCGCTTTCTCGTCGGCCGTCAGCGGCTTCTTCGGGGGCATCTCGTCGGCGGCCACGCGCGTCCAGAGTTCGCTCTCCACCGACTGGCCGGGCTTGACCTGTTCCAACGCCGGGGCCTTGCGGCTCAGGTCGAGCTTCCCCTTCGGCTCCGCGCCGGAATGGCAATCGAGGCACCGCTGCGCGAGCAGGGGCGCGACCTGCTTGTCGAAGTCCGGCGGCGCCGCGGACAGCGGGTGCGAGACGAACGCGAGGAGTGCGGCGAGCGGCCAGCGCATGGAGAGTGTCCGGCGAGAGACGGAATCGCGGCGGGTGAAGCGATGATACCCGGAAACGCCGGTCGACCGCAACCGGCGGATTGGATCGCGCGCTTCTTTTGAGTCGGCGTAGGCGTACACCAACACGATTCCGAGGAGACCGCGCCATGAAAGCCGCCTTCATCGAACAACCCGGTCCGCCGGAGACCTTGCAATACGGCGAACTCCCGACACCGGAGCCGGGGCGCGGGCAGGTGCTCGTGCGCGTGGCGGCGGCGGCGGTGAACCCGATCGACACGTATATCCGCGGCGGGATGGTGGCGGCGAAGCTGCCGACGCCGTTCATCCCCGGTTGCGATCTGGCGGGCACGGTCGTGGCCGTGGGGCCGGAGGCGACGCGCTTCCGCGTCGGCGATCGGGTCTGGGGGTCGAACCAGGGCCTCGCGGGGCGGCAGGGGACGCTGGCGGAGTACGCCGCCGTGGACGAGTACTGGCTGTACCCGACGCCGGCGGCGGTGGCGGACGCGGACGCGGCGGCGCTCGCGCTCGTTGGCATCACGGCGCACCTCGGCCTGTTCGACCGCGTGAACCTCGCCGCAGGCGAGGCGGTTTTCGTGAACGGCGGCACGGGCGGCGTGGGTGCGGCCGTCGTCCAGATGGCGAAGGCGGTTGGGGCGCGGGTCGTCACAACCGTCGGCTCGGCGGAGAAGGCCGACGCGGCCCGGGCGCTCGGCGCCGAGGTCGTCGTGAACTACAAGACCGACGACGTCGCGGGCGCGGTGAAGGCCGCGACCGAGGGCCGGGGCGTGGATGTCTGGTTCGAGACACTGCCGCCGACCGACCTGGACCGCACGGTGGAACTGATGGCGCCGCGCGGTCGGATCGTGGCGATGGCGGGGCGCGCGGCGCGGCCGGTCTTCCCGAACGGCCCGTTCTACGTGAAGGGGCTGGCGCTGTTCGGCTTCGCGATGTTCAACGCGACGCCGGACCAGCAGCGCGCCTGCGCGGAGCGGATGAACGGCTGGATGGCGGCCGGGAAGCTGCGGGCGACGATCGGCCGGACATTCCCGCTCGCCGAGGCCGCCGCCGCGCACCGGTTGCAAGAGGAAAACACGCTCCACAAGGCCGGAACGCTCGCCGGCAAGGTCGTCGTCGTTCCCGGTTGACGGAATTCCGGGGCCTGCCTATTATCCCGGTCCTCCGGGAACCGTTCCCGCGAGGTTCCCGCGCGCACCGGACGGCAACGGATGGCCCTCCGCACCTGGATCATTCGCGGTATCGTGTTGGCCGCGCTCTCCGGCGTGGGCTACGGCCTTTGGTGGGCGCAATCGTACGTCAGCCCCGACGCCGTCCGCGCCGCGCTGCTCGAAACGCTCCAGGAGCAATTCCCGGACACCGACATCGTCGTCGGCTCCGCCCACATCCGCGTCTTCGGCGGCATCTCGATCCGCGACCTCACGCTGACGCGCCGGGGCGAGGACAAACCGTTTTTCCACGCCCCGTCCGGCACGATCTACCACGACAAGGAGCAGATCAGCCGCGGGCGGCTCACCATCCGCAAGGTCGAACTGGAATCGCCGACGCTTTCGCTCGAACGGCGCCTCGACGGCACTTGGAGCCTCGACGGCCTCGGCGTCGCCGCCGAACCCGGCGCCGCCCTGCCCACCATCGTCGTGCAGAAGGCCAAGCTGAGCTTCGTCGATCGCGGCGCCGCCGCCTGGCCCGCGCTCGCCGTCGACGACGCGAACTTCACCCTCGTGAACGACCCCGCGCCGACCTACCTCGTCGCGAAAGGCTCCGCCACCCTCGCGCTCGCGAACGGCTTTTCCACCCGCGTCTCGACCACCGCCCGGCTGCACCTCGCGCACTCCAAATTGTCCGTCCGCGCCGAGTTCCCCGACGTGGCGCTCGGCCCGCCGCTCGCGGCGCTCGTCGCGCGCGTCGACCCCGACCTCGCCGACCTCGCGAACGCCGTGTCGGGCGCCGCCGGCCTGCGCGTCGAACTCGCCTACGAACCCAATCAGCCGCTCCAGTACGATCTGTCCGTCACGGCGAAGTCGATCCGCGCCGCGCACGAACTGCTGCCCGAACCGGTCGAGATCGCGCGCGGCACCGTCCGCGTCCGCAACGGCGCGGTCGTCGTGGACCAGCTCGCCGCGAAGGTCGGCGGCGCGACCGCCACGCTCTCGCTCGAGACTCGCGCGCCGGCCGCGAAGCCCGCGCCCGAAGCCGGCCGCACCGCGCCCGTCACGCTCGTCTCGCGTTCCCCGCCCCGCGAGGCCGACCCCTTCGCCGAACTCGAGGACCGGCTCGAACGGATCGACCTCGCGGTCGGCAACCTGACCGTCGACGCCGCGCTCTTCGATCGCCTGCCGGCCGAGTTTCTCAAGGTCCGCGATCGGTTTTCCCCGTCCGGCGCCGTCGCGATCGGCTACCGCTTTTCCCGGCCGACCCCCGACACCTGGAAGCGCGAGATCGAACTGAAGCCGAACAAGCTCGCGATCCGTCACGACAAGTTCCGCTATCCGCTGCACGACGTGACCGGCTCGGTGCGCCAGACCGCGACGCCCGACGGCGAGGAGGCGCGCATCGACCTGAGGGGGACCGCCGGCGGCCAGCGCGTCGACCTCGCGGGCACCGTCCGCGGCGCCGGCCCCGACCCCGCGCTCGCCCTGACGATCCGCGGCGCCGGCCTGCCCATCGACGACGCCCTCGCCGACGCCCTCCCGCACCGCAAGCACGCCGAGCTGCTCCGCGCCCTGCGCGCCACCGGCCGCGCCGACTTCGTCGCGGAAGCCAAGCAGGAGGCCGGCCGCAACCTGATCGAAACCGTGATCCGCCTCGATGTCCACGACGTGGCGATCAACTTCAAGCCGTTCCCGTATCCCCTCGATCGGCTGCGCGGGAAGATCAACCTCTTCGTCACCGTCAACGATCCCGATCGGCCGATCAAGCCCGGCGAACCGATCGCGCCGCTGCCCGAGACCGACCGGATCGAACTGCGCGACGTGACCGCGCGGCACGGCGCCGGCACCGTCTGGATGAAGGGCGACAACCAGCCGATCCCGAACTCGCGCGATCGCCGCCTCGCGCTGAGCATCTGGGGCAAGGATTGCCCGATCGACGACCAGCTCCGCGAGGCGCTCGCGGCCTTGAAGCTGGACGTCGTCAACGACGTGTTCAAGCCCGAAGGGTCGCTGACCTTCGCGGTGGACGTGTTGGCGACCGACCGGTTCGAGAAACCGAAGCCGGCGCGGACGGGCGGGCCGAAGGCGGTCGGCGCCGGCCCGTACGCCCAACTCGTGGCGCTCGCGAAGGCGCCCGCCGACGCGGGGTTCGACCCGACCACCGACCTGACGCTGACCTTCAACTTCGAGGGGCCGACGGTCACGCCGGAATTCTTCCCGTACCGCATGGACGAACTGGCCGGGCGCTTGAAATACGAAGGCGACCGGGTGAAGCTCGAGAAGATGACGGCGCGGCACGGCGGCGCGAAGCTCGCCCTCGCGGCCGCGGAGGTGCGCTTCTGCGACGACGGCCGCGTCTGGGCCAACCTCGGCCAGATGGACCTCGCGCCGCTCGTGGTGGACGACGATCTGCTGGCCGCCCTGCCGCGCGGCCTGCGCGACGGGGTGCGCGACCTGAACCTGCGCGGCCCCGCCGAAGTCCGCGTGCAGCACATGGTCGTCCTCGCGCCGCCCGCCGCCGAGACCGCGCTCGACCCCGAAGTCTTCTGGAAGGGCGAGCTTCGCCTCGCCGGCGCCGCCTTCGACGCCGGCGTCCCGTGCGAGGCCGCCCACGGCAAGCTCGCCTGCGTCGGCAGCTACCTCCCCACGCACCTCGGCAAAGTCGCCGGCAACCTGTGGCTCGATTCCGCCAGCATCGCCTCGCATCCGGCCGTGTCCGTGAAGGCCACCTTCGACGCCGACCCGCAGGAACTCGATCCGCTTCGCCCCGGAGCGCGACTGCCGCCCGCTTTCAAATTCACCGATATCCAGGGCCAACTCTTCGGCGGCACCGTCGGCGGCAGCGGCCGCGTCGTCCTCGCCCAACCGGTGCGCTATCGCCTGGCGCTGACGGCGACGGACATCCGCCTCGAAGACATCGCCCGGCACCACAACCTCGGCCAGAACGCCAAGCTCGAAGGCGCCGCGCAGGCCAGCCTCCTCCTCGAGGCCGCCCCCGATCCGCTCACCGGCCGCCCGCTCCTGACCGGCTACGGCAAGGCCGACGTCGACCGCGGCCAGATCTACAACCTGCCGCCCCTCGTACCGCTGCTCAAGGCCCTGAAACTCCAGGCCCCCGACAAGACCGCCTTCGAGGAGGCGCACGCCGTCTTCACTGTCCGCGGCGATCGCATCCGCGTCGACCACGTCGACCTGCTCGGCTCCGCCGTCAGCCTCGGCGGCTCCGGCGAACTCGACATGGCCGGCCGCTACGTCAAATTCGACTTCTACACGATCTGGTCGCAGACGCTGCAGCGCTGGCTCACGACGCCGTTCGGCGACCTGACCGCGATGGTGAGCGAGAAGCTGTTCAAGATCGAAGTGACGCGGAAGCCGGACGGCGAGATGAAGTACGAGCCGCGGCCGGTGCCGATCGTGACCGATCCCTTCAAGGCCGTGGCGGAGCGGATCCGCGCGCGGGCGGCGAAACCGCCGACGGCGCGCGCCAACGCGGGACGATAGGAGACCGACGTGTTCCTGACTGGCGGGCTATTGAACCGGGCGATCTTTTGGGAGCTGACGCGCGTCTTCGCGCTCGCGCTCACGGCGCTGACCGGCCTGTTCCTGATCGGCCTCGTGGTGCAGCAGGCCGGCAACCTCGGCCTCTCGATGCTCCAAACGCTCGAAGCGATTCCACTGCTGGTGCCGTACACGCTGCCCTACACGATCCCGGCGACGACGCTGTTCGCGTCGTGCGTGGTCTACGGGCGCGTGGCGCACGACAACGAGGCGGTGGCCATGAAGGCCGCCGGCGTGAACCTGCACGCGGTGCTGCGCCCCGCGATCCTCCTCGGCGTCCTCGCGGCGATCGCCACCTTCGCCCTCGCGCACACGGTCATCCCGCGCACGCAGTCCGCCCTCCAACGCATGGTCCTCAAGGACCCGGAGGAACTGCTCTACAACCTGCTCAAGCGGGACCGCACCTTCAAAGCCGGCAACTTCCCCTACGTCATCCACGTCAAGGACGTGATCGGCCGCCGGCTCGTCGACGTCGTGCTCAAGCGCAAGCAGATGAAGACCGACGCCAACGGCCGCGAAGTCCCCACCGGCGACTACGACTTCGTCGTCCGCGCCCGCGAGGCGCGCCTGCGCGTCGAGATCCCCGACGGCGACCAGCCCGGCGCCCAACCCATGCTCTTCATCGAACCCGACCGCTGGGTCGGCGGCGACGGCAGCACGCAATTCTCCGCCGACACCAACCGCCCCATCGGCGTGCCCCTGCCCGAAATCCTTTCGCAACGGGAAATGCGCAACCGGCCGGCGAACATCGACTGGAGCGAGCTGCCCGGCCGGATCGCGGAATTCCGAGAGGCGATGGACCAGGGGAACGCGGAGATGGCGAAATTCGAGGGGATGATGGCGCACGTCGACGCCGAGACCAAGGTGAAGCTGCAAGCGCACGTCCGCAGCCTCCAGAACCACGTCATGGAACAGCGGCGGTTGATGCGAAACCTCGAGAACGAATATTACATGCGCCCCGCGCTCGCCCTCGGCTGCCTCGTCTTCGCGGTCGTCGGCTGCCCCGTCGGCCTCCGCGCGAACCGCGCCGACTACCTCAGCACCTTTGTGGTCTGCTTCCTGCCCGCCATGGCGTGCTACTATCCGGTGCTGCTCGCGGGGTCGAACCTCGGCCGCGACGGCAAAGTGCCCATCCCGCTCGGCGTGTTCGCCGCCGACGCGCTCGGCGCGCTCCTCTCGGTCGCGCTCGCATGGAAATTGATCCGGCGCTGAGAGTACCCCGGCCAGGATTCGAACCCGGAACGCCGCGTTCGAAGCGCGGCATGATCTCCGTTTCAACACCGGGGCATGAGCGGAAGGGGAGGGAGTCGAACCCTCACCGCCCGAAGGCGGCGCGCGTTAGCAGTGCGCTCCGGCGAACCGTTGTCCGGCTCCCTTCCATCGAATGCGGAATTCGGAATTTGGAATGCGGAATGAAAACACCGATTGGATAGGCCGGGAATCGAACCCGAATCTCCTGCTTGCAAGGCAGGCGTCCTCCCGTTGAACGACCAACCCGCGATCCCGTCTTTCACTCCGCACTCCGCACTCCGCACTCCGCATTTCCTCAATGACTCGGGTGGGAGTCGAACCCACACGCATCAGGCTCTCGACCTGACCGCTATTCCAATTCGCGCACCGAGTCGCGACACGAGCGGCCCGGACTCGAACCGGGCGACTGCGCAACAGCCGGGGCACCCGCCCCCGCGAGTTGCAGACCTGGGAGTCGAACCCAGCCATCGGGCGTATGAGACCCGACCGAGCGCCGGCCCGCCTGCAATCAGTAGTGACGGTGGGATTCGAACCCACACCTTCCGGCTTCTGAGACCGGTGCCTGCTTCCAATTGGGCCACGTCACCGAGTTTCCAGTGCGGAGTGCGGAGTGCGGAGTGCAAACCAACGATGACACGGGTTTTCTTCTTTCAC
>CAYVRB010000036.1:0-1172 GCA_964453375.1 uncultured Alcaligenaceae bacterium
TCGATCGGGTTCTGCGTGGCCAGCACGAAGAACGGCTCCGGCAGGCGGTAGGTCGTGCCGCCGGCTGTGACGTGGTGCTCCTGCATGGCCTCCAGGAGCGCCGCCTGCGTCTTCGGCGGGGTCCGGTTGATTTCGTCCGCGAGGATCATGTTCGCGAACAGCGGACCGGGGAGGAACACGAAGCGCCGCCGGCCGGTCTCGGGGTCGTCCTGCAGGATGTCGGTGCCGGTGATGTCGGCGGGCATCAGGTCCGGGGTGAACTGCACGCGTTTGAACGAGAGGTGCAGGATCTTCGCGACGGTGGAGACGAGCAGCGTCTTGGCGAGGCCCGGCACGCCGACGAGCAGGCAGTGCCCGCGGCTGAACATCGCCATGAGGAGTTGTTCGACGACGGTCTTTTGCCCGATGATGACCTTGCCGATCTGCTCCGACATCCGTTCGTAGGTGGCCGCGAGGTCCTTGATGAGCTGCGCCTCGACGGGCGCGGCGGACGGAGTCGACTGGGCCATCGGGATTGCCTCGGCGGGGACCGGTCCACACGTTATAGCAGTCGGCGCCCGCGCTGGGCTGCGCAAAGCCTTCGCCTCGCGGCTAAACTTGGAATCAATCCAACTGGTACGGCGTGTTCGGGTCCTTCTCGTGGCGGATTTCGTCGACGGGGTCCTGCTTCAGCCAGCCGGCGTAGAGGCGGTTGGCGCCGTTGAACACGAGGCCATCCTTGTCGCCGACGTTGCGGTAGGCGTGGACGACGCCGGCGGGCACGATCAGCGCGTAGGGGGCGTTCTCGCCGGCGTCGCGCACTTCCTTCTTTCCGAACGTGGGCGATTTCTCGCGGGCGTCCCAGAGGTAGACGCGGAACGTCGAGGGGCCGAAGAAGCAGAAGTAGTCGGCCTGATCGACGTGCTCGTGCGGCCCGCGGGCGACGCCGGGTTTCGTCTGCGAGACGTACGCCATGACGGGGTGGAAATTCGGGTCGATCAGGTCGTTGCGGAAGAGTTCGACGAGCCAACCGCGGGGGTCGTTGAAGAACTTGAGGGGAATCCACTTCACGTCGTGGATGGCGGACGGCTCGGCGATCTTGGGCAGCGTGACGTTCATGTCGGATCGGTTCCCGCGGGGATCGGTTCGGGGGCACCGTATGGAATCGCGGGGGTCGCGGACAGCGGAAAAGG
>CAYVRB010000036.1:1272-2571 GCA_964453375.1 uncultured Alcaligenaceae bacterium
GAAAAGGTGACAGTCCCCTTATTTGGCGTGCGACCGGAAGAACTTCGCGATCAGCGCGGCGCCGTCGGACGGGAACGCGTGCGTGCCGGGGTGGACGAACGCCACCACCGGCGGGCCGTCCTTCGCACGGTAGAGCGTCGCCTTCGATTCCCACGGCTCGCCCTTCGCGGCGTCGCAGCCGTTGACTTTCTTCACCACCTCGAGCGTCGCCTTCTGCCACTCGAATTTCACGAGTTCGTCCTTCTCGCCGGCGAGGTGCAGGACGGGCAGGGGTTTCAGGTCCTTCTGCAAGCGGCCCGCCCCGGCCGTCGCCGACGGCGCGACGGCCGCGAAGACCTCGCCGCGCTTCGCCCACAGGACGTAGGTGAAGCCGCCGCCGTTCGAGTGGCCGGTGCTGTAGATCCGCTTCTCGTCGATGGAATGTTCCTTCTTGAGCCACGCGAGCACCGCGTCGAAGAGCTTCAGGTCGCGGTCGGCCTGGTCGCCGGGGGAGTGCTGCCAGCCGGCCTTCTTGCCTTCGGGATCGGTCAGCTTGCCCGGCGTCGGCAGGCCTTGCAGGTAGACGGCGATGGCGTCGGGCCAGTGCTTCGCCACGTCGAAGGTGCGCGCGGCGTTCCGCATCGAGCCGCCGTGGCCGTGGAACGCGAACACGACCGGCGCCCCCTTGGATTTCACGGGCAGCGCGACGAGGCCTTCGCGCTTCGCGCCGTCGACCGTCCACTCGTGCCGCGTCGGCTCGGCGGCGGACGCCGGAAGCGCCAACAGGATCAATAGCAGGGCGCGAACCATCGGAATCTCCTTCCGCGACCGAACCGAACGCTGTCCGGCCGCGTCGTTTGCTCTATAATCGCGGTATTGGGGTCGTAGCTCAGCTGGTAGAGCGCGTCGTTCGCAACGACGAGGTCAGGGGTTCGACTCCCCTCGGCTCCACTGAACACATCCGAAGGCCGATTCTTACGCCTTCTTCGCATTCCAACGAATTGATGAACCCGGAATCGATGGTTCGGCCGGCCTGTAAGCCGGGTTCTGTTCCGCCTCGCGGCGGCGATCATTTCTCTAGCCCCGCGATTGCTCGCGGGATCGAGCGGCCTACCCGAGGGTCGTGGCGGACCGGGCCGGTCCTGCCCTCTGCTTGGCCTTGCTTCCGGTGGGGTTTGCCGAGCCGACGGATCGCTCCGCCGCTGGTGCGCTCTTACATTAAGGGCCGAAGCCCCGCACCGTTTCACCCTTGCCGCCAGTGCGGAGTGCGGAGTGCGGAGGGCGGGGTGAAAAACACAGATGTAGTCAAACCGCGCACCG
>CAYVRB010000036.1:2581-29337 GCA_964453375.1 uncultured Alcaligenaceae bacterium
CCCTGCCCGCCCGGGGGGTGGGCGGTGTGGGGAGCGGGGTGGTAAACCCCTCTTGGTTTTCACTCCGCACTCCGCACTCCGCGCTCCGCACTGGGTTGGCGGTTTCCTTTCTGTTGCACTGTCCCGCCCGTTGGCGGCCCGCACCGGGATGCGAACCGTTGCCGGGGGTGGGCGTTACCCACCACCGCGCCCTGCGAAGCCCGGACTTTCCTCCTGGGGCAGTGCCAGTTGCCGGTGCCAGTGCGAGTGGAGACCGAATTCGGCCTAACACTGGCACTGGCAACTGACACTGCACCCCGGCGATCGCCCGGCCGACCGAACCATCGACTTCCTACTGTACCCGACGCCGGCGCGGGCGAGAAGGTTCGATCGGTGCAGAATGAATCGGCGACTTCGACCGACCGGTGTTGCCCCCGTGCCGCACGATGGGCAGAATGGGGCGAAGAATCACGCAATTCCGCCCTCGGAGCGACCGCCATGAAGCTCGCCGACGCGATCAAAAAGCTCAAGTCCCTGGGCCATGCGAACGTCCGCGCCCACAATACCAAGTTCGGCGCCACCGGCGACCAGTTCGGCGTGAAGATGGGCGATATCCGGGCGCTCGCGAAAACCATCAAGACCGACCACGCGCTGGCGCTCGCGCTCTGGAAGACCGGCAACGTCGACGCGCAGTTCCTAGCGGTGCTTGTGATGGTCCCGAAGAACCTCACGGCCGACGAACTGGACGCGATGGCGCGCACGACGAGCTTCGCGCACGTGGCCGACTGGTTCAATTCGTACGTGGTGAAGGAGCATCCGGAGACGGAGGCGCTGCGCGGGAAGTGGATGGCGAGCGACGACCCGTGGGCGGCGCGCGCCGGCTGGAGCCTGACCGCCACGCGCGTGGCGAAGGACCCGAAGGGGCTGGACTTGAAAGCCCTGCTCGATCGGATTGAAGCCGAGATGGGCACGGCTCCCGAACCGACGCAATGGACGATGAACGCCGTGCTGGCGAACATCGGCATTCACAACCCGAAGCTCCGCAAACGGGCGCTCGCGATCGGCGAGGCGCTGGGGGTCTATCGGGACTATCCGTGCTCGAAGGGCTGCACGTCGCCGTTCGCCCCGATCTGGATCGCGGAGATGGTGCGCCGGCAGGAGGGGTGAGGAGCCGGCCATGCGGAATGCGGATCCAGCAACCGTGTCGTGGATAATCGAGTCTCTTGACTTGGAACTCCGAATCCAGGGTCTGCACATGACCCGCGACTATTTGCCCGCCGGCACCGGGTACACCAAGACCGTCGTCCCGGTGGCGGCGGCCAGCCACTGGCCGTCGGGAGACCAGCGAATGAGTCTGGACAGCGCTCCCCCGAGCGATAGCCGAAACGCGAGCTTCTCGGCGGACAAGTCCCAGCAAACGATCTCGGAGTCCTGCGTGAACGCGATCCGCCGGCCGTCCGGCGACCACACCGGCGCGGAGTCGAGTACCGGCCCGCGCCAGAACTCCGCCCGTTGCTGGCCGGTCTTCACGTCCCAGACGGTCACCCCGTAGTTGCCGACCGCGAGCAACTTGCCGTCCGGCGACCACGCCGGCTGCGGGGTCCATGTCGAGCCGTCGGGCAAGCGGAAGCGACGGAACTCGTTGCCGGTTTCCACGTCCCACAGCACCAGGTCGAACGGCGGTTTCGGGTCGTCGAATGGCGATCGGTCGTTCTTCGGTTTCGGAGCCGCGGAAACGACGCGCCACGCCGTCGCCCCGTCCGTGCTGAAACCCCCTTCGCCGAGTTGGTCGGCGGGGGCCTTCCGCACGACGGCCGGTCGGCCGAAGGTAAGCCGCACATAGTCGGAACTCCACCCGGCGGCCCGCAGACCGTCCCCGGCGGGAGTGAACCGCACTCGAGCGTGCGAATCGACATTGAACCGGTCGATCTCCGCCCCGGTGGCGACCTCGGCGACGATGGCAATGCCGTTCCCTTGAACGGAACAGACCCGTTTTCCGTCCGCCGACAGAGTTGGCCCCGTCGTCCATGCCGTACCGACGGAGACAACGCCGAGTGGCGCCCCGGTTCGCGGGTTCCACGTTCGGACCGTCCCGTCGGCCCCCGCCGTGAGGAGTCGATCGCCGACGAACGCGAGGTCCGAGACGCGGGCCTCGTGCCCTTCCGAGCGTCGGAGTTGCCGACCGGTGGCCACGTCCCAGAACCGGATGACCTCGTTGCCGGTCAGCAGCGTCTTGGAGTCCGGCGTGAACCGGAGGGCGACGGTGGCGGTGGCCATGCCAGGCAGGACATGCCGCCGGACACCGGTGGCCGCGTCGTACAGGTGGATGTCCTGGTCGGTGCTGGTCCCTCGGCCTTCGGTTCCGGGTATCGGCGCGCCGGCGGTGGCGATCCAGCGGCCGTCTGGCGAGACGGCGACGGCCGACGTCATCATGTTGTCGTGCCCGGCGAGCGTCCGCACTCGCTGGCCGGTCGCCACGTCCCAGACCGGCACGCCGCGCTTCTTATTGTCCCATAACGCCGCCAGCAGGTGCTTGCCATCCGGCGTGATCGCCAAGGCATTGACGGTGACCCGCCCCTCCAAAGTGCGGACCAACTTGCCGGTCGCCACCTCCCACAGGCGGATTTCGTACAGGTCTTCGACGGCGACGAGTGTGCCATCCGGGGTGAAGGCGATCCCGCGGACGCCATTCGATTGCGCCCGCCGCTCGATGGTGCGGACCGGGGTGCCGGTGACGGCGTCGAGCAGGGTGAGGTGCCGGCCACCGACCGCCACGAGCCGACCGTCGGGCGAGATGGTTGCGCAGGATTGAAAGTCCGCGCTGCCCTTCGGAGGGTACGTCCACAGCCGCCGACCGGTTACCAACTTCCAGAATCTCGCGTCGCCGCCGCCGCACACCGCCACTCGTTTGCCGTCCGCGGACACGTCGACCGACCCCGCCCAGCGGTGATCGAACGACCGTAGCAGCCGGCCGCTCGCCGCGTCCCAGACGCGGACCTCGCCGCCATCCACCCGCGCCCCATTGCCGGTGGTCACGATCTGCTGGCCGTCCGGAGTGAGGTCGAACCCGCCGCTCGGCGCGGTCGTTCCGAGCCGTGCGACCGCCCCGGACGGCAGCGCGAACCCGTGGCGGTCGAGGGCCGGTGGGCCGGCCGCCGCCCAGGCCAGCACAAACAGGAAGGGAGTCGAGTCGATGATTCGCCTCCTTCACGGCCGAATCCGTCTTTTAGATCGACACCCAACGGGTCGGCACGATTCGGTCAGGATTACGCCATTCTCAATGCCGATGGAATCCCTTCCATGCCGGGGGGCGTCGGCGATGATCGCCGATCTCGCCCGTTCACTGTCTTGCGATGGAATCGACGCTCCCCATTCTCGCCGTCGATCGCGGCCGGTGCAACGACGAATCGGCGGGTCGGTCGTTTGGATTTGGAGTGCGGCGGCTGGACGCTGCTTTGGTCTTTTCGGACTTCCGCGACGCGGCCATGCATCGACCACACCGCGCGGCGAGGGTGACCAAGGGGCAAAGCGGCGTCGAGCCGCCGCACTCCAAATCAAAAGCGACGCCGCTCCCCGCGGACGGTCGTCCGCGGGCTTCGCCGGGATGGCCGCGCGGCGGCCCCGCGCCCGCAACTCCCGGCGCGGCGCGAAATTCCGACGGGTTCGGCTTGCCGCGCGGAGGCGGCCTCCTAATATATTCTGCCTTCCTTTATTTCGTGGCTCGACCGGCCGAGGAGGCCGCCGTGAAGGTTCGTTCCAGCGTCAAACGCATCTGCGAAAAGTGCAAACTGATCAAGCGGAAGGGCGTCGTCCGCGTGATTTGCGAAGACCCGCGCCACAAGCAACGCCAAGGCTAAGGACCCGCGACATGCCCCGTATTCAAGGCGTCGACATTCCGCCGGACAAGCTCCTGCACATCAGCCTGCGCTACCTCCGCGGCATCGGCCCGACCACGGCGCTCGAACTCTGCGAGAAGACCGGCCTCGACCCGATGCGCCGCGCGAAGTCGCTGACGGACGACGAAGTCGCGAAGCTCGCGACCATCATCGACCGCGACTACCTCGTCGAAGGCGCCCTGCGCCGCTTCGACGGCGGGAACATCCAGCGGCTCAAGGAAATCAAGAGCTACCGCGGCGAGCGGCACCGGAAGAACCTGCCGGTCCGCGGCCAGCGCAGCAAGACCAACGCCCGGACCCGCAAGGGCGTCCGCCGCACCGTCGCCGGCAAGAAGGGCGTGAAGGACAAGTAAGCGGGAGTGAAGTGTCAGTGTCAGTGGTTAGTGTCAGGGAAACCTGGACTACTCGCACGGCTGACCGGATTTCCACTGACCACTGGCACTAACAACTGACACAACTCATGGCTAAGAGCAAGAAGAAGAAGCAGCGTCGCAATGTGAGCCGCGGGCACGCGCACATCCAGTCGACGTTCAACAACACGATCGTGACCATCTCGGACACGAACGGGGACACGCTGTGCGCGGCGTCGGGCGGGATGGTCGGCTTCAAGGGGAGCCGGAAGTCCACGCCGTTCGCCGCCCAGCGCGCCGCCGAGGAGTGCGCCGCGAAGGCCGCGAAGTTCGGCATGAAGGAAGTCGAAGTGTTCATCAAGGGACCGGGCGCGGGCCGGGAATCGGCCGTGACCGCCCTGCAAGCTTCGGGCCTCAACGTGAAGGCCATCGAAGACGTCACGCCGCTGCCGCACAACGGCTGCCGGCCGCCCAAAAAGCGGCGCGTGTGACCGGGGTCGAGTGTCGGTTGTCAGTGTCAGTGCCAGTGTGACCGCGGACAACGGCTCTTCCCCGCAACCGATCGGCTCGACCCTGGGGTTCTCCGATCGGTCTCGAACCGCTTCGCGGTTCTCGACCCCATTACTACCCACTGGCACTAACGACTAGCACTCCATCCATGGCGCGATTCACCGACCCCGCCTGCAAGCGCTGCCGGCGGGAGCAGATGAAGCTGTTCCTCAAGGGCAGCCGCTGCTTCAGCCCGAAGTGCCCCATCGACAAGGAAGCCCGGCCGCCGGGCATGCACGGGGCGACCCGCACCAAGCAGACCGAATACGGCATCCGCCTGCGCGAGAAGCAGCGGCTCAAGTGGTTTTACGGCTTGCTCGAACGGCAGTTCTCGCGGTATCTGGAACTGGCGAGCAAGGCCGCGAACACCGGCGACGAGCTGCTCGTGCTGATGGAGCGCCGCCTGGACAACTGCGTCCACCGCCTCGGCTTCGCCGCCAGCCGCAAGGGCGCCCGGCAGCTCGTGGCGCACGGCCACGTGATGATCAACGGCCGCAAGTGCGACGTGCCGAGCGTGCTGGTGAAGCCCGGCGACGTGCTCAAGGTGAAGCCCGCGAACCGCAGCCTCGCGCTCGCCCGCCTGAGCCTGCAGACCTCCGGCGGCGAACCGGTGCCCGACTTCCTGGAAGTCGTGAACCGCGACGACCCGGAAGGCAAGATGACGCGCCTGCCGACCCGCGGCGACGTCGACGCGCGCATCGCGGACATCCGCGTGCAGCTCATCATCGAAATCGCGACGCGATAACGTTCAAGTCGCCGCCGGCCCCGCGAAGGCCGGCGGCGTGTCCCGTTGGTTCTGGTCCTGCCGGTTTCGCGTCTTGCTGTGCCGTTGGCCCCCGGTCGCATCGCACGACCGACCTTCGGCGGAAAGCTGGCGCGGGCGGCATCTGAAAGGTCGGTTTCCCATGCGCATTCGCTGGCGCGGTCTCGAACTGCCGAACCGGGTCGCCTCCGAGCGGACCTCGCTTTCGGACACCTACGGCAAGTTCCACGCGGAGCCGTTCGAACGCGGCTTCGGCATGACGGTCGGCAACAGCCTCCGTCGCATCCTGCTCTCGAGCCTCGAAGGCTCCGCCGTCACGCGCGTCAAGATCCAGGGCGTGCAGCACGAAGTCTCCACGATCCCCGGCATCGTCGAGGACGTGACCGACATCATCCTCAACATCAAGTCGCTCGTGGTGAAGAACTCGAGCGACCTGCCGAAGGTCATCCGCATCGACCGGCACCAGAAGGGCGTCGTGCGCGCCGCCGACCTCCAGCACGACGAAACCGTGCAAATCTTCAACCCCGAGCACCACATCTGCACGATGACCGACGACGTGCCGTTCGTGGTGGAACTGACCGTCGAGAACGGCCGCGGCTACCGCACGGCCGAGGAGAACGCCGGGCGCGAGCGCGAGATCGGCGTGATCCCGGTCGACAGCTCCTTCTCGCCGGTCGTGCGCGTCAAGTACGACATCGAGGAGACGCGCGTCGGCCAGCGCACCAACTACGACCGCCTCCAGATGGAAATCTGGACGAACGGCACCGTCGGCCCGCAGATGGCGCTCGTCGAGGCGGCGAAGATCCTCCGCAAGCACCTGAACCCGTTCATCCAGTACAGCGAACCCGGCCCGGAAGTGTCCCTGGACGACGGCCCCATCGAGATCGGGCCGGCCGCCGGCGCGGGCGTCGACCACGAACTCGAGCGCAAGCTCAACATGAGCCTCGCCGAACTCGAACTCTCCGTCCGGGCGACGAACTGCCTGGAATCGGAGGGGATCGCCAGCGTCCGCGACCTGGTGATCCGCACGGAGGAGGAACTCCTCGAAGTGCGCAACTTCGGCGAGACGACGCTGAAGGAAGTGACGATCAAGCTGAAGGAACGCGGCCTGCACCTGGGGATGAAGGCCCCGGCGCGCCGCTAACCAGTTTCAAGTTCCGAGTTTCAAGTTCCAAGTCCTGATCCGAGACTTGGAACTTGAAACTCGGAACTTGAAACTTCAACCGCCGTCTACCTTGGCACGGGACGGCGATCACCACCCCAATCGAGGGAAGCCATGCGCCACCGTAAAGCCGGCCGAGTTCTCGGCCGCAACGCCAGCCACCGGCTGGCGCTCTTCCGCAACTTGAGCCGCTCGCTCATCACGCACGAATCGATCAAGACGACCGTCGCGAAGGCGAAGGAGTTGCGGCCGTTCGTCGAGAAGCTCATCACGCTTGCGAAGAAGGCGTCCCTGGCGGACGACGGCACGCCGGCGGGCAAGATCCAGGCGCTGCACTATCGTCGGCAGGCGATGGCGGCGCTCGGGCCGACCCACGGCACCGGCATCTACGACAAGGAGAACAAGGCCGCGACCGAGAAGACGGCCGACACGGTGCTGAAGAAGCTCTTCACGCTGATCGGCCCGCGCTTCAAGGATCGGCCGGGCGGCTACACCCGCATCCTGAAGCTGCACAAGCGCCGCCTCGGCGACGGCGGCGAACAGGCCGTGATCGAACTGCTCAAGGACGGCGAGACCCGCGTCCGCGCCAGCGCCCCGCCGGAAGCCCCGGCCCCGGTGCCGGTCGCCGAGTGACGGACCTCGAAGCCACGAAAAAAAGGGCGGGCCGAATGGCCCGCCCTTTTTTGTTTCGTCGTCCCGGCGTCATCGGCCGCCGCGGCTGAACGGGTTGCCGCCCGGTCCGCCACTGGGCGGTCCGCCGTGACCGCGGTCGTTGCCGCCGCCGCTGGGCGGTCCGCCGCGACCGCGATCGGAACCCTTGTCGCCCGCGCTCGGCGGGCCGCCGCGATCGCGCCGGTCGGAACTGCCGCTGTCCGATTTGGTTTCGGTCCGCGGATCGCTGCCCCGACTGAACGGGTTGCCGCTGCCGCCGCTGCCGCCGAACGGGCTGGCGCTGCGACCGCCGCCGCCGAACGGGTTGCCGCCGCGAGCATCACCGGGGGCGCCCGGCGTGGCCGACGCCGAGAGGCTCGGGTTCTTGTACCGGAGGTATTCTTCGGCCGTCACGAGGCCGTCGGCGTTCAAGTCCATCGGCGAGAAGTCGGTGGCGAGCCGGCCTTCGTTGCGCCATTCGTACAGGGCGATTTGGCCGTCCTTGTTCGTGTCCATGGTGTTGAACCAGCTCGGCAGTTCCTTGGGGAGCTTGCCGTAGCGGAGCACGACGGGCATCGGTTCCTCGACGGGGCCGCGCGGCGGTCCGCCGGAGCCGTCCGGGCCGCCCCAGCCGCCGGGCGCGCCGCCCCAGCCGTTCTGCCCCCAACTCGATCCCGGCGAACCTTGGCTTTGCCCCTGGCCGCTGAACCGATCGACGATGTAGGCCTTGTATTCGGCGAAGTCCAGGGAGCCGTCGGCGTTCTTGTCGTATTGCTGGAAGACGCCGCGCAGCCGGTCGGACTGCTGGGCTTCGGCGGCGCTGATCTTGCCGTCGTTGTCGCGGTCGTAGCGCCGCATGTATTCCATCACTTGCTGGTCGGTGACTTGGCTGGGATCGGTGCCGCCTTGCGGTCCGCCCCGTCCGCCGAATCCGCCGCCGGGCTGCATGGAGCCCCACTGCGGTTGCATGCCGGGGGTCGATCCCGGCGCGGCGCCGGGCGTCTCGAAGCTGACCGCGCCGGTCGCTCCCGGCGTCGCGCTGGGGGCGGACATGGTCATGGTGAAGCCGCCGCGGCCTCCACCGCCCCGCATCGCCTCCATGCGCTTGTTCATCTGGTCGCGGTACTGGTCTTTGCTGATGACGCCGCTGGCGGGCATCGCTTCACCGCCGAAACGCTGCGCCATCGCGTTGGACTGTTCGCGGGTCGCGGCCGGAATTTTGGAGTAGTCGAGGGTGTCGCCGCTGCCACCGTAGGAAGCTTGGAGACGGGCGAAGCTGCTGTCGGCCATCGAGCTCATGTTGAAGCCGCCGCCGCCGAAGCCGGAAAAGCCGCTGCCGCCGCCCGGAGTCATGCCGCCGCCCATCGGCGAACCGCCGAATCCGCTCATGCCGCGCGAACCGCGATCGCCGCCGCGGTCGCTTCCGCGATCGCGGCCGAAGCCGCCGAACCCGCCGGGCGCGCCGCCCATCGGCGAACCGCCCATCGGCGAGGCGCCCGTCGGCGGGCCGCCCTGCGGGAACTGGAACTGGATCGCGCCCGGCGTCGCCTGTTCGCCGCCCGGAGCGCCGCGATCCCGGCCGCCGCGATCGCGGCCGCCGCGATCTCCGCCGGGGAACTGGCCATTCGAGCTTTCGGGATTCGTGCCGAGCACGACGACCGCGAGTCCGATGGGAGCGAGCAATTTGAAGAGCTTGAGAAGACGCATGACGGGACGCCTCGAACGGATGACCGCACCGGTATACTAGCCTTCCCACCGGTCGGGTGTCACGCGCGATCCGCGCGGCTATCATCCGGCATTCATAAAGCCTAAACGGCGGAATCGGCCCCATGCGACAGCCCTTCGAGATCGTGAATCCGAAAGTCCGCGGCGGGGGGTACCGCGCCGTCGTATTCGATTTCGACGGCACAATTTCCCTCCTGCGCGAGGGCTGGGCGCGGATCATGGCTGAACTGGGGCGGGAGCGGTTGCGGGAACAGAGCCTCGTCCGCGAATTGGACGCGGCGTTGCTGGCGTATCTCGAGCGGGAAATGCTCCTCCTCAGCGGCAAACCGAGCATCTTCCAGATGCGGCGACTCGCCGAGGAGATCGCCGCTCGCGGCGGCGCCGCGCCGGACCCCGACGCGCTGCTCGCCGAGTTCCTCCGCCGCCTGCTCGCGAACATCCAGTCGCGGATCGACGATTTGAAGTCCGGGAAATGTTCGCCCGCCGACTGGACCGTGCCCGGCACACACGCCTTGTTGGACGAGCTTCAACGCCGTGGCGTCACGCTCGTCCTCGCCAGCGGCACCGACCGCGGCTTCGTCGAGCACGACCTGCAACTACTCGACCTCGCCCGCTACTTCGGCGACCGCGTCTTCGCCCCGGCGAACAACACGCCGACGTTCAGCAAGCGCGACGTGATCGAGGGCCTCGTCCGCGACGGCATCCCCGGCGAACGGTTGCTCGGTTTCGGCGACGGTTATTCCGAGACGGTCGAGATGAAGCGGATCGGCGGCGCCGCGATCGGCGTCGCGAGCGTCGAGCCGCCGCACGTCGGCGTGAACGCGATGAAGCGCGCGATGCTGATCGAGTTGGGGGCCGATCTGATCGTGCCGGATTATCGGGAGTTCGGGGCGCTGGTGGAGTGGTTGCGGCTTTAGCCGATTCCGGACCCGCTCGCATCGAGCGATTCGCGGACCTTGGCCGCCAGTTTGTTGAGCGTGAACGGTTTCTGTAGGAAATCGACTTCGCCGGTCCGAATACCGCGGCGCAGCACGGAATCCTCGGTGTACCCCGACAGGAACAGCACGCGTACGCCGGGCCTGATGGCGAGAATGGCCTCGATGGTTTCCCGCCCGCTCAGCCCCGGCATGATGACGTCGGAAACGACCATTTGGATTTCGTCCGCCCGCTCGCGAAAGATCTCGATCGCCCGGTCGCCGTTCTCCGCGGCAAGGACGGTGTAGCCGTGCATGCGCAGGGCGGACGACGTGAGCGATCGCACCGCGTCGTCGTCCTCGACGATGAGAACGGTTTCGGTCCCACCGGGGACGGCTCCGGGGACCGCCGGTTTTTCGGCCGGCGAGGCGGTGTCGAGCACGGCGGGCATGTAAATCTTGAAGGTCGTTCCCGCGCCGAGTTCGCTGGCGACGACGACGAATCCCTCGGACTGCTTCACGATGCCGTAGACCGTGGCGAGGCCCAACCCCGTGCCCTTGCCGGGCGCCTTCGTCGTGAAGAACGGCTCGAAGATCTGTTCCTGCGTGGCCAAATCCATGCCGGTGCCGGTGTCCGTGACGGTGAGGAGCACGTAGCGCCCCGGCCGGACTTCGGGGCGCGAGGGGAAGGACGACTCCCCGACCTCGACGTTGGCCGTCTCGATGCGAAGCCGTCCGCCCGTCGGCATCGCGTCGCGCGCATTCACCGCCAGGTTCATCACGATTTGTTCGACCTGACCCGGGTCGGCGTGGACGGTCCAGAGGTTCGGGCTGAAGCCGGTGGTCAATTCGATATCCTCGCCGATCAGGCGCTGGATGAGGCGGAGGATATCCATCACGAGCGCGCCGAGGTCCACGGCGGCGGGCTGGACGATCTGCTTTCGGCCGAAGGCGAGCAATTGCTTCGTCAGGTTGGACGACCGGTCGCCCGCCCGCCGGATCTCCCGGAGCAGGTTCCGGGACGTCTCGTCGAGATCGTGCCCTTCCAGCAGGAGTTCCGTGAAGCCGTTGATGACGGTGAGCAGGTTGTTGAAGTCGTGGGCCACGCCGCCGGCGAGCCGGCCGATCGCCTCCAGCTTCTGCTGCTGGCGGAGCTGCGCTTCGGCCTCCCGCAGCGCGTTCTCGGTCAGCCGCCGCTGCCGGATGTCTCGGAAGACGACGACCGCGCCGAGGATGCGGCCGTTCTCCGCGAGGATCGGCGCCGCGGAGTCGTCAATCGGGATGTACTCCCGATTCCGCGTCACGAGGATGACCGGCTCGTTCAAGTGGACCGTCGTCCGGGACTTCAAGGCCGCGACGATCGGGTTCTCGCGGAGTTCCCGCGTCGACTCCGTGAGGATCGGGAAGACTTGATCGATCGGCAGGCCGCGGGCGTCGGCGGAATTCCAGCCGGTCAGCCCTTCGGCCACGCGGTTCAAGTAGGTAATCCGGCTGATCGGATCGGTGGCGATGACGCCGTCGCCGATGCTGGCGAGCGTCGTGGAAAACTTTTGCTCGCTCTCCTTGAGGCGGGTTTCGAGTCCGTGGCGGTGGAGCGCCAGATCGATGGCGACGACGAGGTCGCGTTCGTGGAACGGCTTGAGCACGTAGCCGAACGGGTCGGTGCCCTTGGCGCGGTGGACGGTCTCGCGGTCGGAGTGGGCGGTCAGGAAGACCACGGGCACCGCGTGGTCCTTCACGATGGTCGCCGCCGCTTGGATGCCGTCCATCGGCCCTTTCAACCGGACGTCCATGAGGACGAGGTCGGGCCGGGTTCGCGCGGCGGCCTCGATGGCGCGCTCGCCGGTGTCGGCCTCGCCGACGATGTCGAACCCGAGCCGGCCGAGCCGGCCGACGATCTCGGCGGCGATCAGCGATTCATCCTCCACGACGAGGATGCGGAGGGGTTCGGTGCGCTCGGACGATCTCATTATGGTGTCAACTCCAAAGTCAATCGGGCGTCGGTTCCGGTCTCGAGTCGGACCATTTCGAAATGGGCGTCGAGTTGCCGGCTCAGCGAGTGGATCAACCGGAGCCCGAGGGATCGGGTCGAAGGGACGTTCGCCCCTTCGGATACCCCGATGCCGTTGTCGGCCACGCTCATCAGGAGTTTGCCGCCGTCCCGCTTCTCCAACGTTAAACGAATTACTCCCGTCCGTCCATTTGGAAACGCGTGTTTGAGCGCATTCGCGATGAGTTCGTTCAGGATCAACCCGCAGGGAATCGCGCGGTCGATGTCCAGGCGCACCTCGTCGGCGGCGACGTGGAACCCGACGGTGCCAGGCGCGAGGAGGTACGTGCTGAGCAGGTAATTGCCGAGGTTTCGGGCGTATTCGCCGAAGTTGACCGCCGCGAGGTCGTCGGATTGGTAGAGGCTCTCGTGGACGAGCGACATCGCGCGGATGCGGTTCTGACATTCCTCCAGCATCAGGAGCGTTTCGGAATCGCGCGTGCGCGTCGATTGGAGAAAGAACAGGCTGCCGATGACCGCGAGGTTGTTCTTCACGCGGTGGTGGATCTCGCGGAGGAGGATTTCCTTCTCCTTCAGCGATTCGGCCACCTTCTGCTCGGCGAGTTTCCGCTGCGTGATGTCCTTGATCTGCGAGATAAAATAGAGCGGAGTACCATTCGATTCTCGGACCAGCGACACGGCTAAGATTACGTGCACGGTCTCGCCCGTCTTGCGGAAGTACCGCTTCTCCATCTGGTACGTCCGCAGTTCGCCCGACAAGACCTGCCGAACGAATTGCAGGTCCGATTCGAGATCTTCGGGGTGGGTGATCGTCTGGAAGTCGCTGGCGAGCAATTCCGTTTCCGAGTAGCCGAGCAGGTCGCAGAGCGAGCGGTTGACGCGCAGCCAGCGGCCGTCGGGCGCGACGAGGGCCATTCCGATGGCTGCGTAGTCGAACGCGCTGCGGAACCGCTCTTCCTGCTCGCCGAGGCGACGTTCGAAGGCCTTGCGATCGGTGATGTCCCGGCCTTCCGGGATGAGGAACGTCACCGTGCCACTGGAATCGTGGAAGGGGGTCAGCGAGAAGTCGATCCAGAGGATCCCGCCGTCGGGCGTCGGGTGCGTCGCCTCGAAGCGGTCGTGTTCCCCGTCGGCGGCGCGGGCCACGGCCGCCTTGAGCCGCTCGCGCTGGGCCGGGTCGTGCGCCCACCACGCGGTCTCCCAGAACGGTTTGCCAATCACGTCGGCCTCGGTTGCACCCGCCGCCCGCAGGGCGGTCCGGTTGGCCTCCAACACAGTGCCGTCGAGCGCCATCAGACCGATGAACTCGAACTGAGAGTGGAAGATCGCCTGAAACCGCCGTTCGCTCTCGTCGAGCGCCCGCGTCCGTTCTTCGACGCGCCGTTCGAGCGTGGCGTTCAGCTCCCGCAGTTCGTCGGCCGCCGCCCGACGCGCCGCGTCGGTCCCCGCCAGCCAGCGGGCGTTCCAGAAGATCAGGGCGAGGAACGCGACGACATTCGAGCTCGCGTACAGCGCCAGCCCGAATTCGGTGTCGTACAGGCCGGCCCGCTGGCCCTCCATGCGAATCCAGCCGAAAACCACCGGCACGAGTATGGCGGCCGGCACGAGCCGGCGGCAGAAAGTCCCCTCGACTCCCGGGCCGGTCAGGTATCGCACCAGGCCGTATTCCGGAACGGCCGCGAGGATGCCGGCGCAAAGTGTGAGCAGGACGATCACCGTGGGAAGGGCCATCGTGGTGAACGGGTGGGCGGAGTACAGCTCGTTCGCGCCGTACAGGTAGCCGAGGTACGGGATGAACGCGAGGCCGAGCAGGAACCAGCCCGCCACTTGCGTCGCGCGCGGGAATCGCCCTGCGTTCAGCAAGAGTAGTTCGAGGCCGACGAGCAGGAAGAGGCAGGCGGTCGCCGCCCCCATCCGACCGGGCGTGCCGACGCCGGGGACGGTCGCGGTGTCGCGGACGAGGAGTTGGTCGATGCCGAGGTCTTGCCCCGAGAAGTATTGCGAGAGCACGGCCAGCGCCAGCGCGATCAGCGCGAGGGCCGAAAATTGCCCGGCGGCCCGCGTGCGCGGGGACCGCCGCGAACTCGCCCCGAGCGCGAAACCGGCGAGGATGCACGCAACCGCCGCATTCGCCTTCGTCGTGGCGAATTTCGATCCGCCATTCGTGAGCCAACCCACGCCGGCGAACCAGCCGACGAGGACGAGCGAGCCGATGAGCATCGCGACGGCCGCCGCCGCGCGCACGACGAGCGGGGCGGCGGTCGACCGCCCGGGAGAGTCGGACATGGTGGACGTGCCCTGAATTCACTGTGACGGGGTTGTTTTATCTCCGCATTCCGCATTCCGCGCTTCTTCATCACTCCCATTCGATCGTCGCGGGCGGCTTGCTGCTGATGTCGTAGACGACGCGGTTGACGCCCTTCACGCGGTTGATGATCGCCGTCGAGACGCGCGCGAGCAGGTCGTGCGGCAGGTGGCTCCAGTCGGCGGTCATGAAGTCGTCGGTCTGCACGCAGCGGATCGCCACGGTGTTCTCGTAGGTGCGGCCGTCGCCCATCACGCCGACGCTGCGGACCGGCAGCAGCACGGCGAACGCCTGCGAGGTCTTGCGGTACCAACCGGCCTTGTGCAGCTCCTCCAGGAAGATCGTGTCGGCCTTGCGGAGCGTCGCGAGCTTCTCGGCGGTGATCTCGCCGAGGCAGCGCACCGCGAGGCCGGGGCCGGGGAACGGATGCCGCCAGACGACCTCCTCCGGCAGGCCGAGTTCCAGGCCGAGGCGGCGCACCTCGTCCTTGAAGAGGTCGCGGAGCGGTTCGACCAGCTCGAAGCCGAGTTCGGCCGGCAGGCCGCCGACGTTGTGGTGCAGCTTGATCGTGGCGGCCGGTCCGTCGGCGGAGCCGCCGGACTCGATCACGTCCGGGTAGAGCGTGCCTTGCGCCAGGAAGTGGGCGTCCGGGATCGCCTTCGCCTCGTTCTTGAAGATCTCGATGAAGACGCGGCCGATGATCTTGCGCTTCTCCTGCGGGTCGGTCACGCCCTGGAGCGCGGCGAGGAAATGCTCGGCCGCGTGGACGACGGTGAGGTCCGCCTTGAACCAGTCGCGGAAGGTGTGGCGGACGAGGTCGGTCTCGCCCTCGCGCATCATGCCGTTGTCGACGTAGATGCAGGCGACCTGCGAACCGATGGCTTTCACTAACAAGGCGGCGCACACGGCCGAATCGACGCCGCCGGACAGGCCGCAGATGACGCGCTTGTCGCCGACCTGCGCCTGGATCTTCGCGACCGTCTCGTCGATAAACGTCTGCATCTTCCAGAGGCCCCGGCAGCCGCAGACGTCGCGGAGGAAGTTCGCGAGGATCTGCCCGCCGTGCGGCGTGTGGCTGACCTCGGGGTGGAACTGGATGCCGTAGACGGGGCGGCTCTTGTGCTTCACGGCCGCGACGGGGCAGGTGTCGGTGCTGGCGAGCGGCTCGAAGTCGCCGGTCATCGCGTGGACCTGATCGCCGTGGCTCATCCAGACGGTCGATTCGGCCGGGTATCCGCGGAAGAGCTGGTTCGCGTTCGTCACGTTCAGCGTCGCCCGGCCGTACTCGCGCGCGTGCGCCGGGGCGACGTGCCCGCCGAGCAGGTGGCAGGCGAGCTGCATCCCGTAGCAGATGCCCAGCACCGGGATGCCGAGGTCGAAGATCTTCGGATCGCACTTCGGGGCGCCGTCTTCGTATACGCTCGACGGGCCGCCGGAGAGGATGATCCCCTTCGGGTTCAGTTCCTTCACGCGCTCGGCGGTGATGTCGTGGCGGACGAGCTGGCAGAAGACGTGCTGCTCGCGCACCCGCCGCGCGATGAGCTGCCCGAACTGCGAGCCGAAGTCGAAGACGAGAACGAGTTCGTTGGTCATGGTGTCGCTCAAAAGAATTCAGCCACGGATGAACACAGATAAAAACAGATCAATCCAAAGAAGTGATTTCTTCTGATCTGTTTTATCCGCGTTGATCTGTGGCTATTTTTTCTCTCCCAATTCGGTAGATCGCTTTGCCGCGGCCTCGACGGCATCCATCAATCCGGCGCGGACGCCGGCGCGTTCGAGGGCGTGGAGGCCGGCGATGGTCGTGCCGCCGGGGGATGCGACGGCGTCCTTGAGCGCGGCCGGGTGCGTCCCGGTCTCCAGCACCATCTTGGCCGAGCCGAAGACCGTCTGCGCCGCGAGGGCGAGGGCCGCGTCGCGCGGCAGACCGACGCGCACGCCGCCGTCGGCGAGCGCCTCGATCATCACGTACACGAACGCCGGGCCGCTGCCGGAGAGGCCCGTGACGGCGTCGAGGAGATGCTCCGGCAAGGCGAAGGCTTTGCCCACGGAATTGAAGAGCTTCGCGACGAGTTCGATGTCGGCGGCCGTCGCGGCCGGTCCGGCGGCGAAGCCCGCGGCGCTCGCGCCGACGAGGCACGGCGTGTTCGGCATCACGCGGATCAGCCGCGTATCCGCTCCGAGGCTCTCCGCGAGGTGCTTGAGCGTGATCCCGGCCGCGATCGACACGACGAGATGCTGGTCCGAAAGGTTCGATCGCACGTCGGCCAGGACGGCGTTCATCGTCTGCGGCTTCACGGCGAGCACGAGCACGTCCGCCGCCGCCACGACTTCGGCATTGGAGACCGTCGCGCGCACGCCCGTCGAAACTTGGAACTTCTCGCGCGCCGCTGGCACCGGATCGCTCGCGAGGCTCTTCGCCTTGTCGAGCAGGCCGGCCGCGAGCCAGCCCTGCGCGAGCGCCGTCGCCATCTGGCCGGCGCCGAGGAAACCGATCGCGAGCGGGGCGGGCGCCGCCATCGTGCGGCCTCCGGGGGGAAAAAGGGAAGCTGCTATCATAGCAACCCGCGCGGGAAACGGTGGCGTCCCCGGCGAAGATCGGATATACCAGTCCAACCTGCCTTGCGATGCCTCTCTCGAGATCCGACATGACCGACCCCGTCGCGCCCCGCACCGGCTGGGCCAGCCTGAAAGACCTGACTCGCTACCAGTGGTTCGTGTTCATCGTCTGCTGCCTCGCGTGGGACATGGACTGCATGGACCAGCAGCTCTTCGTGCTGGCCCGCCGGCCCGCGATGGTCGAACTCGTGCCCAAGGTGACGGCGCAGGATTCCCGATACGCGGCGTTCGCCGAGAAGCTGGCGAAGCAGGCCGCGCAGGACGGGAAGCCGGCCCCGGGCGAATCGCAGGTGCTGGCCGCGATGCAGGCGGCCGACATCGGCGACGCGGCCACTTACGCCACCTCCTTTTTCATGCTGGGTTGGGCCTTCGGCGGCATCGGCTTCGGCATCGCCGGCGACCGAATCGGGCGCGTCAAAACGCTGATGATGACGATCCTACTCTACTCGCTCTTCACCGGACTAAACTCGCTCTCGCAATCGACCACCGACTTCTACTTCTACCGCTTTCTCACCGGGATGGGCGTCGGCGGGGCGTTCGCCGCCGCCGTCACGCTCTTGGCCGACACCATGCCGGACAACGCCCGGCCCTTCATACTCGGCCTGTTCCAGGCCTCGTCCGTCTTGGGCAACTGCACGGCCGCCCTCATAGCGATGACGCTCGGCTCGATGCAGGAACGGGGTCAGTTCACCGGAATGACCATGCTCGGATTCGACCTCGTTCCCTGGCGGATCATGTTCCTCATCGGCGTGATTCCCGGACTGCTCGTCGTGCTGATTCAAGCTCGATTGAAAGAGCCCGAAAAATGGTTGAAGGCCCGCGCCGCCGGCGGCGTCAAGAAGGCCGGTTCGTACACCGAGTTGCTCGGCGATCCGCTCTGGCGCAAGCACGCGATCCTCGGCCTGCTGCTCGCCGTCGCGGGCGTCATCGGCCTCTGGGGCATCGCCTTCTTCTCGCCGGACCTCCAGCAATACGTCGCCGAACCGCAGTACAAGCAAGAGGCGATCGAAAAGGGCCTCGCGACTGCGGAGCAGGTGAAGGAGAACAAGCTGCCGGCCGAGGCGGTAAAGTACGTGAACGGTCAGAAGTCGTACTGGGCCGGGATCACATCGCTAGTGCAAAACGCCGGCGCATTCTTCGGCATCTTCGCGTTCAGCTACGTCACCGGCTTCCTCGGCCGGCGCATCACGTTCGCGATCTTCTTCATCATGGCCGGCCTCTCGACGGCGGGCGTGTTCCTCTTCCTGCAGTCGTGGTCGGACATCTTCTGGATGGTGCCGGTGATGGGCTTCTTCCAGATCGCGCTCTTCGGCGGCTACGCGATCTACTTCCCGGAGCTGTTCCCGACGCGATTGAGAAGCACCGGCACGAGCTTCTGCTACAACGTCGGCCGGTTCATCGCCGCCGCCGGCCCGTTCGCGCTCGGACTCTTGACGAGCCAGGTCTACGCCGGCTTCGAGTCGCCGCTGCCGCTGCGCTATGCCGGCGTGACGATGTGCGGCATTTTCGTGATCGGCCTGCTCGTCCTGCCGTTCCTGCCCGAAACCAAGGGCAAACCGCTGCCCGAATAATCGCTCACGGCCAGTCCTCGCCGCTGCCGCCCCAGGGGTTGCAGCGGCAGATGCGCCAGGTGCCCTTCGCCCCGCCGACGATCGGGCCGTGCTTCTTCACCGCGAGGATGAAGTACTCGCTGCAGCCGGGCGTGTAACGGCAGACGGGGGGCAGCATCGGGCGCAGGAACTTTTGGTAGCCGCGGACCCCGAGGATGAGCAGGCCGCCGAGCGCGAGGGCGGGGCCGTGCCAGAGCCAGCGGATCATGGCTTCGGCCCCAGTTTCGCGGCGGCCTGCTTCGCGAGCGCGACCACGGACGCCTTCAGAGCTTCCAGCGTCGGCTCCGCGCCGGCGCGCGGGATCAGGATCAGGTCCACGTGCGGCAAATCGTGCTGCGACAGCCGGAACGCTTCGCGGAAGAGCCGCTTCCAGACGTTCCGCTCCACGGCGTTGCCGACCTTCTTCGACACCGACACGCCGAGCCGCGGGTGGTCCAGGTCGTTCTCGCAGGCGTACAGCACCACGAGGCCGTCGCTCGCGGAGCGCTTGCGGTCGTAGACGCGCTGGAACTCCTCCGGCGTCTTGAGCCGGTGCGATGGCGGAAACGTCGATGGCGCTTTGTCGCTCATGGCGTACCCCAGGCCACGGTCGCCCGCGGTGATTCCGGGTTCCGCTTCGCGAACCGCTCGATCAGCTCGCGGCTCTCGTCGTCCACGCTCTTCGGCACGCCCACCTGGAAGACGAGGTACTGGTCGCCGCCGGCGATCCCCTTGCCGCGCAGCCGGAGCTTCGCGCCGCTGGACGTGCCCGCCGGCACCTTCACCGTCAATCGGTCGCCGCCGACCGTCGGCACTTCGACCGCCGCGCCCAGCACCGCCTCCGCAAGGCCGATCGGCACGTCGAGTTCGACATCCTTTCCGGTCCGCCGGAAGTACGGATGCGGTGCGATCTTCACGAGCACGTAGAGATCCGCCGAGCCGGTGGCGCTCGCCGGCACGCGCAGCTTCTTCCCCTCCTCGATCCCCGCCGGCACCTTCACCTCAATCTTCCGCCGGCCGACGTCCACCGTCAGCGAGCCGCCGTTCGCCGCCGTCAGGAACGGTACGGTCGCCTCGGCCTCGATGTCCTCCGGGGGCGGAGCCGCCCGGCCCCGACCGTGCCGGCCGAACGGGCTGCCCTGCGGGTTCTCGCCGAAGAATTGCCGGAACAGTTCCTCTGCCGCGGCCGGGTCGAAGTTCCCGTGCGGCCCGCCGGCGCCGGCCCAATTCGGGAAGCCGCTCGGCCCTTCGGCCCCGCCGCCCCCGAACCCGCCGAACTGCGGCCCGCGATGCCCGAACTGGTCGTACACCTCGCGCTTCTTCGCGTCCGAGAGCACCGCGTTCGCCTCGTTCACTTCCTTGAACTTGGCTTCGGCCTGCTTGTCGCCGGGGTTCTTGTCCGGGTGGAACTTCTGCGCGAGCTTGCGATAGGCCTTCTTGATCTCGTCGGTCGTGGCCGTGCGCGGCACGCCGAGCACTTCGTAGAAATCGCGGGGCATGGAGGGAACCTGACGTCGTGGCGATGAGGCAATTCTACGCGCCGCGGCCGCTTCCCGCCATCGGCACCTGCCCGTTCGCGCCCGGCGAACTACACCAACTCTTTCTTCCCCCACGGATCGAACCATCATGGTCAAAGCCCGTCAGGCCGTCATCCTCGAGCCGTACAAGGTCGGCGTTCGCGAGGTCGAACTCGCCGACCCCGCGCCGAACCAGATCCTCGTCGCCGCCGAGTGGTCCGCCATCAGCGCCGGCACGGAACTCGCCGTCTACACCGGTTCGCACCAATGGCTCAAGGACCCGAACATGCCGGATTGGAAGTTCCCTTTCCGCTCCGGTTATTCGGCGGCCGGGCGCGTGCTGAAGGTCGGCAAGGAGTTCCCCGGCGGCTTCCAGGAAGGCGACCGCGTCAGCTTCCCCGGCAACCACGCCTCGGCCGAGCTGTTCACGGTTGGCCACGAACGCTGCCGGATCTGGAAGCTGCCGGAGAACCTCAGCTTTGAGACGGCGTCGGTGGCGTGCATCTCGCGGTATGGATTGGGCGCGAGCATTCGCGCGGGGCTGACGCTCGGCCGCTCGGCCGCCGTGCTCGGCCTCGGCATCATCGGCCAGTTCTCGGCGCGTTGTCTCATGGCGGCCGGGGCGTCGCCGGTCATCGGCATCGACGAGGTGAAGATGCGGCGGGACGCGATCCTCGCCGCCGGCGCCGACGCCGCCATCGACCCGAAAGCCGGCGACGTGAAGGCGCAACTGCAAGCGATCCTCGGCACGCGCGGCGCGGAGATCGTGGCGGACGCGACCGGCGTGCCGGCGGCGATCCCGACCGCGATGAGCCTGGCGTGCGACGCCGGGCAGGTCGTGGTGGTTGGCAGCCCGCGCGGCATCGCCAAGGACGTGAACTTCTACGACGACCTGCACCGCCGCTACATCGAGGTGAGCGGCGCGCACGGGAACATGCTCTTCGAGCCGGCGCACATCCGGCTCAACGGCGCGTGGGACATCCACAAGGCGCAGCACTTCCTCCTGCGCAGCCTCGCGAACGGACGGCTGAGCCTGAAGGGCCTGATCCGCCACACGATCGTGCCGGAGCAGTTGGGCGACGCCTACGAGGGGCTGCTGAAGAACAAGGACGAGTACTTGGGCGTGACGATGAAGTGGGTGTGAAAAACGAAAGCCCTGCGACGGCCGTCGCAGGGCTTTCTTGAGATTATGGTCCGATGGCGGTGCCGCCGCGTTCGCCGGTGCGGATGCGGATGGCGTCGTCCAGGCCAAGCACGAAGATCTTGCCGTCGCCGACGTTGCCGGTGTCGCCGGTGCGGGCGGCGTGCACGATCGCCTCGACGGTCGCCTCGACGAACGATTCGTTGACGGCGATTTCGAGCTTCAGCTTCGGCAGCAGGCGGACCTGCACTTCCTGGCCGCGGTAGACTTCGGTGTAGCCGCGTTGCCGGCCGCAGCCGCGCACGTCGGACACGGTCATCAGGTACACGTCCTTCTCCGCCAGGGCTTTCTGGACGTCGTCCAGTTTCTCCGGGCGGATAATCGCAACGATCAGTTTCATGGGGTTATGTTGGGATGAGGTAGGTATTGGAAGGAAGCCCGCGGACGATTGTCTGCGGGCGGCGTGCTTGTCAAACGACGGTGGCCGTCACGGAGCCGCCGAGCTTGTCGGCGAAGAGCTTCTGCAGGGCGGTCTTGATCGCGACCGGATCGCCGCCGCGGAAGCGGAAGGTGTTCCCGCTCACGGTGGTGATGTACGGGTACACCGCGGTGAACTCCTTGCTCGGCGCGGCGTCGCCGGCCTGGCAGAGTTTGCTCCAGGCTTCGATCAGTTGGGCCTCGGTCGCCCCGCTCACGCTGATGGCGAACTTCTTGCCGCCGCCGTTGACCGGCGGGGTGGCCGCCGCCTTCGGCTCCTTCGTGGCGACGATCGCGTCGACTTCCGGGCCGACGTCCACGCCGACTTCGCCGTGCTGGCTCAGGTCGAGGCCGATCGCTTCGTCCTTGTCCTTCACGGTGAAGCCGATGGTCTTGTCGATGAGCAGGACGATCACGATTGTGGCGAGGAACGCGTAGCCGGCCGAGAGCAGCGACGCCTTGATTTGCCAGGTGAGTTGCAGGCCCTTGTTGTAGACGATCGCGTTGTCCACAACGTCCGTCTTGCCGGGGAAGGCGCCCGGAGGCATTTCCGCCCCGTAGGCCCACAGCGGCAGGCTCACGAAGAACGCCGTGAGAATCGCCCCAAGCATCCCGCCGACGCCGTGGACGCCGAACGCGTCCAACGAGTCATCGTAGCCGAGCAGGCTCTTGGCGGCGACGGCCCAGTAACAGACGACGCCGGCGAGCAACCCGATGGCGAGCGCCCCGCCAGGATAGACGAAGCCGCTGGCGGGCGTGATGGCCACGAGGCCGGCCACGAGGCCCGACGCGAAGCCGAGGCCCGTCGGCTTGCCGCGGTGCAGCCACTCGACGATCATCCAGGAGATCGCCGCGGCCCCGGCCGCGATCTGAGTCACCGTGAAGGCGCTGATGGCTTGACCGTTGCAGAACAGGGCCGAGCCGCCGTTAAACCCGAACCAGCCGAACCAGAGCAGGCCGGCGCCAAGCAGCGTGAGAACCATGCTGTTCGGGTGAAACGTCTGCTTGCCGTGGCCGAGGCGCTTGCGGAGCACGAGGCAGGCGGCGAGGCCGCTGAACCCGGCCGCGATGTGGACCACCGTGCCGCCGGCGAAGTCGATCGCACCGTTGACGCCGAGTAGGCCTGCCGCCGGGAAGATCTTGGTGCCCGGCGCGAGTGCCACATCCACCTTGTTCGACGGTTCCCAATCGAACGACCAGACCATGTGGGCGAGCGGATCGTAGACCACCGTGGTCCAGATCAGGCCGAACAGCAGGTACGAGCCAAACTTGACGCGCTCGGCGAAGGCGCCCGACACGAGTGCGACGGTGATGATCGCAAACATCCCTTGGAACATCGCGTGGACGTAGAGCGGGAGGTTGGTGTTCGGGAAGGTGTTGAACTTGTTCGCCTGCTCGAGCGCTTTGGCGACTTCGACCTTTTGGGCGTCGGTCGCCTTGGCCTTGTCGATCTTCTTGATCGCGTAGATGTCATCTTCGGTCTTCGGTACGGCTGCTTCGTCGGAAAGGAACATCAGTTCCTTGCTGTAGCCGATCAGACCGCCCTTGATGGGCACCTTTTCCATCACCGGCTTGCCGTCCGGCCCGAAGACGACATCGCCCTTGTCGTTTTTCTTTTCGGCTTCGGTGTCGCTGATCGAGAAGGAGATCGCCGGCGCGCCGAACGCGAGCGAGTAGCCGATCACCATCCACTGCACGCCGACGAGTCCGAGGCAGACCATGGTCTGCATCATGGTAGCGAGGACGTTCTTGCGTCGGGCCATACCGCCGTAGAAGAGCGCGAGGCCGGGCATCATGAGCATGACGAGCGCGCACGAGACGAGCATCCAGGAAATGTCCGCGTACTTGTGCGCCGCCGTCGTGGCGGCCGTCACACCGGCGGTCGCTTCCGCCTTGGCGGCGTCGACGTCCGCCTTCATCGCGGGGGTCTTCGTGGGGTCCGGACCGGCGGGCATCGGCTCCTGGGCGAACGCACCCGCCGAAGTGAACAGGAAGAGAGTGGCGAAGAATATCGCCCGGACTGCATGATACACGGGCACCTCCGGAGTAGGAGTGGGTAGATTGCGACCAACAGGATGAGAAGCAGCCGGCGCGCCGTCGATTTGGAAAAAACTATGAATTTAAAGTCTTGATGGTAAATGACTTGAGACGAAACGAAATCCCGGTCCCCGTCGTCCACTTCAATGTGAAGCGCGATTGTCGATCATCTATTGCGCATTAATCGGGCACGACTCGCTTCACATGAGACCACAATTCTCGACTCGGAGCCGCTTATGCTTGTAAGATCTGCATTTCTCCAGCCAGACGGTGAACTTTCCGGCATTCCGTGATGCTTTCCCTCGCGCGGCCGGCTTCGCCAAATCCCTCGCGATTTTCCCCAATCACGCAAGTCGCAAATCCGTTACAGTCTTTAACTGGATTCGTCCTTCTCGTTGCGGTACGCTGGATTCCTTCGCCGGAGGATCGGTCATGTCGTTCCGCCGCCTCGCGTGGCTCGCGCCCGCCGCCCTGCTCGTCGCGTCCTTCGTTTTGCTTCCCTTCGCCACGACCGCCGCGCCACCGCAGCTAAGCGCGAACGTCACCGGCCCCACCGGCCCCGAGATCGACGTCAAATTCATCGACGGCAGCACCCTCAAGGTGAAACTCCTCGACGAAACCGTCGACCTCGTCACCAAGCACGGCACCCTGAAGATCGCGACGGCCGACATCAAGAAGATCGACTTCGCCACGCGCATCCCGGCCGACGTGTCCGAGAGGACCCGCATCGCCGTGCTCGCGCTCGGCAGCCCGGAGCACGCGGTGCGCGTCAAGGCCGTCGCCGACCTGAAGGCGATCGGCCCGCGCGCCTACGCCGCCCTCGCGAAGGCGGCGCAGCACGAGGACCCCGAAGTCGCGACTCGCGCCGAGGACCTCGTCGAGCACCTCAAGGCCAAGTACTCCGAGGCCCAGCTCGAAACGCGCGACAAGGACGTCGTGTACACCGACGACTCGAAGATCGCCGGGCACCTCGCCGCCCCGACCTTCCGCATCGGCACGTTCCAGTTCGGCGAATTGAAACTGCGCCTCGCGGACGCCCGCTCCTTCGGCGACGCGCCGGACGAGGACGACCTGCTGGCCGCGAACGCCCAGCCCGCCCCGTCGTACTTGGTGGCTTATGCCAACCAGTTCGGCAAGACGCACACCTTCAAGCTCATCGGCGCCCTCCCGAACGCCGGCACCATCTGGGGCACCGACCAGTACACGCTCGACTCCAGCCTCGGCATCGCCGCCGTCCACGCCGGCGTCCTCAAGCCCGGCGAGACCGGCGTCGTCCGCGTGAAGATCGTGCAGTCGCCCGTGCAGTTCACCAGTTCGATCCGCAACGGCATCCAATCACATCCCTACGGCCAGTACCAGGGCGGCGCGTACGAGTTCGTCAAAAAGAAGAAGTGAGCGTCAGCCCCTCTTCGCCATCACCAGTCCCCAGTGCCACGAGCAGCAGCACAGGTCCGGCTCGTCCACGGTGCGGAATCCGGCTTCCTCGGCCCACGCCCGGCATTGCTCCCGCGTGGGGCGGATTTCCATCGGCGGACCGCGCGGCGTCTCGATGTCCCCGCGCCAGTGCAGGATGCCCAGCCGACCATTCGGCGCAAGAATCCGATGCGCCTCGCGCAGGATCGCCAACGGCTCCTCGACGTGCAGGATGTTGAACGCCATCGCGTAGCCGACGGAGGCGTCGGCCAAGCCGGTCCCGTGCGCCAGGAGATCGCGGACGTGCGCCCGCACGTTTCCTAGCCCGGCCTCGCGAGCCTTGTCGCCCGTGATCGCCACCAGTTCATGTTCGATATCGAAGGCGTAGATCGTTCCTGATACCCGTTCGGCGACCGGTAGCGTGAAGGTGCCGTACCCGCAGCCGAATTCGACCACGTCGCCGCACGGACCCGTGCAGCCCAACCGCTCGACCATTCAACAAGGGTTGAAGAATTGCTCCCACTGGTCTTCTTTCGGCATTCCGCTTTCACGGCCTTTCATGGCGTCGCTCCAATTCACTGATTACCCATTCTCGCGGACGGAGATCGTGCCGCACAAGGTTCGCGCAACCGGACATCGACCGGCGGCCGCGTGCAGGGTCCGTCGTTCGTCGTCGGTGATTGTGCCTACGATATTCAATGAGTAGTCGAATTTGACCGCGTCGGGAATCGAACGATCGATCTTCACTTCGCAAGTCGCACCCTCAATCGCGATGCCGAGCTTTTCGGCCTGAAGTTGCACCGTGATCGTCATGCAGGACGCGAGAGCGGCTTCGAGCAGATCGTGGGGGCCGAAGCCTTCGCCACGACCGCCCTTTGACAAGGGCAGATCGGCGATCCCCGAACGATCGCCGTCCGAAAAAACCGTCTGATACCGCGTTGGAAGATTCTTCGACTGAATCATTCCCGACTCCCGACCGATCAGTTTTCTCTCGCTTGATTGCGATTGATGATGCCGCGATTCGTCTCGCGAAACGCTCGAATCACGGACGGAGGCATGCAAAGACCCGCCATGGCCCCACCCGTGCGAAGCAATTCCAGCGTGATTCCTTCCGACAGTTCCGTCGGCAATCGATCGACAAGGCTTCTGAGTTCACTGATCGAAGGGGCGGCGACCACGACCAGCGGCGCGACCAGCCGGGCGCCGTCCCACACTTCGCGGATCGCCGCCCACTGGTTCGGGTATTGCTTCCTCGCCTCGGCGTACGCCGCCGTGCGCGCCTTCGCTCGCTCCGGCGTCTCGCCCGCCTCGCGGAGTTGCTCGCGCATCTCCCGCACCGTTTCCTCAACGTGATCGACGTCCGGCGTCTCGGCGGTCTTCATCGCTGCTCCTCCAAGGCCACTATACCATCCCCCACAGCCGCCTCAGGCCCCACTCGGCGCCCAACAGCATCGCGAACACGAGCAGCCACAGCGGGAGGAAACCCTTCGACCGGTTGCGGTTCCAGTCCGGGTAGTACTTCGGCTTCTTCCCCGCGTCCGGCGGCGCCGCGCGCTTCAGTTCCTGTAGAATCCCCTGAAGCTCATCCAGTAGCAGGGCTTTTCGGCCGGTCGGCACCGACAACCGCTTCATGCCCTCGGGGTTCGCGTTCACCTGAA
>CAYVRB010000037.1:0-29289 GCA_964453375.1 uncultured Alcaligenaceae bacterium
CCGCCGCCAGCCTAACTGTTAGTCGGACTGTCCGTCAAACCGTCAGCACCTCAGAAGCTGGTGGAGAAGCTGATCGAGGTGCAGCACGGCCACGCGAACCACGTAGTGGCGAGCCTGCACGTCCACTTGGACCACGACCACTGCATGGAGGTGATCGTGCTGAAGGGGAAGCCGTCCCGCCTGCGGGCGTTGGCCGCCGAGTTGCGCGGGCTGAAGGGCGTCCACCAAGGCGAGCTGTCGCTGGCGGGCGAGACCGGCGGGCACTCGCACAACGGGCGCCACCATCATTGATCAACAGATTCTTTGTGACATACTGACGACCTGGCTTGTGATAGTACGACGACCCTCCGAACCTGCTTGCCACTTAATCGCTCTTATCTTCTTCTTGGAGAGAATCAAACCGCGTTCTCGAGGATCGACATAATGATCGACTTCTATCAAAGTCAACTTGCCGAGGCGATCACACGCATCGAGGACGATTTGCGTACGCTGCGAAAAACCGAAAGCGACTGGGAACTAGATCCAGTCGACGGGATGTATGTCTTCAAAGGAGACATGTCCGAATTCAAAGTGAAGAAGCATACGGTTAATCTTCTCCGGGAAGTCTGGCATCTGTCTGACGGTATTCGAGAACTTGCCAATGCCATTTGGACAACTGGAAAGATGACAGTCAATGATACCGATCTCGACAAAGGAAACGGGCCCGGAAAAGCGATAGTAGACAAACATATTAAGTCGTGCAGATGGACACAACTATGTGCCGATCTTGCCAATCTTACGAAGCACTATCGATTGACTCGCGCTACGAAGTCAGGCGATGCTCCACCCCAAATAGGACCGTTTATGCTAAAAGGCAATGTTTCCGGCAAGTTCTCTGTCGAGAAGGACACCAACGGGTGTCGCATGATAAAAGCTGAGAAGCCAGTTCCATTTTCCAACACGATGGCAGTGCTCGACAAGGATGGGAATAGTATCGGCGATGCAGTCGAAATCGCGAGTAAGTCCAGGGATTCCTGGTTTCTTCTCTTAAAGAATTGTGGGTATGCCGTTAATGGCACCAGTACATGATGTGCGTTGATAGCGTAACTAAGAATTCCTCATAGTTCCGATCGATGCCCGCCTGGAACCCCGCCCTCTACCTGGCCTTCGAGCGCGAGCGGACGCAGCCGGCGATCGACCTCGCGGCGCGCGTCGCGATCGCCGAGCCGCGCACGGTCCTCGACCTCGGCTGCGGGCCGGGGAACAGCACGGCCGTCCTCAAGGCCCGCTGGCCGACGGCGGCGCTCGCCGGGCTGGACAACGATCCGGACATGCTCGCGGCCGCGGCGAAGTCCGATCCCGGCGTCCGCTGGATTCCGGCCGACGCCGCGACCTGGCGGCCGGACGCGACGTACGATGTCGTCTTTTCCAACGCGATGCTGCAATGGCTGCCCGACCATGCGGAGGCAGTGCAGCGGTTCTTCGGAGCCGTCGCGCCGGGCGGGGCGCTCGCCGTACAGGTGCCGACGCACGCGCGGTCGGCCCTGCACCAGAACATCCTCGAACTCGCGAACGAACCGCAGTGGCGTGGCCACCTCGGCGGCGTCCACGGCGCGATCCACGGCCGCGATCCGGCGTTCTACTACGACGTGCTCGCCCCGCTCGCGAAACGGATCGAGCTGTGGGAGACCGAGTACAACCACGTCCTGGTCGGTCCCGAGGCGATCGTGACCTGGATTCGCGGCACCGGCCTGCGGCCGTTCCTGCACGCCCTGCCGGACGACGACGCGCGCCGACGGTTCGAGGCCGAATTGCTGGCCCGAGTGGCAGTCGCTTATCCCCGCCGGCCGGATGGGAAGGTGCTGTTCCCGTTCCGTCGGCTCTTCTTCGTGGCATATCGAACGTGATGGCCGACGTCGGATCGTCCCGTGTTACCCCGGCTTGACGCCCCTGCCGGCTCCGGTATAGTTCGCCCCCTTGAACTGTCGGGACGCGAACCAGCGCGGGAGCGGCCGTGGCCTGCCGAGCGGCGATCTACACCCTGATCTTGGCCCTCGCGGGGGCCGCCGCGCCTTCGGCCGGCGCCCAGGAATTGCCGCCGTTCCCCGTGCTTCCGCCGCCGCTCGCGCGGCCGTCGCCGCCGGTCACGGCGTTCCAGCTGCCGTTGCCGCCCCCCTCGTTGCCGCCGGTGTCGAACCTCTTCGACACGCCTCCGCCGCCGCCACCGCGGAACACGACGCCGGTGCCGGTGCCGAAGGACGAGCTGTTCATGACGGACGGTTCGCGCATCAACCTGCCCGCCGGCGCGCAGAAGCAGCTCGTCCGATTCAGCCCCCGCTACGGGAACCTCGGCAAATTCGACTTCGAACCGATGGGCGACGGTTCGCAACGGTTGGTGTACACCGGCGGCCTCATCATCAATGTCGCGTACGAGATCGAAACGCGCACCGGCCTCGCGCCGCAGGAGTACGAGTTCGCGGCCGACAACCTCGTCTTGTGGGTGAAGAACCTGAACGGTCGCGACGCGGCCGGCGGCCTCGCCATCGATCAGGTTCAGGCGGGCGACGGGAAGCTGGAGATCGAGCTGTTCATGACCGGCAACGTGGTCGTGCGCAGCAAGGACGAACAGGTGAGCGCCACCACCGGCGCCCGCACGGTGACGACGCGCACGCTGCGCGCCGAGCAGATCTACTACGACGTGAACAACAACCGTGCCGTGGCCATGCAGGCGGACTTGGAACTGGCGTACGGCAACCTGCCGGACACGGTGCACCTGCACGCCGGCCGCATCGATCGGCTCGGCCAGACGGAATGGCGCGCCACCAAGGCCGGCGCCTTCTCCAGCAAGCTGCCCTCGGATCCCGGCCTCGAATTCCTCACGAGCGAGGCCACCTACACCGAACGCGAGACGGAACTCCGCAACATCTTCGGCATCCCGTATCGCAAGATCGGCACGGGCGAGATCGACTACGGCTACGAGCGCATCCTCACCGGCCGCAACGCCCGCATCGAACTCCTCGGCGTTCCGATCTTCTACACGCCGTACCTCCGCACCGATCCCGCCGAACCGCTCGGGCCGCTCTCCGGCTTCGGCTTCGGGAACGACCGCATCTTCGGCGCCCAGTTCTTCACCACCTGGGACCTCTTCAAGCTCTTCGCGCTCCGGCCGCCCGACGGCCACAAGTGGCGCCTCCACCTCGACTACCTCGGCGATCGCGGCCCCGGCTTCGGCAGCGACTACGACTACCGCAACAAGGACTTCTTCGGCTACGGCGGGCCGAACTTCGGCACCGTCCGCGCCTATGGCATCCCCGACGGCGGCGTCGACACCCTCGGCGGATTCCGCGGCGTCGAGCCGCGCCAATCGCTCGCCAAGAACGGCTCGCGCATCTTCCGCGGCCGCGCCCTCTGGCGCCACCAACACGAATTCCTCGCCGACCGCGACGGCGACGGCCAACTGACCTCCGGCCCGTTCGTCACGTTGCAGCGCCAGTACGCCTACCAGAGCGACAAGAACTTCTTCGAACAGTATTACAAGATCGAGTTCGACAACGGCCCGAACCAGGAATCGTTCGCGCAACTCGCCGGCAGCACTGGGCAGTTCTTCGGATCGCTACTGGTGCAGGGCGGTCAGGTGCGGAGCTGGATGACCGAGACGCGCTGGCTGCCGAAGGTGTCCGGCGCGGTGATGGGGCAATCGTTCTTCGATCTCGTGACCTACACCTCGCGCGCGGATGTGGGCTACGCGAAGTTTCGGCCGAGCACGATCTCGCCGCTGCCGGTGCTGGCGACGGAGCGGCAACGGCTGGACACCGGCCGCATCGACTGGTGGCAGGAACTGAGCCTGCCGTTCGACGCCGGCCCGCTGCGCGTCGTGCCCTACGGGGTGCTGGACCTGACGGGCTACTCGCGGGACCTCGCCGGCGACAGCCGCGGGCGCGTCTACGGCGGCGGCGGCGCGCGGGCGTCGCTGACCGCGTCGCGGCTCTACGCGAACGCCGGCAACGAAATCTTCAACGTGCGCGGCCTCAACCACAAGGCCACGCTGCACGCGAACTACTTCGCCGCCCGCAGCAGCGTCGGCGCGAACGAACTCCCGCTCCTGGATCGCCTCAACGACGACACGATCGACCTCTCGTACCGCACCATCACCCCCTGGCAGGCGAACTTCGTCAGCGCCCAAGATGCGCTCGCGCTCACCACGTCGCCGTGGTTCGACCCGCAGCGCCTCGCGATCCGCCGGCTCGTCGAGAATCGCGTCGAGACGCGCGACGACATGCAGGTCGTCCAACTCGGCCTCGACCAGCGCCTCCAGACGAAGCGAGGCTTCCCCGGCCGCGAGCACACCGTCGACTGGTTCACCGCGAACGTGTCGACGTCGATCTTCCCGAACGCCGACCGCGACAACTTCGGCAAGTCGACGGCGTTCCTCGAATACCAGACGATCTGGAACGTCGGCGACCAGACCGCCGTCACGTCGACCGGCTGGTTCGATCCGTTCGCGACCGGCGCCCGCTACTGGAACCTCGGCCTGTACCTCGCTCGGCCGGACCGCACGAGCTTCTACGTCGGCTACCGCGAAGCCGATCCGGTGAACAGCAAGGCCGTCATCGCCTCCATCGGCTACCAACTCACGCGCAAGTACGCGCTCAACCTCGGCTCCAGCTACGACTTCGGCACGCAGCAGGCGCTCTCGAACACGTTCCTCGTTTCGCGCACCGGCACCGACCTGACGTTCACGGTCGGCCTGACCTACAACCAACTCACGAACAACACGGGATTCACCTTCTCGTTCGTGCCCAACCTCGCCGCCGCGACGGGCCTGACGCGAATCGGTTCGCCCGGCGTCGGCGGCCGCCAATAAAACTCCCCGGAGCTACGGATGGACCGGACCGTTCCGAGACCGGGGTGGGGCATGGCCCTCGACGACCGCCCGACGAAGAAACGCCGCCCCTGGCGGGACAAGTTCCGCGAGGCGTTCCGCGGCACCAAGCGCGGCATCCGCGGGCATTCCAGCTTCTACGTCCACTTCTTCTGCGCCGCCCTCGTCGTCGCGATGGCCGGCGCGCTCGAATGCGGCTGGCTCGAGTGGTGCCTCCTGCTCGGCTGCATCGGCTTCGTCTTCGTCGCCGAACTCTTCAACAGCGCCCTCGAGACGCTCTTCCACGGGCTGGACGACGAATCGAAGAGGCGCATCCACGGCTGCCTGGACATCGCCGCCGGCGCGGTGCTCGTGGCGAGCCTGACGGCCGCGATCGTCGGCGGCATCGTCTTCGCCCGCCGCTTCATGGCGCTCTGGGCGTAATGCGAAATCGTGAAACCCGCCCGCCCGATCGGGTGTATGACGGATACGTTCGCCGCCGTCCGCTCATGTCATTCGGCGAACCTCGGACTCGCATTCGGTGGCATCATGCCCACTCGCGTCGGCATCGTTTTCATTGTGCTGTTCTGGCTCGCCACGGTCGGCTACGTCGGCTACCGGGACGTCTGGCCGCGCATCGTCCGCGACGCCGCGCCGACGGTTTGGATCGATCTCACCGACGAGGCGACGCAGTCCGTGCCGGTGCGCTGGGGCCTCTTCCGCGGCGAGACGCGCGTCGGAACCGTGAACTCGCAGATGCACTTCGATCCGGTCGCCGAGCAGTTCCGGTTTGTCACGAAATACCGCGAATTCCAAGTGGACGTGCAGCCGATCCGATGCATCGTGCCGGAGATGGAACTGACGACGCTCCTGGATCGCTCCGGTCAGTTGCGCGGCCAGACGCTGAACGGCGGGCTGATCGCGAAGCTGATGGGCCAGGAACTGGCGCGCGGCACGGCGAAGATCGATTGCGTCGTGCACGACGGCGAACTCGTCGGCCACTGCCGGCTCGAATCGGACTTCTTCGCGACCATCGAGGAACCGCTCGAAGCGACGCCCGTGCCCGACGGACAGGTTTTGAACCCGTTGCAACCGGTCAATCGCCTGCGCGGCGTCCGGGCCGGATTGCGCTGGGTGCTGTACGAGAACGATCCGCTCGGCGACGCCATCGCCAACGCGACGAAACAGGTGCTGAAGAAGAAGGGAATCAGTTCGACCCTCTTCTCGCCGAAGCCGACCGAACGGCAATCGATGATCGCCACGGTCTCCGACGAACCGGAGACGATCCGCACGGCGAAGGGCGATCATCGCTGCTGGTCGATCGAAGTGCGCGGCGAGCGCGGCACCGCGACGATCTGGGTCCGCGCGGCGGACGGCTTCGTGATGCGCCAAGTCGCCATCGTCGGCGGCGATTCGCTGCGGTTGGAACGCGAGGATTAGGGAGACTCCCGTGATCGAACTCTTGGATGTGGAAAAGAATTACGGCTCCAAAGTGGCCGTGCGCAAATTGAACCTGAGCATCCGCGCCGGCGAACTGTTCGCGTTCCTCGGCCCGAACGGCGCGGGCAAAACCACGACGATCAAGATGATCTGCGGGCTGCTCTTTCCGTCCGCCGGCACGGTCCGCGTCGGCGGGTTCGACATGAAAAGCCACGGCGACGACGCCCGCAGGCTCATCAGCTACGTCCCCGACCAGCCGTTCCTGTACGAGAAGCTGACCGGCCGCGAGTTCCTGCAATTCACCGCCGACCTCCATGGCATGGAACCGGACCACGCGCGGCGGCGGATGGACGCCGTCGTCGAATCGTTCCACCTGCACGACTTCGCCGACACGCTGACGGAACGCTACTCGCACGGGATGCGCCAGCGCACCGTCTTCGCGGCCGCGCTGCTGCACGAACCGAAGCTGCTCATCGCCGACGAGCCGACCGTCGGCCTCGATCCGAAGTCGATCCGCGAGTTGAAGGTGCTGCTGCGCAATCTCGCGAAGGGCGGCACGACGGTCTTCCTCTCCACGCACACCCTCGACATCGCCGAGGAACTCGCCGACCGAGTCGGCGTGATCCACGGCGGCGAACTGATCGCGTGCGACACCGTCGACGGCCTGCGGCGCCAGGCGCACTCCGATGGCACGCTCGAAGACGTCTTCATGAAAATCACCGACGAGGCGGCCCAAAGCCCCGGCCCTCGGCTCGCGGAGGCGTCCGCATGACCGCGCCCGACCAGGCCCGCGTCTTCCACCGGCTCCGCCGCACGCTCGCCGCCAACGGCCTGCGCGCCATGCTCGAGACCGGCCGCCTCCGCCTCTACACGATGGTCGGCACCAGCGCCCTCGTCGCCGCGTTCGTCTTCGGCCTCAGCGCCTTCGGCTTTCTCGAACTCTTCGGATTCAAGATCCCCGCCAAGGGGCTGATCGTCGCCGGACTCTTCGACCTGATGTTCTTCACGCTCGGCGTGATGCTGCTCTTCTCGACCGGCATCATCCTCTACGCGAGCCTGTTCACGTCGCCGGAGGCGCGCTACCTGCTGGCGACGCCGGCGCGAGCCGACCGCATCTTCGCCATGAAATTCCAGGACGCCGTGCTGTTCTCCTCGTGGGGATTCGTCGTCCTCGGCATGCCGGTGCTCGTGGCCTACGGCCTCACGGCCGGCGTGCCGCTCGTCTACTATCCCTTGCTGCCGCTCTTTTTGCTCGGCTTCGTGCTGCTGCCCGGTTCCGTCTCCGCCATCGCGTGCCTGCTGTTCCTCCGCTACCTGCCGCGGAACCGCAAGCAGGTGCTCGCCGTCGGCGGGGCGATCCTCCTCGCGTTGCTCGCCTATTGGATCGCCCGCACCACCTCGGCGTCGCGCTCCGCCCTGCTGGAGAACAACCGGGACGCGCTCGAGAGCTTCATCGGCCAGTTCAAGCTCGCCCGCAACCCGATCGCGCCAAGCCACTGGATGACCAACGGCCTGATGGAGGCCGCCCGCGGCGACTCGGTGCGCGGCGTGCTCCTGCCGCTCGCGCTGCTCTGGAGCAACGGCCTGCTCGCGTACCTGCTCGCCGCCGTCGCCGCGCGGCGGCTCTACCGCACCGCCTACGACCGCGCCGCCGGCGGCGGAAGCCAAACCCGGCGCGTCCGCGGCAACCTCCTCGACCGCGCGATGGAGGCGCTCGTCTTCTACCTCGACCGCCCCACGCGCGTCCTCGTCGTCAAGGATTTCCGCACCTTCCGCCGCGATCCGTCGCAGTGGGCGATCCTCGTCATCTTCGCCGCGCTCATGCTCCTCGGCGTGCGCAACTTCAACCTCTTCTCGTCCTCCGACATCCAGGGCATCGACCGCTACATCATCGGGTTCGTGAATCTCGCCGGCGTCTCCGTGCTGCTCTGCGCCGGCCTGAGCCGGTTCGTATTTCCCTTGATTTCGCTGGAAGGCCGCAAGTTCTGGATCCTCGGCCTGATGCCGATCAGCCGTCGCCAGATCCTCGTCGGGAAGTTCGCGTTCGCCGCGACCGGCGCGACGGCGATCGGCCTCGGCCTCGTCGTCGGCAGCGAACTGCTGCTCGGCCTGCCGATCGAAGGCGTCCTCGTCCACGCGCTGGCGATCACGACGGTCGCGCTCGGGCTGAGCGGATTGAACGTCGGCCTCGGCGCCTACCTGCCGAACTTCCGCGAGACCGATCCGTCCAAGATCGTCGTCGGCTTCAGCGGCACCGTGAACATGGTGACCGGCCTCGGCTTCGTCGTCGTCGTCGTCGCGATCATGGCGCTGCCGATGCACGTGGCGGCGACGCTCCGACACTTCAAGAGCCTGGAATTCCAGGCGTTCCCGTGGTGGGTCTACCTCGGCGTGCCGCTCGGCGTGGTGTTGGGCGCGGTCGCGGCGATCGTGCCGTTGCGCGCCGGGGCGCGGTCGCTGGCGCGCGTCGAATTCTAAACGGGATTCATTTCGCGGACGCGCGGCCGAGCAACCGATCCGCCGCGGCGAGCACCGCGTCCGCCGACGGCGTGCGCTTGTAGCGCACCACTTCCGGCCCAAATTCCGCCGCGTCCACCTCGTCGGCGCGCATCGCCTCCGACACCACCAGTAGGAACTGCCCGGGCAGCCGCTTCGCGAGCCTGCGGTACTGCGTGTCCAGGTTGCCCCGGCGCCAGTAGCCGAAGAATTCGAGATGCACCTCGCGGCCGGTCTTCGCGTGGGTGAGCGTGAAGTCGGGCATCCAGAGGCCGTCGGGGCCGAGCGGCACCGGGGCCGGATCGACGGCGAGCGTCCAGCCGTCGGCGCGTTCGCGCACGTTCTCGGCGAAGACGGCGAACTCCGGCGGCGCGTAGGTGCCGAAGTCCGGCGCGGGCGAGCGCAGGCCGTCGCTCGAATCGAGTTCGAACGTTTTCGGCTTCCGCTCCGCGCCCCACAGGACTTCCGCCCGGAGGCTGAACGATTTGCAGTGCAGGAGCGCCGGCAGGAAGAGCGCGAGTTGGAGGCCGTACTTCTGCGTGGAGGAGAAGAGCGAAAGCGGGCCGTCGAGTTCGAGTTTGTAGCCGGCCGGCGCGGCGTCGTGGACGGTGCAGATGAGGCGATGGAATTTGACCGCGCGAAAGAGTTGGCGGAAGCGCGCCGGCGACTCGCCGCGGACGACGGCCTCCATGCTCGTGGAACGCACGAGCACCGCCTGCGCGAGGGCGACGTTGTACCGGTGCAGCAACTGCTCCGCGGTGATTGGCGCGAACTTCAGTACCTTCTGCTCGGCCGCCAGGTCGGCGAAGAGCGCCAGTTCGATCGCGTCGGCCGGCTGTTGCAGTTCCTCGGAGACTTGCGCGATCGCGAGCGCGCGATCGAAGCGGACGCCCGTGGTCGCCGCGAGTTTCCGCTGGATCGCGGCGAGGCGGAACGCCGCCTCGCGCACCTCGGTCGGGTTCAATTCCGTGGCCGTCTCGTAGTCGCAGCGGTCGTCGAGCAGCTTCGCCAACCCTTGGTGGACGATCTGCCCCGGCCCCTCGCCGACGAGGTTCGACAACTCCTCTTCGATCTCGGATCGCGTGTGGCCCGGCGCGTCGCCGTATACGAAAATCAGTTGCTCGGCCACGTCCCGCCAATGGTCGGCGTTGGGATCGAGGTACTGCGGCACGACCTTGGTGCGAACGTGCCGGACGCGAACGAGATTGCCGGTGAGCATTCCCTCAGTCTAGCGGCGCCGCGCGATCCGGCGTCGTTCCCGAACCTATCACCAATCCACGCCGCCGGCGCTTTCGCGCATCGTGCGAATATTCGGTCGTCTTAAGAATCGTGGTTCCAATTGGATCACACGGCGGCAATTGAAGGCATTTTCGATTCCCTCGCGGCACGAAGGTTGAAAATCCGTTCTAGTTTTCGCGGATCGGCGATTTGTCCCCCATTCATCGCATTGTCCGGTCGCGCAAGGAGAGGGAATGTCGCGCACGCCGTTCCGCGAGGGCCTGCCCACGGTGAACCTGAAGGGTGTCGCGGCGCGGTCGTCGCTCACGGATACCCCCGCGCCGCCGGCGCGGGAGCGGACGCCGCAGACCGCGTCGTCGGTGGTTCCGGCGGTCCTCACGCGGGACGGCGCGCCGGAACGGATCGGCGAGCACGAGGTGATCGCGGAGATCGGCCGCGGCGGCATGAGCGTCGTCTACAAGGCGTACCACCGCAGCCTTCGACGGCTGGTCGCGCTCAAGACGCTCCAGGCGGACGGCCATTCGGACCTGGAACTGCGGGAGCGGATTCGCGCGGAGGCCGAAGCGGTCGCCCGCATCCAGCACCCCGGCGTCGTCCAGATTTTCGAGACCGGCACGGTCCACCTCGATCGAAATCGGGCGATTCCCAGCCCGTACATCGCGATGGAATTCGTCGACGGCGGGGATCTGACTTCGTTGTGTGCGAAACCGCAGCCGGCGCGGACGGCGGCGCGGATCGTGGCCCGGCTCGCCCGCGCCGTCGCCGTCGCGCACGATCGCGGCGTGATCCACCGGGATTTGAAGCCCGCGAACGTCCTGCTCACGCGGGACGGCGAGCCGAAGATCGCCGACTTCGGCGTGGCGAAGCAGCTGCGCGCGGAGCGCGATTCGGCCGGCCGGTTCCTCACGCAGATGGGCATGGTGGTCGGCACGCCGGAATACATGGCGCCGGAGCAGGCGCGCGGGGCGGAGGCCACCGGCGCGGCCGACATCTACGCCCTCGGCGTCATCCTCTACGAGATGCTCGCGGCGCGCGTGCCGCTGCAGGGGCCGACGGCGCCCGAGACCATGCAGCTCATCCAGCGCCTCGATCCGCTGCCGCCGCGCCACCTGCAACCGGACCTCCCGCGCGACATCGAAACGATCTGCCTGAAGTGCCTCGAGAAGGAACCGGCCCGGCGCTACGCGACGGCGCGGGAACTGGCGGAGGACCTGGAACGGTTCCTGGGCGACCGGCCGATCGTCGCGCGGCGCGTTTCGGAATGGGAGCGCTTCGGCCGCTGGTGCCGGCGGAACCCGCACTTCGCCGCGACGCTCGGCGGCATCGCGAGCATCTTCCTGACGGCGTTCGTGCTCGTCTCGTGGAGCTATCGCCGAACCGAGGCGGCCCACGGCGAGGAATCGCGGCAACGGAGGATCGCCCAGGCGCGCGAAGTGCAGGAGCGCTGGGAACGCTACCGGGCGACGATCGTGGCGGCGGACGGCGCGCTCGAGGCGAAGAACTCGGGCAACGCCGGCCGGATGCTCGACGCCGCACCGACCGATTTTCGAGACTGGGAATGGCGCTACTTCCACGGCCGCCTGGACCGCTCGCAACACGTGGAGCGATTCGATACCGTCCCGCAAGCGGGACGCCTCGTCGCGCTCGACGGAGACCGGATCTCGTTCGTGCCCTGCGCCCGCGAGTTGCGCGTCCGGGACCTGAACGCGCGGCGCGACGTGGCGATCCATACGGCGGACACGGAGATGTCGTACTTTCAGATCGCGCCGAACGGCGGCGTCTTCGGTCGATTGCGCGGCGACACGCTCGAGATCGCGGATCTCGCGACCGGCGCGATCCGAATGCGCGTGCCGGGCATGAACGCCCACCAGTTGTGCTACCACTTCAGCGCGGATTCCCGTCGACTCGTCACCGGCCAATTCGTCGGCCGTTGCCAGCTCTGGGACATCCCCACGGGCCGGGAACTCGCGTCCCTCGCGCCCCGCGATTGCGTCCCCTTGCCGATCGCGATCGATCCGAACGGTCGCTGGGCCGCGTTCGCCCGGGAGGGGCGCGGCATCGTCGAAATCGGCGACTTCACGCGCGGCGCGATCGCGCACCGCCTCCCGGTGCACGAGCACGGCATCTTCGGCGCGTTCTTCAACCGCGCCGGCACGCACGTCGTCGTCTCGGAACGGTTCCCCTCCAACACGTTGAAACTCTTCCGCCTCGCGGACGGCGCGCTCGAGCGGGAGTTCGCGGGGCATTCGAACTGCATCTCGTGCGTCGCCTTCAGCCCCGACGGCCGGCGGATCGCCTCCGGGTCGGACGATCAAACCGTCTGCGTCTGGGACGTGGAAACGGGGCGGCGGCTCTTCGAGGGCGAGGGCCACCTCGGCCGCGTGCACGCCCTCGCCTTCTCGCCCGACGGGCGGACCCTCGCGTCGGTCTCGCAGGACCGGACCATCCACCTGCGGGACGCGGAAACCGGTGCAACGCGCGAAGTCTGGTTCGGCCACGAGGCCGACGTAGTCGACCTCGCCTTCGCGAAGGACGGCCATCGGCTGGTCACGATCTCCCTCGATCGGAGCCTCCGCGTCTGGGATACCCGCACCATCGGCGCCGAGAAACTCCGCGGGCACGGCTCCTTCGTCTACGGCACCGCCTTCCACCCCGATGGCGAACGCGTGGCCTCCGCTGCCTGGGACGGCACGGCCCGCCTCTGGAACGCCTCGACCGGCCAAGAATTATCCGCCTTCGACCACGGCCCCGGCGCCGTCGTCACCGCCGTCGCCTTCGATCCCGCCGGCGCGCGTCTCGCGACCCGGTCCCGAACCGCCGTCCACGTCTTCGACCTCGCCACCGGCCGAACTCTCAAACGGTGGGATTCGCCCGTGAACAGTTGGCACGACACGCGGCTCGCCTTCGACCCGACCGGCCGCTGGATCGCCACCGGTCGCGACGGCTGCCTCGTCCAGGTCTTCGACACGCGCGGCTCGGACGACTTCACACTCGCCGGCCACGCCAACGAGGTGCGCGACGTCGCCTTCAGCCCCGACGGTCGCTGGCTCGTTTCCGGCGGCGACGACGGCGACTGCGCCGCCGTCGTCTGGGACTTCGCCGCGCGCCGCGCCGTCCAGAAGCTCGAAGGGCACCGCCAGGGGGTCTTCGGCCTCGCCTTCTCCGCCGCCGGCGACAAACTCGCGACCGGTTCCGTCGACAATACCGTGAAAATTTGGAACAGCGCGGATTGGTCCGAACTCGGCACGCTCAAGCATCCGTCCCGCATCTACGGCGTCGCCTTCTCACCCGACGGGCATCGCCTCGCCTGCGCCTGCGCCGACAACAGCATCCGCCTCTGGGATACGCATTCGCTCCAGGAGGCCGCCGAGTTGCGAGGCCACGGAAAATACGTCCACCATATCGCCTTCAGCCCGGACGGCACGCGACTCGTGTCCGCCTCCGGCGACAAGACGCTTCGCATCTGGGATTCCATGCCGTTGAAGGACCGCGCGACGCTCCGGCCCGGACACTGATGTCGACGCCGGACGCTCGCGTGCGACAAAGTGGACCGCCGCCGGGAATTACTTGGCTTGGAGATACGCGATCAAGTCGCGGATTTCGTCGTCCTTGAGCGTATCGAGCAAGCCCTCCGGCATCACGGAGTTGTTCGTCGGCGTCCGTTTCTCGATGTCGTCTTTCGCGATCACGATCTGCTCGTTTGCGGTGCGCACCGTAACTGCTTGGGCCGTCTCCTTCTTCACGAGGCCGGTCACGACGCGGCCGTCCAACAGGTTGAACTGCACCATCTTGTAGTCGAACGGCACGGCCGTGTTCGGGTCGAGGACGTTCTCCAGGATGTAATCGAGGTTCGATCGCTGGCTGCCGGTCAGTTCGGGGCCGACGTCGCCGCCCTCGCCGAAGAGCTTGTGGCAGGCGGCGCAGCTCTTCGCGTAGAGCGCCTTCCCCTTCTCCATGTTCGCGGCCTTCAGGTATTCGGGGGAGAGCAGGGCCTTGATCTTCTTCGTCTGCTCGACGCGCGTGGCGTTCGCGGCCTTCACGGTGCCCCAGACGGCCGCGAGCTTCGCGGTGACGGCCTTGTTGTTCAGAGCCAGGATCTGCCGGGCGGCGAAGGCGCCGATGTCGGACTTCGGGATCGTGCCCTTCTCGACGGCCTCAAGCAGCGCCAGGGCAAACTTCGGCCGGGCCGCGAGCGTGAGGATGGCGTCGGCCTTCTCCTCGGCGGGCAGTCCGGCGTATCGATGGAGGATCGCGGCCGGGATCGTTTCGTCGGGATAGCTCGCGAGACCACGGATGGCCGCGCCGCGCAGTTCGGGAACTTCCAACCAGTCTTGCAGCGCCGTCGAAAAATACTTCGGCTTTACCGGCAACAACTTCTCGACGGCCCGCACGCGCGCAGCCCGCGGCAGCTTCGAGTTCGTGGCCTGCGCCATCAGCAGGAAGACCGCCTCCGGATCGCCGAACTTCAAGGCGAGGTCGTGCGCGAGTTCCCGGATCGCGCCGTTCGCGTCCCGGCCGAGATTCTGATAGATCGCCTTCCAGCTCGCCGGCGGAGACACGGCCTTGCGATCCTCGAACGCGAGGGCCATCCCGCGAAGAATGTCCTCGCGCGTCTCGTCGTTCGGCGCCGATGTCAGAATCGGGAACACCGCGTCGAGTTGCTTTGTCGGCTCCGATTTGGGCAGCGTCAGCACGAGGCGAACGACGTTCGCGCGCACGCGTCGGATGGCGATGCCGTTGACGAGCGGGAGGGCTTCGTCCGGCTTCGCGAGCACGGCGGGTTGGATGCCGAGCCAGAAGAGTTGCGCGAGCTTCTCGTCGGCGTTGTCGGAGGCCTGCGTCATCAGGAGCCGCGCGATCGGGATCGCGTCCTCCGGCGTCAGCCGTTGCAGGCTCGTCGCGATCGCGGCCCGGACTCGGGGCGTGCCCGACTGACACTTGCTCTCGATCCCCTTGCGAACCAGATGGTCGAGTTCGCCGGTCTCCGTCGCCATCCGCACGCCCCAGGGAAACAGCTCCATGTTCGACCCGCACATGTTGCGGTGGTAGTAGGTACTGTTGAACCCCATCGCGTGCATCGCCAGGTTCGCGCGGATCATCTTGTCCGGCTGCTGGTATTGCAATTGATTCTGGATGATCGGTTTCAGTTCGTCGCGGTGTTTGCGCGGGTCGATCACTTTGGCGGCGGCCCGCTCCTGCAGGTTGGTTCGGCATTTCCGAGCCAGCCACTCGTTCGTCGAAAACACCCCCTCCGCCAATTCCAGGGTCGGCGTCCTCGTCAAGTCCCGGTCGAACTTCTTCGGCGTCCCGTACGCCACGCGGTAGATGCGCCCGTTGCTCGTGTCGGCCACGTCGTAGTTGTGGCATTCGCCGGTGTCGCTCCAGTCGCTGACGTAGAGCGACCCCTCCGGACCTTGCTTCACGCAGATGCCGCGGAACCAGGGGTCGTTCGCGAACAGGAAGTCCGGCCGGCGGACGCCCTTCATGCCGGACTGCGTGCGTTCGAGGCCGTCGTTGTTCAGCCGGCTACCGTGGATGTTGCAGGTGAAGAGCGTATTGCGGTACTCTTTCGGGAAGTTGTCGCCGAGGTAGATGGCCGCGCCGCTGTGGGCGTGGCCGCCGCCGGCGTCGTCGTGGTCCTTCCGCAATGCACCCGTCTTCTGGTCGGCGCGGCTCTCGGTCCAGTGCCCGCCGGCCCAGTGCTTGTAGTCCACGGCGCTCTTCATCAGGTCGAAGGCGTACGGGTTCGGGTCCTGGCCGTACATGCGCTGGTAGCGGCCGCCGGGAACGACGTGGAAGAGGTGGTCGATCACGCAGTTCGTGATGAACATCTCGCCGTGCTCGTCGAAGTCGAGTCCCCACGGGTTCGTGGTACCGGTGGCGACGACTTCGAAGGTCTTGCGCGTCGGGTGGAACTTCCAGACGCAGGCGTCGCAGTACGTCCGCTTCTCTTTCGGAGTACCCGGTGCACCGATCCACGACTTCGACTGGATGCCATTGCAGCCGTAGAGCCAGCCGTCGGGACCCCAGACGAGGCTGTTGAAGACGTTGTGCTTCGTGTCGGTCATGTTCCAGCCGTCGAGCATCGCGACGGGCGTGCCCGGCTTGTCGTTCTCGATCGGCACGAAGAGCAGGTTCGGCGAGGAGCAGAGCCAGACGCCGCCGAAGCCCCATTCGATGCCGGAGAGGTTCACGCCATTGTCGATGACGACGGTCTTCTTGTCGTGCTTGCCGTCTCCGTCGACGTCTTCGAGGCAGACGACGCGGTCCTTGCCTTTGCCGTCGCGGCTCCACTTGGGGTAGCTCAGGCACTCGACGACCCACATCCGGCCGCGGTCGTCGAAGGTGAACGCGATCGGCTGAACGATGTCCGGCTCGCCGGCGAAGAGCGTCACGTGGAACCCCGGCGGCACCGTCATCTTCGCGGCCGCGTCCTTCGTGGGAACGGGCTTATCCGCTGCGCGGGAGTGCGGAGTGCGGAGTGCGGAGTGCGGAAGGAAGACGAAGAGAAATAGGAGCCAGCGCATCGGAGAGTTCCGAATGGAGTGCGGACGGAGTGGACGCTATGATAACGAGATCGGAAGGAGGATGCGAGATGTCCGCATTGGCGACGAAGCTCATCACGGCCGAGGAATTCGCCGAACTGCCCGATCCTGCCGACGGCTCGAAGCAGGAACTCGTGAGGGGGGAGGTCGTCGTCGTGTCTCGACCCAAAGGCCTGCATGGAATTCTGATGAATCGGATCGGCAGGAAAATCGGGAACTACGTCGATGACCGAAATCTAGGCTGGACGGTTGAGGATGGTGGAGTCGTTCTCGAACGAGACCCCGATACCGTTCGTGGACCGGACGTGGCTTTCTACAGCATTCAGCGACAACCGAATCCCCCGACGGACTTTTTCGAAATCGCACCCGATCTGGCGATCGAAATCCGATCGCCCGGCGATCGCCCGGGACAGATTCGCGAGAAGGTCCGGGAGTATCTGGCTCTCGGCGTACGGTTAATTTGGATCGTCGATCCCAACCATCGAACCGTCACCGTCTATTCGGGAAATCATCGCGGCCTCGTCTTTGAGGAAGACGAAGTTCTCGAAGGCGGCGAGGTTGTTCCGGGATTCACTTGCAAGGTTTCCGAGTTGCTGGTTTGACGAACGAGGAAACGAGATGTCCGCAGCGGCGACGAATCTCGTTGCGGCCGACAAAGTCGCAGATTTTATGACGTTTGATCCCTTTGTCCGATACGGTCAACTCTTCGGCATATTCTCCAAATCGCCAGACCCGCATATCGCGGGCGCGATCCATTTCAGTCCGATCCAGTTGGATTTCAACGGAACGTGTCGCGGGAGTTCGCAGGGAGCAATGCGAGGCGTCGTCGGTATGGTCTCCGCAGGCGGCACGACCAGTCGCCGCTCGGCGTGGATTCGCGAACTTATCCCTCAGCGGGAAACCCTCGACTCCGGGTTCGTCCCATATTGCGATGACGGCGCGTCCGGTTGCGACGGCGCGCCGAACGCCCGCGATGCGCGGGGCGAGGAAGGATCGCGCGGCGCCCAGGAGGGCCAATCGAACCGGGAGCCGACCATGGCGACGCTGGCCGAACACGAGCTTCCACTGCGGGATCGACTCGAGGCGATGGCGGAGCGCGCCGAGCGCGCGAGCGATACGGTCGCGACTTCGGAGACTCCTACGACCGTGCCTTGGCCGGCGAAGCGCGCCGTCGTCGAACGGCCGACGGTGGCGGACGAACCGGTCGAGCATTCCCGCAAGCTGGAACTGCTGGGCCGCATGGCCGCCGGCGCGGCGCACGACCTAAACAACCTCCTGGCGGTGATCGGCGGCCACGCGGAACTGATGGCGCTCGCGGCGGGGCCGCGCGAGAACGCGCACGCCGACGTGATCCAGTCCTCGATTCGCCTCGCCTCGCAACTGACCGGGCGGCTGCTCGCGTTTTCCAAGCCCGCCTCGACCTTCGAGGCGCCGGCGCTGGACACGGTGCTCGCGGAAGCGGAGCCGCTCGTCCGCGCCGTCGCCGGGTCGGACGTCGAATGCATCGTGCTGGCGGAAGGCGAGGGCGCGCGGGTGTCGGTGCGGCGGGACCGGATCGAGCAGGTAATCCTGAACCTGGTGGCGAACGCGCGGGACGCGCTGACGGACTCGGGCGTGATCGCCGTGCAAAGTTCGACGATCGCGGTGGGCCGCGGGCGGCGCGGTTGGCCGGCGGATCGACCGTCGGGCCGCTACGCGGTGCTGACCGTCGCCGACAACGGCCGAGGGATGGACGCGGCCACGCGCGCCCGCATCTTCGAGCCGTACTTCACGACGCGCGGCGCGTCCGGCACCGGCCTCGGGCTGGCGACCGTGCGCGAAATCGTGGACCTCGCCCGGGGGCACATCGAAGTCGAAACCGCGCCGGGGCAGGGGGCGCTCTTCCGCGTGTTCCTCCCGGCCGACGACGCCGATGCCGGTTTCGATCGCGCCGTGGGCGAGCTGATCGCCGCCGCGAACGGGCGGACGGCGCTCGTCGTGGACGACGACGCCGGCGTGCGGCGCCTCGCGAAGGCCTGGCTCGAAGCGGCCGGATACGACGTGATCGAGGCCCGCGACGGCGACGAGGCGGCCCGCCTCGCGCGCGTCGTCCGCGAGCCGATCGACGTTCTGGTCGCCGATTACGTCATGCCCGGTTTGGGCGGTCGCAAGCTCGCCGAACGGCTGCGCTTCCTCCGCCCCGCGTTGCCGGTCGTCTTCATTTCGGGGTACGGCGACTGCTACGCCGGCGCGGACGACCGCACGCGCTTCGTCGCCAAGCCGTTCGCGCGCGGGGAACTCCTCGCGGCGATCGAGGCCGTCGCGCCCGCGATCGTCTAAAACCACCGGCCTCCGCGCCGCGCGATACGATGCACCGCATGACATCCTCGCCCCGGCCCAAACTCGGCGTCGTCTTCGGCACGCGGCCCGAGGCGATCAAGCTCGCCCCCCTCGTCGTCGCCGGCCGCGCCGATCCCCGCTTCCGCATCGAAGTCTGCGTCACGGGCCAGCACCGACAAATGCTCGACCAGGTGCTCGCCGCCTTTCATCTCGAACCCGACGCCGATCTGAACCTGATGCGGCCGGGCCAGACGCTCGCGGACCTCACGGCGCGCACGCTCGTCGCGGTCGACGGCTGGCTCGCGGCGTCGAAGCCCGATCTCGTGCTCGTGCAAGGGGACACCACGACCGTCCTCGCGACGGCGCTCGCGGCGTTCTACCGCCACGTGCCGATCGGGCACGTCGAGGCCGGACTGCGCACCGGCAATCTCCGCTCTCCGTTCCCGGAGGAGGCGAACCGCGTGCTGGCGACGCGCCTGGCGGCGCTGCACTTCGCGCCCACCCCCGCGACGGCGGCGAATCTCCTGCGCGAGGGAGTGCCCGCGGATCGCGTTTTCGTCACGGGCAATACGGTCATCGACGCGCTCCTCCACGTCGTGCGCGTCATTGAAGACGACCCTCCGACCATTCCCGGCGTGCCGCCGGACGCGTTGCCGCCCGATCGGCGCTTCGTGCTCATCACGGGCCATCGGCGCGAGAACTTCGGCGACGGCTTCGAGAACATCTGCCGCGCGATCGCCGCGCTCGCCGAGCGGTTCCCCGACGTCGCGTTCGTCTATCCGGTGCATTTGAATCCGAACGTCCGCGAACCGGTCGAGCGCGTCCTCCGCGGTCGGGCGAACGTGATCCTCACGGAACCGCAGGGCTATCGGGAATTCATCGACCTCTTCCGCCGCTGCGCGTTCGTGCTGACGGACAGCGGCGGCATCCAGGAGGAGGCGCCGACGCTGGGCAAGCCGGTGCTGGTGATGCGCGACACGACCGAACGCCCGGAGGGCGTGGCCGTCGGCGCGGTGAAATTGGTGGGGGCGGAATTCGAAGGGATCGTAAACGCGGCCGCGGAACTGCTGACCGATCCGGCCGCGCACGCGGCGATGACGGGGAAGCCGAACCCCTATGGCGACGGCACCGCCTCGCGGCGCATCCTGGACGCCTGTGCCGAATTCCTCGGCGTCACCTCGCCCCGCGGCTCCTGAGCCGCCGGAGCCATTCGGGTTGCCACCACGGCATCGCGCGGCGGTAGCCGGCGTCGTCCATCGTGTCCTGCACGAGCCGCGACACGTCGAGCGGCGATCGCGTGGTCTGCGCGAGGCGACCGGCGACCTCGCGGACGACCTCTTCGTAGCCGGCGCGATCGAGCGAACCGTCGGCCTTGGCCCGCGCCTTCAGGCGTTCGCGGATGAACTGCACGACCGACGCTTCGATGACGTACCCCTTCTCGCGGCAGACATCGACGACGACGGCGCGGGCGCGCTCGGGCGGGAAGCCGTGCTGGATCGCGATCTGCATGAGTTCGCGCTCCTCGACGCCGTCGATGTATTTGTCGTCGCTGCCGCGCTTGTCGATCTCGGCGACGTAGCGGGCGTGAAGTGCGTCCGGGGTCATGGGGCCTCACTTGAGCGAATCGTTCCAGCGCTTCCGTTCGTCGACGAGCATCCGTTTCATTTCGGCGAGTTTGTCCGCGTGCTCCGGCTTCGCCGAGAGATCGTCGATCTCGTCCGCGTCCTTCGCGAGATCGAACAGTTGATACCGGTCGATCTTCGGGTAATGGATCAGCTTCCAGCGATCGGTCCGCACCATCCGCTGGCAGTCCTTGTATGCCGCGAAGAGCCGCTCGCGCGCGAATTTCGCCTCCCCCTTCATCGCCGGCGCGAGGCTCGTACCCTCGCACTCCTTCGGCGCCGGCACGCCGGCGAGTTCGCACGCCGTCGGGAAGAGGTCGAAGAGATACGCGAGCGCCGCGCTCTTCCCCTTCGGCACGCCCGGCCCCGCGACGACGAGCGGCGACTTGAAGTGCTCGTACAGGTTCTGCTTGCCCATGAGGCCGTGCCGGCCGCCGACCGCGAGGCCCTGATCGCTCGTGACGATCACGACCGTGTTCGCCAGCGTTCCGTTCGATTTCAGCGTGTCCAGGATTCGGCCCAAGTGGTGGTCGAACGAGGTCACGCACGCGTAGTACTCGGCCAGGTGCCTCTTCATCTCCGCTTCGGTTCGTGGCGTCGGGGCGAGCTTCTCGTCCCGCACGTTCAGTTCGCCGTTGTCGAACGGATGCTTCGGCAGGAAGTTCCGGCTCAACGTCACCTTCGCGGGATCGTACTTGTCGTGGAACTCCTTCTCGGCCGTGCGCGGGTCGTGCGGCATGGACGGCGCGAAGTAGACGAAGAACGGCGTCCCCTCCGACTTGCGATCCTTGAGGTATTCGATGGCGGCGTCCGCGCATTTGGCGTTCGTCTGCGCTCCGACGTGCGGAAAATGCACGACCTTCTCGAAGGCGTCGTGCCCGACGCGGAACGAGTTGCCCGGCTTGCTGACGCAAAGCGTATCGTACCCGGCCTTGCGGAACGTCCCGCCGAGCGTCGGCCCGGCGTACGCCTTCGCACCGGGCTGGGGGATGCGAAAGAGCGATTTCCCCGTCAGGATCATCGTCCGGCTCGGCGCGCACACGGCCGGGATCATGCTCCCCTGGCAGTAGACGTTCGTGAAGTGGAACCCGCGCGCGACGAGCGAGTCGAGGATCGGCGTCTCGATCTCCTTGTTGCCGAGGGCGCGGATCGTGTCGAATCGCTGGTCGTCGGTGACAACGAACAGCACATTCGGCGACGCCGCGAAGGCGGACGCCGAGAATGTCAGGGACAGTAGCAGGGCTACGAATCGCATGAGTGATCTCCGTTCACGAGCAGCCAGAGGATGGCCACAAAGAGGCACGAAAAGACACAGAAAGGAAGAATCGGAGACTTCGGTATTTGTCTTCACTCAGAACTCACGACTCGGAACTCGGCACTCGTTTTTGAAATCGAGTCGTGAGTTCTGAGTCGTGAGTTCTGAGAAAACCAAGACTCGCCGTCTCCACTTTTTGTGCATTCTCGTGCCTCTTTGTGGCCATTCTTGGCTCACTTCCCATCGCCTTCCTTCACCCACTCTTCGTTGATCGCGGCGTGCTTCATGCTCTTGCCGTCCTTGACGAAGAAGCTGTAGACAGCGTGCAACGCCCCATCACGGCTCTGGATGATCGCAGGATAGTGGTACGAGCCGGTCTCCGCCTTTTCCAAGTGGCGCGTCCACATCCAGGTTTTGCCCTCGTCGTCGGAGATCGAGACGGCCAGTGAGTTGCGACCCTTGACCGTGTCGTTGTAGATCAACGCGAAGTGGCCGTTGCGCAACTTCACCGCGTCGAGGCCGCTGCCGGGGTTCGGCAGGTCGAGCGAATAGACCGTGCACCACGTCATCCCGCTGTCTTTCGATTCGGAAACGCGGATTTTCTTGAAGACGCCGTTCTCCCGCATGTAGGCGACGAGCGTGCCGTCGGCCTTCTCCACGACGGCCGGCTGGATCGAGCCGTATCCAGCGAGTGGCTTCGACGCGGTCCAGGTTTTGCCCTCATCGTCGCTGATCGCCATCAGGCCCGCGGAGTAGGTATCCGAATACAACGGCAATAGGATGCGGCCCGACTTCAGCACCGTCGGCTTGCAGCGCGGCTGCCAGCCGAGGCGCGAGAGCAGCTTGTCGCCGACCTTCTTCTTCACGTACTCGTCGCCGAGCTTCTCCGGCAGCGGCTGGCCGAGCGCCTTCTTCCAGACTTCGAATTCGCGGAGCATCACTGTCTCGAAGTCGACCGGCTTCAGAAGGATGTTTCCTTGCCAGTCCCACTTCGGTGCGCCGGGGCCGTCGAACTTCGACGCGACGCGAAACTGCGTGATGCACGACTCCCAGGAATTCGCAAGAATCACCGGCCAAAAGAGCCAGAGCCGGTCGTTAGCGTCGATGAAGAGCGTCGTGTTGCAGTCGGGAAAGCCCGGCGTGTCGGCGAGGACGAACGGCTCGCTCCAGTTCGCTTCGCCCTTCTTCCGTCGGGCGCCGAGCACGGCCACGTCGTCGGCGCTCCGCTCGCCGCTGCCGCGGTACCACGACACGAGCAGGTCGCCGTTCGGGCACTCGACGATGCCGGGGGCGTGGTTGTGCTTCGCGTCCAGCGGGAAGATCAACTCGGTCGAATATTGAGGCTTCGCTTTCGGGTCGGGAAGCCGGCCCGGCTCGCGCACGTTCGCGCCGACGCGCTTCGTCAGCGAGTCGCCCATGTCGGCGCGGGCCGTCTCGGCGAGCGCGAGCATCCGTTTCAAAACATCGGGATTCTTGTCGGCGACGTTCGTCGTTTCGCCGAGGTCGGCGTCGAGATCGAAGAGCATCGTGTCGAGCTTCACCTGCTTGTAACCCGCCGGCTTGCCGTCCTTGCCGGGGGCGCGGTCCTCGATCATCCGGCAGTTATGCGGCAGGATCAGTTTCCACTTCCCGCTGCGCACGGCCTGCAATTCGTTCTGGGCGTAGTAGTGGAAGTAAGCCTCTTGCGGCGACTTCGCGCCGGGCTTCGCCGTCAGCAGCTCGCCGATGTCCTTGCCGTCGATCGGCCGCTTCGGCAGATCGGCACCGACGATCTTCGCGAGCGTCGGCAAGATGTCGATCGTCATCGTTGGCTCAGCTTGCACGCTGCCAGCCGGAATCTTCCCCGGCCACTTCGCGACGAACGGCACGCGCGTGCCGCCTTCCCAGACGCTGCCCTTGCCTTCGCGGAGCGGCCCCTTCGTGCCGCCGTGGTTGCCGTAGCTCAGCCACGGACCGTTGTCGCTCGTGAACATCACGAGCGTGTTCTCTTCGACGCCGGCGTCCTTGAGTGCCGTCAGGATGTCGCCGATGGCGGAGTCGAATTCCTGGATCACGTCGCCGTAGACGCCGCCCTCGCCGGAGGAGCCGCGGAACTTCTCGCCGACGAACAGCGGCACGTGCGGGAAGGTGTGCGCGAAGTAGAGGAAGAACGGCTTCGCCTTGTTCTCGGCGATGAACGACACGGCCCGATCACGGTACTTCTCCGTCAACTTCGTCTGATCCTCGGCCGTCACGTCGGCGTCGACGATCGTGTCGCCGTCGATCAGCGGCAGGTTCGGGTAGCTTCCCTTCTTCGCCTCCGGGTGGTGCGGCCACATGTCGTTCGAGTAGGGCAGCCCGAGATAGGAATCGAAGCCGTGGCGCGTCGGCAGGAACTGCTTGTGGTGTCCGAGGTGCCACTTCCCGACCATGCCGGTGGCGTAGCCCTTCGACTTCAAAAGCTCGGCGATCGTGGCCTCATCGTCGTGGATGCCGTGGCGCGCCTGCGGACCAAGGGCGCCGTGGATGCCCAAGCGGTTCGCGTAGCAGCCGGTCATGAGGCTGCAGCGCGAGGCCGAGCAGACTGGTTGCGAGGAATGGAAGTCGGTGAAGCGGATGCCGTCCTTCGCGATCCGGTCGAGGTTCGGCGTCCTCCATTTGGTGGCGCCGAAGCATCCGAGGTCGGCGTAGCCGAGATCGTCGGCGAAGATGAGCACGACGTTCGGCGGCGCGGCCGACGCGTTCGTGGCGAGAATCAGCGAACCGAAGAGCGCGGCAAGGAGGCGAGCCATGGAAACGGCACCGGGGAGGCGGTTCTTCCTCTCCTCTTTATCCCGGACCGCGTTCCCGGCAAAGGTGCCCTGCGGGATTCGCTAGCGAAGGCCGGCCGCGTGGCGGCGCTCGGTCTGGAGGGCGTCCTTCGGCCGCTTCGCATCGTCGGCGCGCCAGGCGGCGTCGGCGGCTTTCAAAGCCGCGATCGGATCGGTTGGCCCCGCGATCGTACCGGCCAGTTGTTGGGCCAGGATGCCGAGCAGCGCCTCGCGCTCCGGGACGCGGAGGGCCACGGCGGGAAACGCGAGGCCGGAGCCGATCTGGTGCCGCACGGCGAGGGCGAGCTTGCGGCTGCGCTCGGCGTCGAAGCCGTAGCGCTGCCAGATCGCGTCCCGCGACGGGTCGAGGTGTTCGATGCGGAACGGTCCGAAGCCGAGCGCGGGATCGCTCAGGAGTTCAGTGCTGCGTTCGAGTCCGGAAAGCTCCGCGATCAGCTCGAAACAGGTGTCGGGATGCGCGGCGGCGGGTCGCACGATCGCCAGCCAACCGGCTGCGCCGACGTAGGGGACGTAATTGATGCCCGCGACCTTGTCGGCCGGCGGCTGCTCGGCGCCGGCCGCGTCGAACCAGACTTTCGTCCCGGGCACGGGCGCGAGGTCGATCTCGCGGGGGAGGGCGCCGTCGGTCTTCGGAAGACGTCCGAGTTCCGCGAGCGAGAGGATCGCCATGGCGGACCGGCCGGCGGCGAGGGCGGCGGCCGGGTTCGCGTCGTCGGCGTGCGGTGATTTCGGCCGTGCGACGGCGGTGCGCCGCAGCCATCGCGCGGCCGCCTGGAACGCCGGGGAGGTCAGGCGCGGTTCGCCCGTGGCCGGATCGTGATGGAAGCCCAGGAGCGATTCGGTCCGAGCCAGGCCCTTGTCCCCGGCTTGCTGGCGCGTGGCGAAATCGGTCGCCGTCATCGCCGGGCGGTCGTAGCAAGCGGCGATCAGGTGGAATTCCCGCAGGGTGCGCTCGGCGTCGGCCGAAACCGCCGGCAGGCAGGGCACGCCGTCCTGTGCGAAGCGGATCGCCAGTTCCGCGAAGTCTTCCCAACTGGCCGGCGGCGCCACGGGGCGCTTCCATCGCTGGGAGGCTTCGGCGAAGCGGTCGGTACGGTAGGTCAGCACGTACGATTCGCCGGCGAGCGGCAAGGCGTGGATCGAACCGCCCCAGTTCGCCAGCCGTTCGGACCAGACCGGCAGGCAGCGCGACCATTGCAGGGCGTGGGCGGAATTCCGCAGGTCGTCCGGCACCGGCGTCGTCCCGCGCGCGGCCACCCAGCGGCCGAGATCGCCGGGGCGAACGATCACGATATCGGCGGATGCGCTCGGCTTCCGTTCGACGACGGCCCCGGTCCGGGACGCCCAGACGCCCGAACGGCGATGGAATAATTCGGCGATCGCGGGGTCGTCGGAACCGAGGGAAATCGTTTGACTGGAGAAGGGGAGTCGGGGTTTGGGCGGGACGACCGGAGCGTCGGCACCGCCGCATCCGGCGAGCGCGAGGATCGCCAGCGTCGGCCAAATCGTACAGGTTGCCCAGCCGGAAAGTTTACCCGGATTGGCAGATTTCGGTTGCATTGTGCAGCCTGCGTGAAATAAGATGCTGAAGAAGCCGTGAAAGTTCCCGATCTTGTCGTTAGGGATCTTTTACGTCCCTCGAACCATGTTGTTCAGCGGTCTTCGGCGAATCGGACGACTCGCCCCGGTTTGCCAAGGATTCTGAGCGCTCTCTCCCATCCATGGCGTCTCGTATCGTTCGGAAGGATTTGACATGAAAGTGAGTCTGGTCGTCGCCAGCGGCGTCCATCAGGGGAAGGTGATTCCGGTCGCGACCCCGCAATTCCTCATCGGCCGCGATCCCCAGTGCCAGCTGCGCCCCGCGAGCCAGTCGATCAGCAAGCAGCACTGCGTCCTCGTCGTCCGCGACAAATCGCTCTTCCTCAAAGACTTCGGCAGCACCAACGGTACGTTCGTCAACGAGGAACAGATCGAAGCCGACATCGAATTGCCGATCAAGACCGGCGACCGCGTGCGCGTCGGTCCGCTGGATTTCACCGTGCAGATCACGCTGCCGCGCCCGTCCGATTCGACGCCGCTGCCCGACGACTTGAACCTGGTGAACGGCCCGGCGGCCGCGAAACTCCGCGACGCCGTCGGCGCGAAACCGTCGACCTCGACCCTCAAACCGGTCGAATCGAAGCCGACGGCGGCCAAGCAGCCGATCCCCGGCCCGGCGGCCACCGAAAGCGACGAAGACATCGCCGCGATGCTCCTCGGCATGGGCGACGACAGCTCCGTGCCGGAAGGGAGCACCGTCTTCGAGATGGGGGCCGTCAACCCCGACGGATCGCCCAAGGCCGAAGCGAAGCCCGACGCGAAGAAGGCCGACACGAAGGAAGATTCGTCCAACGCCGCCAGCGATATCCTCCGCAAATACATGCGCCGCCCGCGCTGATCGATCCACGATTCCTCCAACCTCCTTCGGTCGCCGGGGGAGGTTTTTTCGTCGGCCCCTTCCATGCCGGACGACGCCTTCGCCCTTCCCGAATCCTGGTCGCCGCGCACGCTCGCCGGGCTTCGCCGATCGTTGCTGACATGGTTCGATCGGAATCGCCGCGACCTGCCGTGGCGCGCGGACCGCGATCCGTACCGCATCTGGGTCAGCGAGGCGATGCTCCAACAGACGACCGTCGCCGCCGTCGTGCCGTACTACCATCGCTTCCTCGCCGCGATCCCGGACGTGCGCGCCCTCGCCGCCGCTTCGGAGGCCGACGTGCTGCGGCTTTGGGAAGGTCTCGGCTACTACCGCCGCGCTCGCCACCTGCACGCGACCGCGAAGTTGATAGTCGATCGTTTCGCCGGCCGCTTCCCGGACGATCCCGCCGCGTGGGCGGAGTTCCCCGGCGTCGGGCGGTACATGCTCGGCGCGATCCTCTCGCAGGCGTTCGAGCGCCGCCTGCCGATCGTCGAAGCGAACAGCTTGCGCGTACTCTCCCGGCTCTTCGGCTTCGACGGCGATCCCCGCGTTGGCGCCGGACAGGCGTGGGTCTGGCGCGCCGCCGAGGCGGTTCTACCGCGAACGCGCATCGGCGATTTCAACCAGGCGCTGATGGAACTCGGCGCGCTCGTCTGTTCGCCGAAGGCGCCGGACTGCGCCGCGTGCCCGTGGGCGAAGGCGTGTGTCGCGAATCGCGAGGGCCGGCAGGACGCGATCCCGCCTCCCAAAGCGCCGAAGGCGATCGAGCGGGTCCGCGAAGTCGCCGTCGCGATCCGATCCGGGGAACGCTATCTTGTGGGTCGTCGCCCATCGGACGCGGGCCGCTGGGCCGACCTGTGGGAATTCCCGCACGGGGATTGGCGGGCCGGCGAGGACCTCTTCGCCGCGGCCGAGCGCATCGCCCGCGAGACGACCGGCCTCGCGGTGCGGAGCGAGGCCGAATTCGCGACCGTGCGCCACGGCGTGACGCGCTTCGCGATCGCGATGACCGGCGTGCGCGCCGAGCGCGTGCGGGGCCGCGAGATGCTTTCGTTCCACGCGGCGCTGCGCTGGGTGTTGCCGTCCGAATTCGCGGAGTTGCCGACGAGCACGCCCCAACGCGCGTTGTTCCGCGCACTCATTTCGCCGTCGGAACCGAATCTCTTCCAATAATGGTTGCTCGTTTAGCGGCGAGGCGGAGTCTTCGGAGCCGAGCGCGTACCCTCCGCCATTCGGTGAACGAATGCGACCGGCGGTTGATCCCGCCGCGAACTTCGGATAGATTGAGCGCGCAGTCCCGCCCCGCGATTCTCGAACGATTCCACCATGCCATCGCTCCGTCGGTCTTGCTCCATCGCGACGATCGCCGGTCTCGTGTTCGTTTGCGGCACGGCGGCGGCCGACGATTCGACGGCCCGGAAAGCGGAGTATTTCGAGAAACACGTTCGGCCGCTCTTGATCGACAAATGCGTGTCGTGTCACGGACCGGTGAAATCCAAAGGCGGGCTGCGACTCGATATGAAAGACGGCTGGCAACGCGGCGGGGACGGCGGTCCGGTCGTGGTCGTCGGCAAGCCCGACGAAAGCGCGCTTGTGAAAGCCGTACGTCGGACCGGCGACTTGAAGATGCCCCCCGACGGGAAACTGAAAGACGACGAGATCGCCGCGCTCGAACGCTGGGTGAAGGACGGCGCAGTCGATCCACGCGGCGGCGACCCCGCTCGCCTCGGCGGCATGACGATCGAGAACGCGAAGAAATGGTGGGCGTTTCAACCCCTACGCAAGGTCCAGGTTCCCAGTTCCAAGTTCACCAATCCGATCGACGCATTTCTCGGCGCGAAGGGTTCGACACCGGCCGACAAGCGGACACTGATCCGCCGCGCGACCTACGACCTCACCGGCCTGCCGCCGACGATGGCGGACGTCGAAGCGTTCGAGAAGGACGATGCTCCGGACGCCTTCGCCAAGGTCGTGGATCGTCTGCTCGCGAGCAAACACTACGGCGAACGCTGGGGGCGCCACTGGCTCGACCTCGTCCGCTACGCCGACACCGCCGGCGAGAACAGCGACCACCCCGTGCCGCACGCCTGGCGCTACCGGAACTGGGTGATTGACGCGTTCAACTTCGACAAGCCATACGACGAGTTCCTGCGCGAGCAGATCGCCGGGGACATCCTCGCTGCGAAGGGGCCGCCGGAGAAGTACGCCGGGCGAGTCGTCGCCACCGGCTTCCTGGCGATGGCGCGGCGGTTCGACCACGACAGC
>CAYVRB010000038.1:0-28880 GCA_964453375.1 uncultured Alcaligenaceae bacterium
CCCAACCCTCTCCCCCGCAAAGCCGGGGGAGAGGGGGTTGAATCGGAGACAAGATCCGTCGGTTCATCCGCCTGTACCATCCGCAGGAACAACTCTTCCAAGGTTTCGTCGTCTGGCAGGATCGCGCGCACGACGGCGTCGGCGCCGCCGGCCAACTCGAAGAACCGCAAGGTATTCCACGAGGCCGGCACCTGCACGCGCCATTCGCCGTGGCCGTCGTCCGCGACGATCGCCACGCGATGCCTTTCGAGCGTTTCGCGGAAGCGCGGAAGGTCGCCGGCGACGCGGAGGCGGAAGCGATCGGCGCGCGCGGCGCAGAGTTCCGCCACCGCGCCGAGGCCGCGGACGCGCCCGCCGGCGAGGATCACCACGCGCTCGCACACCGCCTGCACGTCCGCCAGCAGGTGCGTCGAGAGGATGACCGATTTCCCGTGGTCGCGGCCCAGCTCGACGATCAACTTCAGCATGGCGTCGCGCCCGGCCGGGTCGAGGCCGCTCGTCGGTTCGTCCAGCAGCAACAGCGGCGGATCGTGGATGAGCGCCTGCGCCAGTTTCACGCGCTGCTTCATGCCGGCGGAATACTCCTCGACGCGCCGGTAGCGGGCCTCCTCGAGTTGGACGTAGCCGAGGATTTCGTGCGCCCGGCGCTGCGCCTGGCGGCGGGAGAGGCCGCAGAGTTCGCCGGCGAGCGAAACGTACTCCACGCCGGTGAGGCCGGGGACGAGCGCCTCGGCTTCGGGCATGAAGCCGATGAGCCGGCGGAGCTGCCAGTTGTTGGCGGAGTCGCGGTCGCCGCCGAGCGGTTCGCCGAGCACGGTGCCGGTGCCGGCGGTGGGGGGGAGCAAGCCAAGGAGGATTTTGAAGAGCGTGGACTTGCCCGCGCCGTTCGGGCCGAGCAGGCCGATGCGCCCGGGCGGCAGCTCGAACGTGAGGTCGTGCAGCGCCGTGAAATCGCCGAATTCGCGGCGGAGGCCGTCGAGTTTCAGGAGCGGCGTCACGTGGTGTAGTCCGCGTTCAGCGAGACGTAGTCGTGCGTCAGGTCGCAAGTGTGGAAGGTGCAACGGCCCGAACCGAGCGTGAAGGTCAGGTCGAACGGAATGTCGCGATTCGCCTTCAAGTAGCCCGACACCGCGGCGGCGTCGAACGGCAGCGGCCGGCCCTTCTCGTACAAGAGATACGGCCCGACCTTCAACGACAAATCCCGCTCCTCGAACGGCACGCCCGCGTACCCCGCCGCCGACACGATGCGCCCCCAGTTCGGATCGGCGCCGAAGACCGCCGTCTTCACCAGCGCGCTCTCGGCGATCGCCTTCGCGATCGTCCGCGCCTCGGCGTCGCTGCGCGTGCCGACCACATGGATGGTGATGAGGTGGTTCGCCCCCTCGGCGTCGGCCGCGATCTGCTTCGCGAGGTCGCCGCAGACGGCGAGCACGTCGGCCGCGAACGCGTCCAGCGCCGCCCCGGCGAGCACCGGTCCCGATCCGTTCGCCAGCAGGAAGACCGTGTCGTTCGTGCTCGTGTGCCCCTCGACGCTGACGCAGTTGAAGGTCGGTTCGACGGCGGCCTTCAAAATACGATGCAGGTCGGCGGGAGCGACGGCGGCGTCGGTGACGGCGAAGCCGAGCATCGTGGCCATGTTCGGGCCGATCATCGCGGCCCCCTTCGCGAAGCCGGTGATCGCATGCGCGCCGCTCCGGCGCGACGAGAGCTTGACCTTCGTATCGGTCGTGAGGATCGCGTGCGCGGCGTCGTCCAGCGCGGCCGCGCCGGGCTTCGCCGCCGCGACGGCCTTCGGAATCCCCGCCTCCAGGATCGCCATCGGCAGCGGCCGGCCGATCACCCCCGTGCTCGCCACCAAGACCTGCTCCGGCGAACAGCCGAGGTCCTTCGCCGTCAGCTCCGCCATCCGCCGCGCGTCCGCGAGGCCCTGCTCGCCCGTGCAGGCGTTCGCGTTCCCGGAGCAGACCACGATCGCGCGCGCGTCCGTCCGCGGCAGGCGCGCCCGGCTCACCTGCACCGGCGCGGCGCAGACGCGGTTCTGCGTGAACACCCCGGCCGCCGCGGCGGGGCGGTCCGACACGATCACCGCGAGGTCCCGGCGGTTCGGCTCGCTGCGCAGCCCGCCCACGATGCCCGCGTACCGATACCCGTCGGCGAGGATTCCGTTGCTCATGCAGCAATCGTATGAAACTGTCGGCGCGCTTCGACTTGTGCCGCCGGTTCGATTTCGAGTAATTCTGGTCGTCCGCATCGGGCGCGAAGGAGTCGCACCGACCGGGCCGGGAAGCCGCCATGGTTCGCATCGCCCTCGCCGCGCTGATGTTCGTCGGGTTCGCCATCGCCGCCGAACCGACGCCCCTCGACAAGACGCTCGCGATTCAGCGGGCGATGGCGGAGGCGAAGGCGCACCTCGCCGCCGGCCAGCCCGCGGACGCATCGGCCGCGCTCGAAGGCGTCCTCGCGAACATCAACGGCGACGCCGATGTCCTGACGATGCTGCGGCAGGCTTACGGCGACGAGTTGAAGAAGCAGAAGCTCGCGCGGACGCCGGACGTCAAGCGCATCTCCGATCTGGAATCGAAGCTGGCGATCCTGAACAAGTCCGGCCCCGCGCCGGAGTCGAAGCCCGAAGTGAAGCCGAGCGGGCCGTCCAACACTTTGAAGAAGGCCGGCGAGCTGTTTCAGGCCGCGAGTCGACAGCCGGAGAACTTCGCGGAGGCGGCGAAGCTGTTCCGCCAAGCGCACGAGGCGAAGGAGTCGTTCGCGGCCGAGCAGTTCGCGGCATGGGCGTATTGCCGGGTGAAGCTCGCCGCCGACGCGTGGAACCAGTCGTCGCGCGACGCCGCCACGACGGCCGCGGCCGTCCGCGAGATCGAGGACGCGCTGGCGCTCGCGCCGGACCACGCGGAACTGGGCGCCGCCGGGCGGAAGCTGATCCAGGACGTCGGCGGGCGGCCGTCGCCGGCGAAGACGAAGGCGCCGGAGATCGTGGAGAGCCGCTGGACCGCGATCGAATCCGAGAACTTCCGCATCCGCTTCCAGGGTTCGGCCGACCTCGCCCGCGACCTGCTCGCGAAAGCCGAGGAAGCGCGGAAGACGATCTTCGCGCGCTGGGCGTCGCCCAAGGTGTCCGCATGGGCGGCGAAGTGCGATCTCGTGCTGCATCCGACGGCGGCAGAGTTCGCGGCGTCCACGAAGCAGCCGGCCGAGGCCACCGGGCACGCGTTCGTGAAGTTCGAGGCGAAGCAGGTGAGCGATCGGCGAATCGACCTGCGCGCCGACGACGCCACGGCGGGCGAGGACGCGCTGCCGCGCGAGCTGACGCACGTGATCCTCGCGGACCTGTTCCCGGACCGGGCGCCGCCGCGCTGGGCCGCCATCGGCATGGCCGTGCTCGCGACCGGCACGGAGGGGGAGCGCTGCCAGCGCACGCTCGCGCGCTGCCACCGCGCCGGCGAGCTGTACGCGGTGTCGGCGTTCCTGGACCTCGCCGGCCCGCCGAAGCCGGAGGCCGTGACCGCGTACTACGTCGAGAGCGCCTCGCTGGTCGACCACCTCGTGAAGCGGAAGGACGCGAACACCTTCCGCATCTTCCTGATGGACGCGTCCCGCTACGGCCTGGAGAAGGCGCTGGACCGGCAGTACGGATACTCGTCGATTAAGGCGCTGGACGACGACTGGCGCCGCGCCGCCCTCTCGACGGCGCGCGGGCAGAAACCGTGAGCGACGCGGACGATCTACGAGCGGCCCCGGCGGAACGCCGGGGCCGCCGGCGTTTGGTACAATCGGACTGGAGGTGCTCCATGCCGTTCGTGCCCGACCCGAAGCGGATCGAAGTCGTCGACGAAGCCGTCGCCGCGATCCTGCGCACGAAGACGCCGGCGGAAAAAGTCGCGATGGCCTCGGCGGCAAACCGAACCGCGCGGTTGATGCTTCAGGCTCGGATCGGCGATTTGAATCCGACTTGGACGGAATCCGAAGTCAAGGCGGAAGTGGCGAGGAGGATGCGCGGTGGAGCAAGCTGAACTACTCGAATTCGTTGTCGAATCGCTCGAGAAGCAATCCATACCCTACATGGTCGTCGGGTCGTACGCGAGCCTGGTGCTGGGCGAACCGCGATTGACACTCGACATCGACATCGTGATCGATTTGAAAGTCCATCAAGTCGTCCAGTTCTGTTCGTCGTTTCCCACCATCGAATTTTACCTGAGCGAGGCTGCCATAAGGGATGCGGTCCGTTCGCGCGCTCCATTCAACGTTTTGCATCCGACTTCCGGTCACAAGCTCGACTTCATCCTGCCGCGCGACGACGAATGGGGCCGGCTCCAGCTCGCGCGGCGCCGGCGCGTGAAACTCCTGCCGGATCGCGAAGGCTACACGGCCAGCCCGGAGGACGTGATCCTCGGCAAGATGTGGTACTACGACATCGGCGGGTCCGAGAAGCACCTCCGCGACATCGCCGGCATCCTGCGCGTCAGCGACCCGCTGCTGGATCGCGACTATCTCGATACATGGTCGGCGAAGCTTGGCTACGCCGACATCTGGAAGGCGATCCTGGAACGGGAACCGCCAAAGGTTAGCCTTCGGGACGACGCGTCATGACGAACGACACGAACTCCCCACGTCATCCACCGGGCAGCCGTGCTATCGCTGTCGGATTCGCGACAATCGGATTCGTCATCGCGTTCTTGTGCCTCGCGGTGACGCTCGACGGGCCGGATATGGACTATTGGCCGATCGCGATTTCAGGAATTGAACATTCCTTCGCGGAACCGCGATACGAATACCGCGTTCACGTCTTCAATTTTGAAATCCGACGAATCATCACGAGTGATCGGGCCGGCCTCGACCGGGAGCTTCTATTGTGGAATTGGGTCCCGCGAATCGTTTTCGTGTTCGCATGGATCATCCTCGGCTGGTTCGCCGGGCGGATCGTGGCGCATCGTCTTCTCCGGCCCAAGCCGCCGTCGCCGGCCCGATCCCCATCCTGAATCGGACAAGCCCCGCCGCGCTTGCGGATCTCACGACTTCAGCCACGCCGCGAACTTCTGCCGCGTCTTCCGCACTTTCGGCGACACCACCGCGAGGCAGTACGGCTGCGTCGGGTTCGCGCGGTAGTAGCCCTGGTGGTAGTCCTCCGCCGGGTCGAAGCGCCCGAACGGCGCGACTTCCGTGACGATCGGGCTTTCCCAGACGCGCTCGGCCGTTAGTCGCGCGATCGTTTCCTCGGCGACGCGCTTCTGCTCCGGCGAATGAAAATAGATCGCGGAGCGGTACTGCGGGCCGACGTCGGCGCCCTGGCGGTTGAGCGTCGTCGGATCGTGGAGGGCGAAGAAGACTTCGAGCAGCTCCGCGTAGCTCCGTAGGGTCGGGTCGAAGGACACCTGCACGACTTCGGCGTGGCCCGTCGTGCCGGAGCACACGGCGCGGTAGCTCGGGTTCGGCTCGGCGCCGCCGCTGAACCCCGAGACGCACCGCTCGACGCCGACGAGGTTCTCGAAGCAGGCTTCGAGGCACCAGTAGCACCCGCCGCCGAGCGTGGCGAGTTCGGTCGCGGCCGGCATGGCGTCGCCTCCGGGAAGATGCGCGTATTCTAGGCGACGAAGATCGGTTAGAATGAACGCATTGACGCGAGGGTTCCCATGTCCGCGATACTAACACCGCCGCCGGAGATGGTTCGGCTGGTCGAATACGAACGGATCGATTCGAACGGGATGCCGAGTGAACTCGTGCGCGGGAGGATCGTTGAGATGAACCCACCGACCCCGTACCACGGCTGGGTTTGCGGAAACGTTTGCGGAATCCTCCGGTCGTTCGTCCGCTCCCACAAGCTCGGCCGAGTGATGAGCAATGATTCCGGCGTCGTCACCGAGAGCGACCCGGACACGCTGCGCGGGGCGGACGTGGCCTATTACAGTTTCGACCGGCTTCCACCGGGGCCGTTCTCGCGCGACGAGTATCTCGCCGTCGTGCCGGAGTTCATCGTCGAAGTGCTCTCGCCGAACGATCGGTGGTCGGACGTGTTCGCGAAAGTGACGGAGTACTTGAAGGCGGGCGTGACGGCGGTGTGCGTGCTCGACGCGAACCCGGCGTCGGCCGGGGCGGCGGTGTACCGCGACCGCCGCGCGCCCGAGGCGTTCGGCCCGGACGCGGAACTGGCGGTGCCGGACGTGCTGCCCGGCTTCCGCGTCCGCGTCGGCGAATTCTGGGAGTAGCCGTTCACTTCGCGCCGAGGTCGGGCTGCCAGCGGACGATGTAGGTGTCCGCGGCGCCGGAGAAGACCGTCTTGCCGTCCGGCGACACGGCCACGGAGACGACGGCCTTCGCGTGCCCTTCGTAGGCGGTGACGACCGCGCCGGTGCCAGCGTTCCAGAGCCGGTTGATGTGGTCCAGCCCCACCGAGACGATCGTGCTCCCGTCGCGCGTGAAGCAGGCGTTCTTCACGCCGCCGTTGTGGGCGTTCTCGATCTTCTTCGTCTCCAGATTCGTCTTCGGGTCCCAGAGGCGCAGGGTGCGGTCCATCGCGCCGGTCAGGACCTTGGAACCGTCCGCCGCGAAGAGGATGCAGCTCACGGGAGCGGTGTGACCGCGCAGCCGGGCGACTTCCTTCTTGGCGGCGAGGTCGAAGATGGCGACCGCGTGGTCGGCGTCGCCGGCCAGATACGCGAGCTTGCCGTCGGCCGAGAGCGCCATCGCCGTCGGGGCGAACTTCAGCTTGATCCGCGCCGTCTCCTTCGAGGTCGCGATCTCGTAGACGCGCAAGGTCTGGTCGTTGGACGCGGCGACGATCGACTTGCCGTCGGGCGAGAAGGCGACGCCGACGATGTCGTCGACGTCCTCGTACTCCTCGATCTTCGCGAGCTGCTCCTGCGTCTCGATGCTCCAGAGGGCGAGTTCGCCGTTGCCTCCGCCGGTGACGACGCGCTTGCCGTCCTTGTCCATCGCCATGCAGAGCACCTTGCCCATCAGGTCCTCCATCGCCTCGGGTTCCTTCCCCTTGGCGGGGTCCCAGACGCGGACGAGGCCGTCCCAGCCGGCGGAGACGAGCTTCTTGCCGTCGGGCGTGACGAGCAGGCACGACACCCAGCTTTCGTGGCCGGTGAAGCGCGTGCCGAGGTTGGCGGAGCGGTTGAGGTTGAAGGTGCGGAGCGTGGCGTCGGCGGTGACGGTGACGACGAGCTTGTTCGCCCCCTTGGGCGCGAAGATGCCGGCGAGGGCGCTGGTGTGGCCGACGAAGCGCGCCTGTTCGGTCCAGGTGGCGGTGTCGAGCGCGATCACGGATTTGCCGACGGTGCCGACGAGCAGTTCGTCGCCGTCGGGCGTGAAGGCGACGGAGGCGACGGTGGCCTGCGTGCGGTGGACGTGGACGGCCTTCTTCGCCGCGAGGTCGTACAGGCGCACGGCCGGATCGGCGCCGGCGCTGGCGAGCAGCGGTTTCGCGGGATGGAACGCGAGCGACGTCACCTCGGCGGTGTGGTCCGTCCAGCCGGCCGTTTCCATTCCGGTGTTCAGATTCCAGAGTTTTAGTTCGGACGGCTGGCCCTTCTTCGGGATCTCGGTGCCGCTGGCGAGCGAGAGGCCGTCGTGCGAGAAGGCGAGCGCGACGACGGTGGCGTTGTGGCCGACGAGGGCGGCGCGCTCGCGGAACTCCTTGAGGTCGGCGCCGGGGGGCGGATTGTCGTAGACGAGCACGCGGCGATCGGAGCCGCCGGTGACGAAGCTCTTGCCGTCGGGGGCAAAGGCGGCGGCGCGGACGGAGCCCCGGTGGCCGTCGAGAAGCGCGAGTTGTTTGCCGGCGACGGCGTCCCAGAGATAGCCGACGCGATCGCGGCCGACGCTGACGAGGCGCGCGCCGTCGGGCGAGAAGGCGAGCTGGATGACGGCGGCGCGGTGGCCCTTGAGCGTCGCGATCGGTTCGCCGGTCTTGGCGTCCTGCACGACGATGGCGTACTTCTCGCCGACGCGGGCGAGCTTGGTTCCGTCGGGCGAGAGCGCCGAGACGCCGGTGCCGCCGCCCTTGCTGGGGATCTGCGCGATGGGGAAGACGCGCGGCAGCGCGGCGCTCCACTGGCCGAGCGTGCTGTCGGAACTGGCCGTCGCGAACTGCCGGCCGTTCGGCGCGAACGCGACGCCGTTGATCCCTTCGGCGTGCCCCTCCTCCATCGCGGCGAGCTGGCCGCCGGTCTTGGTTTCCCAGAGGCGCAGGCTCTTGTCGGCGCCGACGCTGGCGACGAGTTGCCCGCGCGGCGAGAAAGCGACGCCCAGCACGATGTCCGCGTGGCCGGAGAGCGTGTGCAGCGCCTCCTTCTTCGCGAGGTCCCAGACGCGGGCGGAGTTGTCCTCGCCGCCGGAGACGAGCTGCTTGCCGTCGGGGGAATAGGCGACGGCGCGGACGAAGCCGGTGTGCCCGCGGAGCTGGCCGGTCGATTCGTATTTGAGATTCCAGAGCACGACTCGGCGATCCGAGCCGCCGGTGGCGAACGATTGGCCATCGGGCGCGACGGCGATGCACCAGACGGCGCCCTTGTGCTCCTCGGAGTTCGCGGCCTCCTGGCCGGAGGCGAGGTCCCAGACTTTCAGCAGTTTGTCGGCGCCGCCGGAGAGGACCGTCTTGCCGTCGTGGAGGAAGGCGACGCAGAGTACGGCGTTCTCGTGGCCGCGCAGGAGATGCGTCCGCTTGCGCGTGGCCACGTCCCAGACGCGGACCGATTTGTCGTAGGAGGCGCTGGCGATCTTCGTGCCGTCCTTGCTGAAGTCGATCGCGGAGACGGCGTCGTCGTGGCCCTCGAGCACGCCGAGCTTCTTGCCCGACGCGGCATCCCAGAGCACGATCGTCTTGTTCGCGCAGGCCGTCGCCACGATCGCGCCGTCCGGCGAGTAGCGCACGGCGAGGACTTCGTCCTCGTGCGTGAGCGTCGCGGGCTTGTCCTCGTATTGCGACGACTCGGGGAAGGCGTCCGCCTTCGGCTTCGGCGCGTCCGCCCCGGGGAGCAGGGCGACGACGACCAGGAGCGCCGCGATAACGAGAATGCGGGAATTGGGATTATCCTCTTCCTTTTAGCCGCGTGGCGGAGTCTTCGGCGCGTCGCGCGAGACCGACGCGACGCGCTCGGCTCCGCGGACTGCGCCTCGCGGCTAAACAAATACTGATCCTGAATAATCGTTCCCGCGCTCGGCCCCGAAGACTCCGCCTCGCGGCTAAACTTATTTCTTCACTTCGAACATCTGCTCCGCAGTCGGCAGCGACTTCGACCACGAACCGCTCAGAAACACGTTTCGCACGCGGGCTTCCGTCCGGTCCGAATAATGGAACAGGCCGAACGTCCGCTGGTTCGTCGATTCGATGGCGCGCTCGAAGACCTTTTCGCCGTTCACTCCCACGATCAGCGTGTCGCCCTTCACGGTGAGCTTGGCCTTGTTCCACTGGCGGTCCTTCAGCGGCACCTTCGGCCCCTTCGCGTCGGCGAGGTTGTCGAACTTCACGCCGCTCTTGTCGTGCCAGCTATCGGTGATCCAGTGCAGCTTCGCGCCCTCCGGTTCGAGGATCACGGCGAGGCGATCGAGCGCCGGGTACACCATCGCCTTGTCCGCGTGGTGGTAGAACTCGTACTCGACGCTGGAATCCTCGGCGAGGGGCCGCTGGTAGTAGATGGCGTTCTCGGGGAAGGTGCGCTCGTGCGGCTTGCCGTCGGGGCGCGGTTCGGGCTTCGCGCCGTCCTGGAAGATCTCCTCGCCGCGCTTGCCCCAGATCGGACCGAGATACGGCCGCCAGAACGCGAGGTTCTCGCTGGCGATCAGGTCGATCTTGTCGGGCACCGTCGCGTTGGCGCCGGGCGCGAGCTTGAGGTTGAAGATCTCGGCGGTGCACTGGTGCGTCGTGGCGATCGCGAGCCACGGGTCGACGTTCGCGCCGATCCGCTCCTCGTGCAGCTTGCGGCCGTTGACGGTGCAGGTCATCACGCCGTTCTTGACCGTCATCGTGAAGGCGTAGCGGTTGTTCTTGATCTCCTCGAGCGGCGGGAGGATCGTCACCTGCCGCGCGTCGTTGCGGACGCTGGGGTGGAATTTGTACCACTTGCGATCGTGGTTCAGGAAGAAGCTATATCCGCCGTAGCGAATCTGGGACTCGGCCCATCCTTGGAAGCGCAGTTCGCACGAGACTTCGAAGTCGCCGCGGATCGGCGTCCGCAGCATGAGGTAGTCCTCGTTGTGGCCAGGCTGATGCACGATCACCTTGTCCTTGATCCACCAGTGCGAAGCGTTCCAGCCTTGGCTGCGGCTCCAGGAATCGAAGCCGGAGACGGCGATCCACACCGGCAGGCGCTCGTCCGATCCGAAGCGCACGTCAGCGTCGGGGCCGAGCGCCATCGCGGCGCGGCTGCGGAGGAGCTGGTACACGCGGCTCCACGGATCGCGGCCGTCGAACGGCTTGTTCTGCCGGAAGTTCTTGGTGAATTCCTCGGCGAGGTCGGCGGCGGCCTTGGCGAGCGCGGGGCGCCCGACGGCGGCCATCGCGGCGCAGTACGCGCCCCAGCGGTTCTCGCCGCGCTCGTCGCCCGGCATCGCCTTCGCGTACGCCAAGAGGTCCTTCAGCGGCGCGGCCGCCTCGGCGTCGTTCCCCTGCGCAATGCGGACGATCGCGAGCATCGCCTGCTGGTCGCGGCGGAACGCGGCGTCCATGTCCGGCCCCGTCGCCTCCCGCACGCGGCGGGCGAGGTCGTCCAGTTTGTTCAACTGCTTCGCGATCTCCGCGAGCGCGAGGCAGGGGGCGTCGAACTTCGCGCCGAACGAGACGCGGCGGCCGGCGGGCTGCTCGGCGCGATCGACGAGGCCGAGCACGTCCTGGGGAAGCACGACGCCGCTCATCTGGAAGCCGGGCTGCGTCGGCCCCGGCAGCACGGCGGCGGCGAGGGCGGCGTAGCGTTCCGCCGGCGGCAGCGCCGCGGTGGACCTCAGGATTTCGCCGGGGTTGCCGGCGTAGTATTTGTCGCCGATCTCGCGCCGGCGGGTGCGGGCGATCTCCACGGACGGCGCCTTCGTGGCGAACGCCACATCGTCGAGCGCGATCGTCTTGGGCCAGCTTCCGGCGAGCACGACGTTGCGGACGCGCACGGCGGTCTGGTCGCGGAAGTGGAAGAAGCCGAACCGCGTATCGGCGCCCACGTCGAGCGCGCCGTCGAAGACGACGGCGCCGTTGATCTCGAGCGTCGCGCCGGCGGCGGTCCGCGTGAGCTTCGCCGCGTTCCAGTCGTTCGCCTTCAGCGAGGGCTTGCCGGCGCCGGCGAGCGGAAGGGCGTTGTCCGGCTTCAGTCCGGTCCAGTCCTCGCCCGACAGGATCCAGTGCTGCTTCACGCCGTCGGCGTCCACGAGGAACGCGAAGCGACCGAGGCTCGGATGGACGTGCGTCTTGCCCGGCTCGTGGTAAAACTCGTACGCGATCGAATCGCCGGCCCGCAGCGGGCGGAAGTAGGCGAGGTTCGACGGGACGTGCCGGCTCTCCGTCGATTCGGACTTGCGCCCGACGAGTTCGCCGTCCTTCGCGTTCCAGTCGTAGACCGGTTCCTGGCGTTCGGGCTGTTCGACTTCGTTGCCGTTCGGGTCGCGGACGACGCCGTTGCGATCGAACTCGCGCTTGGTGAGGCGCGCGGGCATCGAGCCGTGCGCGTAGGACGCGAACCAGCCGTCGAGGTCGGCGCCGTTCGTGAGCTTCACCGTCTCGAGGACTTCGGGCTTGCCCGCGAGCTTCGGGTTGCGGAAGACCGGCTTGCGGCCCTGGCCGCCGTGCAGCAGCAGCCACGGGCTGATGGCGACCGGATCGGTGTCTTCGTAGAAGACTTCGCCGTTCCAGAGGCAGACGACCTTCTTCGGTTCGACGCGGATCGTCAGCAGGTTGTAGGCGTCGACGTGCACGACCTTCGGCTTGACCTTGGAGATCAGGTCGACGCCGGACTTGCCGACGGGATAGATCTGCGTGGCGACGTTCTCGCGGTTCGGCTGGTAGATCAGGCCGGCGTAGCCGCCGTGGCTCTCGGCCCAGCCGCCCTGCCAGACTTCGACGGAGAACTCGAAGGTGCCGGCGAGCGGGACGCCGAAGATCGCCTGCGCGTCGCCGCGGGACCAGGCGAGGCCGAGCGCGCCGTCGTGGGCGAACCAACGGGCGTCCGGCGCGATCGACTCCCAGCGGCCGGGCAGCGCGCCGTCGAGGGCGGCGGGCGTCTTCCGCGCCGCCACGGCGTGCTTGGACATCGCCTCGCGCACCTGGCCGTAGCCGATCATGTCGTACCCGGCGCGGCAGCGATCCTCCATCGGGCGGAAGAGCTTCTCGCCGTGCGCGGCCAGGGCCGGATCGGCGCAGCAGAGCTGGGCGAAGATGAGTTCCGAGGGATGGAACGGTACCGCCTGCCGGTCCGTGTAGTCGTAGCGCGAGCGCAGTTGCTCGGCGGGCCGGGCTTCCGTCATGCGCTTCACGGCGGCTTCGGAATACGCCTTGATCTCGGCCTCGATCTGCTTCCCCTTCCCGGCGCGGAGGTACGCGAGGATGCGGAACGCGTCGGCGTTCTCGATCTTGTCCTTCGCGAGCTTGTCGGCCTCGGCGAGCAGTTCGTCCAGCTTGCCGGCCTCCTTCGCCGCGTCCACCAGCAGCAGCATCGTGCTGGCGTAGCGGCCGCGCTCGAACGCCGGCAGGTTCACGAACGCCGCCGGCGGCACCTCCTCCGGCATCGTTCCGATCGAATAGCGCAGCGTCTTCCGCTTCTCGCCCGGCAACGACCACCCCTTCAGCGCCGCGTACCGCTTGTCCGCCGGCAGTTCCAGCAGGCGCTGCACGAGGTTCACGAAGTTCCCCATCTGCGGTTCGATCCGCCGGCTGCGCCGGCTGGCGTCGGCGCCGTCGCTGCTCGCCATGTCCGCCGCCGTCGCGTAGCTCCTCAGCGAGTCCTCGACCGATCCGGCCTTCAAATACCAGTGCCCCATGCGCTCGTGGAAGTTCTGGTCCGGCGTCAGGAACGTCTTCGCCGTCGTCTCCATCGTCTTCATCAGCGCGATCGCCTGCTTCTTGTCCCCCTTCTTGACGTGGTGCGCCACGATCTTCTCCGCCAGCTCCGAGGCGGCGCCGAAGTTCTTCGCGATCGCGTAGTTCATCGCCACCGTCTGCAGGATCGGCTCCGCCACCGGCGCGAGCGTCGGGCGGTCCAGCGCGATCTGGCAGAGCTTCGACACCATGTCGAGCGTCGCCGAGGACGAATCCTTCGCGGCTCGGTCGCCGAGCGCCTTCAGGATCTCGGTCGCCTTCGCCTCGTCGTTCGCCTTGAGGGCGAAGGTGAAGCTGAGGAACTTCGCGGGCGTCTCGCCGAGGGGCTGCTTCTCACGGGATTCGATCTTCTTCTTGAGGTCGTCGACCTTGCCGGCGTCGATGGCGAGCTGCGAGAGCAGCCCGGCGAGGCCGCGGTCGCCGCCGGAGCCGCCGAAGACTTCCGGCGGCGGATTGCTGGCGACGCTCCAGGAGCTGCCGCCCGACGTCATCGTGTAGACCATGCCGCCGCGGCGCACGTCGGCGGAGAGGAACATCTCGGCCGGGCGGCTGTCGGGGAAGACGGCCATGGCGATGACGTCGTACATGTCGCCGGGGGCGACGCCGAGCTTCTTCCACTTCGTCACGAGGTTCAGGAGCGCGCCGTCGACGGAGATTGGCCCGTCGAAGCCGCGCTCGACGAGGTACTGAATTCCGCCGACGGACACCTGCGTGTAGCCGCCGCCGCCGCGCCGGCGGTTCTCGTCCTGCTTGCCCTCGACGGGCGGGCCGCCCTTGAGCGCCTCGCGCATCGCCTTGAGCGAGAGGTCCGCGAGCTTCTTGTCGGCGGCGAGCGACGCGACTTCGTACGCCTGCTGGAACTGGTCGGTGGTGAGGACGGGCACGCCGCTCTTGGGCGTGATGGCGGTGGACGGCGTCTTGGGCGCGGACGCTCCGCCGAACGGCTTCGCCAGAGAAACTTGCGCGAAGTAGGTCGGCCGGCCGTCGTCGAGGCGCGCCTGCGGTTCGTTCGCCGGCGGCGGCGCCGGCGCCGCGCCGGTCGCGGGAACCGGCGGCGGCGCCGCGGGCATCGGGGCCGGAGCCATCGCGTTCCGCGCCACCGGCTTCGGCAGGTTCAGTTCCAGCAACTGCGTCCACTTCGCCTCGGCCGCCTTCGGGTCCTTGCGGTCCAGTTCGATCTGGCCCCACTCCCGCAGGATCGCCATCGCGTACTTCAGGTCGTTCTGCCGCTTCGCCGCCTCGAGCGCGCGCTCGGCGAGCGCGGCGCCGGCGGCGCGCAGGTCGTCCTTCTTCAGGCTCTCGCGCGCGATCATCCAGAGCGACACCTGCAGCATCGCCTCGGCGCGCTGCCGGCTGTTCGCCTTGCCCGTCTTCGGCAGCGGTTCGAGCGGCAGCTCCTTCACGAGTTGCGCCAACGCCGCCACGGCCTCGCGCGCCGTCTCCGGCTTGTCGTCCGTGAACGCCACGAGCGCCGCCGCCACTCGCGCCGAGTAATCCTTCGGCGCCGCGGCCACCAGCTCCTTCGCCTTCGCCTGCGCCGCGGCCCGCGCCGCCGGGTTCTTCGCCAGCGATTGCGCCGACGTCGCGAACACGCTCGTCATCGCCAGCTTGTCCAGGCTCCGCGCGTCCACGCTCAGCATCAGGTCGATCGCCGACTTGTTCGTCTCGGTGATCTTCGCCGGCGTGAGCATCAGCCCGACCGCCGCCGGAAGAATCTCCGGCTTGAGCGCCTTGAGCGCCGCCTTCATCCCCTGGTCGATCTGCCGGGAGAACTGGTCGCCGCCGCCGTAGTAGCCGTTGGCGATCTGGATGCGCTCGCGGTTGCCGAGCAGTTCCTGGTAGACGCGCACCGCCTCGACCGGCTCGCCGATGCGAACGAAGTCCTGCGCGATGGCGATGCCGTCCTGGATCTGCCGGTATTCCCAGTAGCCGCCGCTGTAGTAGTTCTGGTTCGAGGAGCGGTCGGTCTTGGAGAGCTTGACGAGGGTCTTCTTGGCGTCGTCGACGCGGCCGACCTGCTCGTACCACCAGATGAGCCGGCGCGCCGGGGAATAGCTGTACTCGGAGCCGTCGGGTTCCTTGAGGAAGTCCTCGAAGCCTTCTTCGAGCGATTTGACGACGAGTTCCTCGATGCCGGAGTAGTACTCGAACTCCTGCGCCATCACGAACCGGGCGTTGGGCGGGATGCGCAGGGCCTTGTCGGCGAAGAGGGCGTTCCACGCCTTCATCCCTTCCTGCTTGCGGCCGGTCTGCACGTCCAGGATGGCGAGCAGCGCCTTCCCGGCGAGCCAGTCGGGGTTCTTGGCGAGCGCGGCCTCGATCTCGGTGCGCAGCTCCGGCAGGCGCTGCTGCTGCCGGGCGATCGCCAGCATCTTGCTCAGCAGCGATTCCACCTTGCCGTTCTGCCCGTAGTTCACGATCTGGCCGATGATGTCCCACGGCTCCATCAGGCTGCCGTCCTTCGGGATCAGCGCCTGCTTGAGGTAGTCGTAGATCTCCGGCATCTTCCAGATTTCGTTCCGGTTGATGTAGCTGAAGAAGTAGGCGCGCTCCTGCGGGTACGCCTCCCAGCCCTTCTTGAACAGCCGCATGCCGATCTCGCGCGTCTTGTCCTGCTCCAGCAGGTTGGACACCATCTGCGCGACGTTCCAGTAGTTGCCGAGCTTCTTCAGGTCGATCTGGTCGAAGAGGCCGACGAGTTCCTCGTATTTGCCGGCCTCGGAGAAGGCGCGTTCGATCTCGTAGTACCAGTTCTGGAACATCGACGGGTCCTTCTTGAGGGCCGCCGAATAGAGCTTGAGCGCGTCGTCGCGGTCGCCCCATTGGTTGAGCTTCTGACCGGCCGTGAACTTGAGGTTCGCGTCGTCGGGCTTCAGTTCGACGAGTTTGAGAAGGGACGCTTTCTGCTTGTCCTTGTCGCCGGAGGCCTGGTAGTAGCCGAGGAGCGTCTGGTGGACCTGGATGGACTTGGGGGCGGTCTTGAGCTGGGCTTCGGCGCGATCGATGAGTTCCTTGAGCTGGCCGGAGCGGGCGAGGATGCCCATGGCCTGGGAGCGGTAGCCGTCGCCTTCGTCGTTGCCGTAGCGGCCGCCGCCGGTGGCGACCGCCGCGGGCTTGCGGAGGATCTGGCGGGCGATCTGCACGGCCTGATCGTTCTGGCCCTGCGACTGGTACTGGTTCATGAGGCGGGCGAGGATGGCGGTCTTGTTGCCGGCCTGGCGCTGGGCGCGGGCGAGCACGGTCTCGGCAAGTTGGTGCATGCCGAGGCGGTGCATCTTGGCGGCGAGGTCGAGTTGCTTGTCGGTGTCGAGCCGCAGGCCGAAGAGCCGCTCGGCCGCCTGCCGGGCGCGCTCGATGTTGCCGGTGCGCTCGGCGAGCCGCAACGCCGTCTCCTCCCGCTGCTGCATCACCTGGTGGTCGGTCGGGTTGATGCTGTCGATCATCGCGAGGGCGACGGCGACCTCGTTGTTCTGCTCGCGCAGCCCGGCGATCTCCATCGTGAGGCGGTGGTCGTTCGGGCCGACCTGCGCCGCGGCGGTGAGCTGGTCGAGCGCCTCGTCCTTCTCGTCGTTCCACCAGTGCAGGTAGCCGAGGGCGAGGTGGAGGTATTGCTTTTCGGCGCCGTCGGGGGCGGCGGCGAGGTTCTTCTGGACGTGGGCGAAGAGGTCCGAGAGCAGGTCGGCCTTCTGATAGTGGAAGAAGGCGTTGTAGAGCAGGCCGACGCTCGCCTCGTCGTAGTACTCGTTCGGCGTGGGGTAGGTGAGCTGCTTGCTCTGGCCGTACTGGTTGCCGTTGACGGCGATGTAGACGTGCATGCCGCCGCCGGCGCGGAAGCGGCGCGCCGACCCGCCGGACGCCGACTTGGGCGCCGCGAGGTTCTGCTTGCGGACGGTGCCGAGGTAGTAGTCGAGCAGCTTCAGGCCGTCGTCGTGCTTCTTGGCCTCGAAGCGCTTGACCATGAGGAGTTGGAGCTGGTGGACGTTCTGGCGGGTGGCGAGCTGGCCGAGGCCGGCCTGCGACTTCGCCACGCCCTGGAACTGTTCCAGCCGCTTGTAGAGCGTCAGGAGCGTCTCGAGGTCGTCGCGCTCGACGGCGACGGCGAGCGCCGACGCCACGCGGTCCACGTTCGTCGCGTTCGCGAGGATCTCGGCGTACATCGCCTTCTCCTCGTCCACCTTCTTCGCCCGCTTCAATTCCAGCAGCACGGAGCCGGACACTTCCGGCGTCACCCATTCCGGCTTGATCTGCTTGAGCTTCTTGAAGGTGTCCAGCAGGTACTTCAACTGGTCGTCCGGCAGCGGGGGCGTGCGGTCCTCCGGCGTGCCGGCGCGCCCGTAGCGCTGCCCGCGCATCGCCTCGCTGCGCATCCCGACCGACGTGACGAACACGTACTGCGCCGACGGATCGTTCGACGCCTTCGCGAGCGCCTTGGCCGTCTCGAACGTGTCCTTGTTGTCGTAGCGCAGGGCCTGGAGGTAGTGCCAGTCCCACAGGGCGCGGGCCGGGGCGTTCGCGGCGGAGCGATCCTTCTTGACGTCGGCGATGAATTTCTCCTGGCCGTCCGGGTTGTCGCGGGCGAACTCGAAGAGCCAGCCGAGCGCGGCCATGCGCGCCTCGCCGAAATCCTTCGGCGTATAGAACGTCGGCGTCTGGCCGCGATAGTATTCCCGCGGTTCGATGCCCGTCGCCGAGCGGATTTCCCACACGCCTTCCATGCGGCGCTGCAGCGGCGGGCGCAGGATGTTGCTCGCCCGGTTCCGCATCCCCACCACCGGCGCGATCGGGCCGGTCGGCTTCGTCCCCTTCTTGTCGTCCTTCTTCTTGGTCGCCAGCTTCATTTCGTGCTGGAGCACTTCGCCGAGGTCGTCGTCCGCCAGCTTCTGCGCGAGGATCGCGCGGAAGCGGTTCGCCGCGTCGGCCTTCTTCCCCTGCGCCGCCAGCACCGCGCCCTCGCGATAGAGCAGTTCCCAGTTCCCCGGCGTCTTCGCCAGCATCCGCGACAGGATCGCCATCGCCGACTCCGGCTTGCCGGACGTGATGAGCATGTCGATCGATTGCAGGTTCCGGTGCGGTTCGTTCATCTCCGCTACCGACTTCACCCACACGTCGGCCGCCTCGTCCCCTTCGCCGCTCTTCAGGAGCAGCTGCGCGAGGCGCACCTGGGCGTCGAAGTTCTGCGGCGCCGCGGCGGCGAGCTGGCGCTGGTACTTGAGCGCGGAGGGCAGGTCGCCATCGGCCTCGCTGAGGCCCGACAGCTGCGCCAGCAGATTCGTGTCGCGGGTGTTCTCGGTGAGCAGCCGTTCGAGTTGCAGCCGCGCGGAGCCGTTGTCGCCGGCGGATTGGAACGCCTGCGCGATGCACATCGTCAGCTCGCGGTTCTTCTCCTGCTCGCGGCGTTCGCGCTCGAGGCGCTCCATCAGCTTGTCGAACTGGTTCTGCTCGAGGTAGAGCTGCGTCAGGCGTTCGATGACGCCGAGCTTGCCTTCCAGCTCCGTCGTCTTGTCGAAGGCGCGCCAGAAGAGTTCGATCGCCTCGCCGGTGCGGACGCGCTCGGCCATGGCGTTCGCGAGCGTGATGAGGCCCTGCGGGTCGGACGGATTCGCCCGCACCGAGCGGCGCAGGGCCTCGAGCGCCTCCTCGGCGTCGCCGAGTTGGAAGCACATCTCCGAATACCACTTGTAGACTTCCGGGTTGCCGGGGGCGGACGCGAGCACGTCTTTGGCGGTCTTGAGCGCGTCGTCCCGCTTGCCGAGCCGCTGTTCGAGAACGGCGACCTGCTGCAGGTATTCGGTGCGGTAGCGGCGGTCGAGGCTCGCGAGCTTGCGGTTCGCCTCGGCGGAGGCGAGCATGTTGCCGCCGGCCTCGTGGATGCGCGCCGCGGCCGTCAGCACCGCCAGCGACTTCGCGTCCTTCTTCTCGGCCTCGGCGATGCTCTCGACCGCCTTGTCGAGCTGCCGGTTCGCCTCGAACATCCGCGCGAGCACCAGCCACTTCGTTGCCGGCGCGGCCGCGTCCGCCGCCAGCTCCTTGCTCAACTGGTCGATCTGGTCGTTCAACTTGTCGGCGGCCTGGTAGATCTTGATCCGCGCCGCGAGGACCTGCTCGACCTCCTCGGCGTTGCTGGTGAATTTGGACGCGAGGTCGAGTTGCTTGAGCGCCTCGTCGTTCTCGTTCTCCTGCGCGAGGACGTCGGCGAACTGCATGATGAGGTTGTAATCGTCCTTTTCGAGCTGGATCGCCTCGGCGAAGACGCGGATCGCCTCCTTGCGATAGCCGAAGCCGGCGTAGACTTCGCCGAGCCGGGCGAGGTTCTTGGCGTTGCGGTTCGGCCCCTCGGCGATCGGCCGCCACGTCGCGAGCGCCTCCTCGGGGCGCTTCAGGCTGTGGTAGTATTCGCCTAGGTACTCGCGGTACTGGGCCGCGTTCGGCGCCAACTCGATCGCCTTCTTGTAGAGCGCGATCGCTTCGTCCGCGATGCCGGCGGAGCGGATCAGTTCCGCCACCTGCGACGTCGTGACCGGGTCGTTCGCCTTCTTGTCGAGGATGCGCTTCCAGATGGCGACGGCGGCGGCCTTGCGTTCCGCCTCCGGCTTCGCCGTGTCCCGCATGTGCAGCTTGCCCCAGTCCCGGAGGATGTCCGGGTTGCCGGGGTCGTTCTTCTCCATCGCCTCGTACTGCTTGGCGGCGTCCGCGTAGTTCCCCTCGAACGCGAGCTGATCGATGAGCGCCGTGCGCAGGCTCTTGTTCGACGGCGCCGCCTCGATCCCCTTCTCCAGCCACTGGCGCGCCTCGGGACCTTTGCCCTGCGAGGCGAGATTCTTCGCCAGCCGCGCCATCGCCTCCACGTCGGTCTTGTTCTTCTCGAGCCAGCTCTCGTAGTACTTCGCGAGGCCGGCGAGGTCGTCGTTCTTGAGGAAGACCTCCTCGATCCGACGGCGCACGTCGCGATAGAGCCAGCTCTCCGGGTTCAATTCGTTCAGCAGCTTCTCGAAGTCGGCGAGCGCGTCGTTCGTCTTCTTGAGCTTCACCTTCAGGTCGGCCACGTCCATGCGCAGCGTGGACTGGCGGTACTTGTCGTCGGTGTCCTTCGCGAGCTTCTCGTAGCGCGGCAGCGCCTGCTCGTACTGGCCCTCCTCCACGAGCGTCGTCGCGATCTGCTCCTGGACGCGCAGGTCGTCCGGGAACTGCTTTTCGAGGCGGTTCCAGACTTCGAGCGCCTTTTCGGTCTTCTGCGCCCGCTGATGGACGCGGCCGAGCGCCTGATAGGCATCGAGCGTATCGTTGCGGTTCGGCTTGCGGGCGATGGCGCGCTCGAAGGCGTCCACGGCGGCATCCGGCCGGCCGATCAACACGAGCGTCTGGCCGAGATAGTAGCTCGCCATCGCGTTCTCGGTCAGGATCTCTTCCGCCTTCTGGAACGCGACGACGGCGGCGCCGTCCCGGCTGCGCTGCGACTCGACGAGGCCGACGATCATCCACGCCACGCCGTCTTTGGCGTCCTTCTTGATGCGGGCAGCGTACTCGTCGACGAACTTGTCGAGGGAGCCGCGCTCGACGTGGTAGCCGTAGAGGCGGTCGAGGGCGGTGCCGCGGCGCGGATTGTTCTCGAGCGCCTTCTGGAACGCGGCGGCGGTGGTGCGCGCCTTCTGCTCCTCCTCGGACTCCTCCTCCGGCTCGGCGGCGGGCGGCGCCGGCTTCGGCGGCTGGGCGAGACTCCACACGGTCCCGCCGGCGAGAAGCGCGACGAGCGAAAGGCCGAGCCAGGATCGTCCGTGCCGCATGGGTGCCACTCCGGAAGCGGATACTGTCGAACGGAACGCAGGCGCCGTACTACGAGAGAAGAGACGCGGATCGCGGGCGATCTTCACGCCCCCACTGTTGTAGTGCCCGCGCGCGGGCGACGCGGGGCGGAAAACCGCGGAAAATCCGATGCCAAATCCGCGATACCGTTGGAAACCCGAACCCGCGCGGAATGTTGGCCGTTTTTCGGCGTCTTCCTGTTAACGTTTCGCCGCGACGGTCGTTTCATCGGAGGGAATTTCCCCGAAGGACATTTGACAACCGCGACGAGACTGGATAACCTCAGACAAGTTACCTGAGGTCGATGCTCCCCCGCAACAGAATTCCCGGAAACCTTTGTAACAAACCTCAGACACCGAGGACGAACCGATGAGCGCCGAAGCGATCAAAGACGAACTCGACGGCTTCCGCCGGGACTTCCAACGGCTGCGCGCCGAGATCGGCAAGCTGATCGTCGGCCAGGACGAGATCGTCGAAGGCACGCTCGCGGCGCTGATCGCCGGCGGCCACGTGCTGCTCGAAGGCGTCCCCGGCCTCGGCAAGACGATGCTCGTCCGCACCATCGCCGACTCGCTGCACCTGAAGTTCAGCCGCGTCCAGTTCACCCCCGACCTCATGCCCGCGGACCTGACCGGCACGAACGTCGTGCTCGACACCGGCGAGGGCGGCCGCAAGTTCGAGTTCCAGAAGGGGCCGATCTTCGGCAACATCGTCCTCGCCGACGAAATCAACCGCGCCACCCCCAAGACGCAATCCGCCCTGCTCGAGGCGATGCAGGAGAAGCACGTCACAGTCGCCGGCACCACCTACCCGCTGCCCGATCCGTTCTTCGTCCTCGCCACGCAGAACCCGCTCGAAATGGAAGGGACCTATCCCCTCCCCGAAGCGCAGCTCGACCGCTTCTTCTTCAAACTGCTCGTCAAGTTCCCGAAGTTCAACGAACTCGAACTGATCCTCGACCGCACCACCGAATCGAAATCGCCGAAGGTCGAGGCGATCTTCGACGGCGAGCGCATCCGCTCGCTGGCGAAACTCGTTCGGCAGATCCCGATCGCCAACGAAGTGCGCCGCTACGCCATCGCCGTGGTGATGGCGACGCACCCGGACCACGAACTGGCGGCGCCGAGCACGAAGAAGTACGTGCGCTACGGCAGCAGCCCGCGCGGCGCCCAGGCGATCATCCTGGCGGCGAAGCTGAACGCCATCCTCGACGGCCGCTACCACGTGGCCCGCGAGGACATCCGCAAGATCGCCCCGATGGCGCTGCGCCACCGGCTGATACTGAATTTCGAAGGCCAGGCCGACGGCATCCCTTCCGATGATGTTGTCGCGAACATCCTCAATACCGTGAAGGAACCGGCCATGGCCATGTAAGTTTTTGGGCCACAAAGAAACACAGATGAAGACAGATCAGAAGAATACGGAGTTTGAAGAGTATCCCCACGCGGAGCTGACGGGGAAGGTCATTGGTGTTTTTTATGATGTCTACAACGAGCTGGGATTCGGGTTCGCCGAGGAGGTTTACCATCAGGCGATGGTTCTGGCGCTGCGGGAGGCCAAATTCCAGATCGAATCGAAGGCGAAGATTCCGGTCTATTTTCGCGGTCGGGCGATCGCCAACTATGAGGCCGATATTTTGGTCGAAGGCGTTTTGATCTTGGAGTTGAAGGCCGCGAGCGCGCTCGATTCGGCCCACGAGGCGCAGCTTTTGAATTACCTGCGCGCGACGGATATCGAACTTGGCCTGCTCCTGAATTTCGGAACGAAGCCAACCGTCCGCCGGCGGATCTTCGACAACGAACGCAAACGGAGCCGAGGGCAACCCGATACCAACTGTTCCTAACTGTCTTTCTCTGATCTGTATTCTCCGTGTTCATCTGTGGCCATTTTCCATGCCATTATTTGACTCCGATTTCCTGAAGAAGCTCGAGTACCTCTCGCTCATCTCGAAGCGGGTGTTCCGCGGGTCGCTCCTCGCGCAGCGCCGCACGATGCAGCTCGGCACCGGGATCGAATTCGCCGACCACCGCGAGTACACCCCCGGCGACGACTTCCGCTACCTCGACTGGAACCTCTTCGCCCGCCACAACGAACTCCTCCTGAAGCGATTTCAGGAGGAAGAAGACCTGCACGTCTACTTCCTCCTCGATTGCTCGCGTAGCATGGCGTTCGGCCAGCCGTCGAAGTTCGACTTCGCCCGGCAGGTCGTGGCCGCGCTCGCCTACATCGCGCTCGCGGACCTCGACCGCATCGCCGTCACCGCGTTCGCCAACGACATCGTCGCCGACTTCCCGCTCACGCGCGGCAAGGGCCGCATCCTCGCGCTCCTGAAGTTCCTGGAGAATCTCGAGGCGCAGGGCGAGGACACGAACCTCGAACGCGTCGCCACCGGCTTCATCCACCGCGATCAGCGCCGCGGCCTCGTCGTCGTCGCCAGCGACCTCTACGACCCCAACGGCTTCGAGCGCGGCATCGACCTCCTCCGCCACCGCCGCTACGAACCCCACGTCGTCCAGATGTACGACAAGTACGAGAAGGATCCGCCCGACCTCCTCGGCGACGTCGAAATGTGGGACGTCGAATCCGGCAACGCCCGCAAGGTGACGGTCACGGAGCGGAACCTCAAGCAATACAAGCAGCTCTTCGACGAGTTCCAGACCGGCGTGCAGACGTATTGCAATCGCTATCAATTGGGCTGCACGCGGACCTCGACGGAATTGAAGTTCGACGAGCTGATTCTGAAGATGATGCGCCAAGCCGGATCGGTCCGTTGAAGAAAAAGGAGCCACAGATTAACACGGAGAGCACAGATAAGAATGATATCAATGATTTACTCTGATCTGTATTCTCCGTGTTCATCCGTGGCGAATTGATATGTTCTTAACGAATGTGACGGCCTTGTGGTGGGTGTTGCTGGCGGTGCCGGTCGTGATCTTCTACATCCTGAAGATCCGGCTGAAGCGCGTGCCGGTCAGCACCGTCATCTTCTGGCGGCAGATCTTCGACGAGAAGAAGCCGCGATCTCTGTGGCAAAAACTCCGGCACCTCGTGTCGTTGTTCGTGCAACTGCTCCTGCTCGCGCTTCTCGTGGCGGCGCTCGCCGAGCCGTACTTCTCGTGGGAGGCGACGAGCAAGCGGCGGATCATCCTCGTGCTGGACAACTCGGCCGGGATGAAGTCGACCGAGACGGCGCCGACGCGCTGGGACAAGGCGAAGGAGGAGGCGGCCGCCGTCGTGCAGGGCCTGCGCTTCCGGGACGAAATGGCGATCGTGGCGGCCGGGACACAGCCGCGCGTCGTGTGCGGCCTCACCGGCCACCAGAAGACGCTGCGCGAGACGATCGAGGCGACGCCGGCGACCGACGGTCCGGGGAAGCTGGCGGACTCGATCGCGGTCGCGCGGCGGCTGGTGGACCGCGACCAGGCCGAGGCCGAGAGCCGCATCGTCGTCGTCACCGACGCGGCCGGGCCGGACCTCGCGAAGGTGCTTGCCGAGGAGGAGAAGAAGCCGGAGGCCGAGCGGGCGAAGCTGACAATCATCAAGGTCGGCGCGCCGGCGCCGAACCTCGGCATCACGCAGTTCCAGGTTCGCCGCAGCACCGTCGATCCGATCGGCTACGAAATCCTCGTCGAGATCGTGAACGCCTCCGACGCGGATAGCCCCGAATTCCGCTTCGAGTTGACGCTCAACGACGACCGCCCGATCGACGTGGTGCCGCTCAAGCTCAAGCCGGGCGAGACTTGGACGAAGACGAACAACTACACGACGGCCGACGGCGGGCAACTCAAGGGCCGGTTGACAGTGAAGGGCGAGAAGGGAAGCGAACCGCTGGCCGACGCGCTGACGGCGGACAACGCGGCGCTCGCTTTGCTCCCGAGCCGCGAGAAGCTGCCGGTCCACCTGCACGCGCCGGCCGGGAACCACTTCCTCACGAAGGTGCTCGAGGCGAATTCGCTCGTGCAACTGTCGCAATCGAAGAAGGAACTGCCGAAGGAGTTCCCGGCCGCGTCGATCAAGGTGTTCCACCGCGAGACGCCGGCGAAGCTGCCGCCGGGGAACGTGATCGTCGTCGATCCGCAGAACGACAGCGACCTCTGGAAGCTCGGGAACAAGATTCCGCTGGCGATCGTGACGAAGCAGGAGAAGGATTCGCCCTTCCTGCTGCACGTGCGGCTGGACAACGTGATCCTGCCGGACGCGCGGCAGATCGCGTTCACGCCGGCCGCCGGGAAGCCGGCCGCGCTCGCCGCGTCGCTCCAGAACGAGCCGTTGGTCTCGCTCATCGAGCGCCCCGAAGGAAAAGTGCTCGTCCTCACCGTCGATCTCGATCGCAGTGAACTGCCGTTCCGCACGGCGTTCCCGATCCTCGTGATGAACGCGCTCGGCGTGTTCAGCGGCGCGTCCGGCGAGCTGCGCGAGGCGCTCGCCACCGGCGCCACGGCCGACGTGACGTTGCCCGAGGGCCAATTCGTGTTGAAGGCGCCGGACGGTTCGACGCGGCCGCTGCCGAAGGGTCCGATCCAGACGACCGTGGGTCCGTTCGACACGGTCGGCGTCTGGTCGGTCGGCGGCGAGAAGCCGGTCGAGGAATTCGCGGTGAACCTGATGAACAAGGTCGAAAGCGACCTGAGGCCGGACGAAGGCGTGCCGGCGATCGCGAGCGCGAAGGACGCGGGACTGGTGGGCGGCTTCGGCGGCCGGCCGGTCTGGTGGTACCTGACGATCGCCGCGTTCGCGTTGGCGGCGCTCGAATGGTATCTGTATCAGCGACGATGGATTAGTTGAGAGATTTGGCCACAGATCAACACGGATGAAAACAGATCAGAGAAAACCAGAAGAGGATTGATGAATACGAATGGTGAATTGGCGATAAGAGTGGACTTGGAATCTATATGTAATTGGTTTTTTCTAATCTGTATGATCCGTGTTGATCAGTGGCCGTGATTTCGAGGTTATCCGATGCCGTTGGAACTGACGCAACCGTGGTATCTGCTCGGGCTGCTGGCGTTGCCGGTGGTCGCGTGGTACTACGTCCGCGGCCTCACCGACTTCGCCCGCTGGCAGCGCACGCTGTCCTTCGCCGTGCGCGGGCTGGTCGTCGCGCTGCTCGTCCTCGCGCTCTGCGGGCTCACGCTCCTGCGGCCGGGGAAGGACCAATTCGTCGTCTTCGCCATCGACGAGTCCACGAGCGTCGGCGAGCAGAACAAGGCGGCCATCGACGAGTTCCTGGCGAAGGCGGCGGCCGGCGCGGGACGGCACAAATATGCGTTCGTCCGCTTCGGCGCGGAGCCGGGGGCGGTCGTGCCGGACCGCTCGTTGTCCGCCGTCATCAACGCGAAGGGGACGAACATCGCCGCGGCGCTCGAAGTCGCGACGGCCGGGATTCCGCCGAGCCACGTGCCGAAGATCGTGCTGCTGAGCGACGGGAACCAGACCGCCGGCGACGCGATCCGCGCCGCCCTCCGCGGCGGCGTTCCGGTGAGCAGTGTCCCGCTCCAGACTCGCTCCGAACCGGAAGTGCAGGTGTCGAACGTCCTCGTGCCCGCACAGGTCCGCGAAGGCGAGCCGTTCAAGATGGAGATCCTCATCGACTCGAACCACGACGATGAAGGCGAACTCGAAGTCTACCGCGGCGCGCACAAGGTCTACTCGGAGAAGAAGAAGATCGTGAAGGGGGAGAACAAGATCACGATCGGCCCGCTGCAGATCACCGGCGAACGGAACACCGAGTACACCGTCCGCATCAAGGGATTCAACGACAAGCTGCTCGACAACAATACGGCGAAGGCGCTCGTCTACACCAACGGTAAGCCGCGCATCCTGCTCGTGGACACCGACACGAAGCAGGCGAAGGACTTGGCCTACGCGCTCGAACAGGAGGGGATCAAGGTCGACGTCCGCCCGACGCAGGGGATTCCGGACACGCTCTCGGACCTCCAGAACTACGAACTCGTCGCGCTCTCGAACGTCCCGGCCACGCAGATGAGCACGCGGCAGATGAACCTGCTCCGCGCCTACGTTCAGGAACTCGGCGGCGGACTGCTCATGATCGGCGGCGACCAGTCCTTCGGTCTCGGCGGCTACTACAAGACGACGGTCGAGGAGATCCTGCCCGTGCGCTCCGACTTCGAGAAGGAGAAGGAGAAGCCGAGCATCGCGATGGTGCTCGTCGTGGACAAGTCCGGCTCGATGGGCGGGCAGAAGATCGAGATGGCGAAGGACGCGGCGAAGGCGGCGGTCGAGCTGCTCGGCCCGCGCGACAAGGTCTGCGTCATCGCGTTCGACGGCGATCCGTTCGTCGTCGTCGAGATGCAGCCGGCGTCCAACAAGGCTCAAATCCTGGACAAGATCGCGGGCATCGAGGCGGGCGGCGGCACATCGATGGGCCAGCCGATGCGCGATGCGCATGAGACGCTGGTGCAGACGCAGGCGAAACTCAAGCACGTCATCGTCCTGACCGACGGCATCTCCGAGCCGGACGACTTCGACGGCATCGCCCAGAACATGGCGCAGTCGAAGATGACGTGCAGCACCGTCGCCGTCGGCGACGACTGCGACTTCAAGACGCTCGAACAGATCGCCAAGGTCGGCGGCGGTCGCTACTACCACGCGGAAGACCCCGCGAACATCCCGCAGATCTTCGCGAAGGAAACGGTGACGGCCAGCAAGTCCGCCATCAATGAAGTCCCCTTCACGCCGACGATCCTGCGGTCCTCGGCCGTGCTGACCGATCTCCGCATCGAGGAGTCGCCGCCGCTGTTCGGCTACGTCACCACGCGGCCGAAGCCGACGAGCGAAGTCATCCTCATCACCGACAAGGGCGATCCGTTGCTGTCGTGGTGGCGTTACGGCCTCGGCTTCTCCGTCGCGTTCACGTCGGACGCCAAGGGGCGCTGGGCGGCGGAGTGGGTGTCGCAGCCGATCTTCGGCAAGTTCTGGGCGCAGGTGATCCGCCACGCGATGCGGAAGTCGGACGCGAAGGGTGTCTTCGTCCAGACGACCCAGAAAGACGGGCAGGCGACCGTCACGCTCGACGCCGTGACGCCGGACGGCAAGTTCCTCAACGAAGCGACCACCACCGTGACGGTGCTGGAGCCGCAGGGCGGCGAACGGAAGCTGACGATGCACCAGACCGCGCCCGGGCGCTACGTGGGAACATTCGCGACCGACAAGCCGGGGACGTACCACGTGCAGATGAACCAAACGGCCAAGGGGATGCCGGCGACGCAGCAATCGCGCGGCCTCGTCGTGAACTACGACGACGAGCTGCGCATCCGACCGACGGACGAGAAGCTGCTCGAGGCGATGGCGGTGGCGTCGGGCGGGACGTTCAAGCCGGACCCGGAGGCGGTCTTCGCGGAGGACGGCCGCACGGCGCGCCAGCCGTTGCCGCTCTGGCCGTACCTTCTGATCGCGGCGATGCTGGTGTTCCTGGCGGACGTGGCGCTGCGGCGGATCGATTTCGATTTGATGCTCGGCCGGCAGAAGCCGCCGATGAAGATGGTGATGGCGAAACGGTGAGGGTGAGCCGGACTTCGGAAGTCGAAGTTCGCGATTGCTCAAACGACGATTCAACGTTAAACTGGTTCGAGACCCGAAAGGGGGAGGACGGTCATGCGTGAAGCCCTGTTTCAATCGCTGCGGCCGGTTCGCGGTCGGCAGCAATCGGTGTTCGCGATCCGCGGCCTGTTCGGCGGGCTGCTCGCGTCGGCCGTCGCCGGCGTCGGCCTCGGCATCGTGCGCCTCGCCGGCGTCGATCTCGCGTGGCCGCTGGTCGGCGCCGCGCTCGCCGTCGGCCCGATCGCCGGGCTGATCCTCGGCCTCGCGCTCCGCCGCACCTGGCACGATGCGGCCGAAGCGGTCGACGCGCACTGCGGCCTCAAGGACCGCACCGTCACGGCGCTCGCCTTCGCAAACCAACCGCAGCACACGGAGCTGCAAGACCTCCAGATGACCGACGCGATGGCGCACCTCGCCGGCGTGGAGCCGAAGCAGGTGGTGCCGATGGTCGCGCCGAAGGCGTGGCCGTACGCCGTGGCCGGCCTGGCCG
>CAYVRB010000039.1:0-28864 GCA_964453375.1 uncultured Alcaligenaceae bacterium
GCAACCTCATGGGCCTCTACGGCGAGGGGCTGCCCGGCGGCAAGCCGCACGTCCGCAACTTCGCCTTCGGCAAGGACGTGACCGAGATCGTCGCCCCCGGCAAGAACGACGCGGGCGCGATCGCCTGCCCGGTCGAGCACAAGGACTGGCCGACGTTCTGGAAGCACGGCGAATGGAACGAGCTCCGCGCCCGCGTCGTCGGCAACCCGCCGACCATCACGACGTGGATCAAGGGCGTGAAGTTCACAGAGTTCACCGACACCGAGAATCGCCTCGCCGACACCGGAGGCATCGCGCTGCAGGTCCACGGCGGCGGCGACTACACGAAGCAGTTCGTCCGCTATCGGAACGTGCGCGTGAAGGAGTTGAAGAAGTAGTGCCGAAACTTTATTTGTGACGCCGTTGTTGAGATGAATTAATTGTGGCTCGGATCGACGCATCGTCGGTCCCGACAATGCAGCGGTTTCCGTGGAGGAAGAGCCGAAACTTGGAACAGAATCCGAGCCGGCCCAAAATAATCGGCGAGCGGCGCGGTGGGTCGGATGCCGTGTAGTCGGGATCCACAAGCATTCGTTCAAATTCCGCCAAATCCTTGGGGGATCGCGGTATTGTTTTCGCGGCGGTCGATCCTTTCGATTCGACCGCGGTTGTCGGTGTTTCATAGATGAAACAGGGCAATGGAAACTCGTTGCACATTTCATCGTCGGGCGCGTGGAGTTTGGCCATGATGACCCGAGTGATTCCCGGGAGTTTCCCCAAGATGGTCTTCGGGGACGCGTCGAGGATGTCTTGCGACGAAAATTGAAGTCGCCATGCTCGAGCCAAATCCGCTGGTATCAACGAAACGTCGGAACCCGTGTCGAGAATGAACTGAAAGACCGTCTCATTCGTGGCGGTTGGCAACCTCAAGGGGAGCATGTAACGAGGGCATTCCAATCCGCAGACTATTCGGGGATCGGCCTGAAACGAATGCGCGGGCATGATCGAATCATTGCCGGAAGGTGAAATTCGAATCGGTTGAGTCAATCGAGTCTAACTTTTTCTCAACCCTTGAACGTGATCCTCGATTGGATCCGGCATGACTACGGTCAATTGTTCGCTTTCGCGGCGCGTGAGTTTGCTCATGGCGCGGGCAACTTCTTCGACCGGTCCCGAATATGCGATGGCCGGCCCCTGACGCGTCGATTTCAGGGCCACGACCAAGCCGCCGAAGTAGTAACTGAGCTTGAAGGTGCGTTCGAGTTCGATTCGTTCGGAACCCTCGACGACCCGGGGATACCGTTCGATCATCTCCGAGACCAACTTGGGTGTTTCCTTGTCGTCGATCAGCATCGTGGTGAGACCAGGCTTTGAATCATTGCGAGCCGTGGGCGAGCCTTTTCGATCCGCAGCCGTATCCGCGATTTCGGACGGGCTGTCAAGATCGGTCGAGGTCGATTTGAGTAATGCAAGCGACATCAATGCCACTCTCCCGCGTCGGTCTTGGTGTGGCGGTATCATTCCGCCAAGATTGGGAAGAGTTTAGTCGGTCGAGCCGGGACGTTACAGTGAAAATAGACCGAATATCGACAAATAGAACAAAAATGAAATCCAGCTATTGGCATTTTAGCAATAGTTCCTAGTTGCCGATGTCGTTTCTTCCAGATTCTTGTCGAGATGAAAGGTTCGCGCGGGACTTCCAGACGGTGCGTGACGTTCGGTTAGATTTCCTCGCGCGGTTCTTGCCGCGCGAAGAGCCACATCCCGACGAGCGTCAGCACCGCCGACGCGGCGAGCAGCACGATCCACGCCGTCGCCGCGCTCGCCGGTTCGTACACGTCGAGCGTCTCCTCCGGCACCGTCGCGACGCCCGACGCGCCGTCGTACATCAACGAGCGCACGTAGTAATTCAGGCTCAGCCGCTTCAGGCTGCCCGGCAGGTTCGCCACCAGCGTCTCGAAGAAGAAGACGTAGACGAGGCCGACGACGGCGGGGCGGCGGAAGAGCGCGCCGACGAGGTGGAAGAGCGCCGCGAGGCCGATCGTGCCGGCGACGACCGCCGGCAGGTAGACGCGGAAGGCGACCTGGCCGAGTTCGCCCCCCGCGAGGCAGACGGCGCCGAACCCGGCGAGCGACACCGCGAGGCACCAGGGGAGCACGCCGAGGAGCTTGGCGAGGTAGATGCCGCCGCGCGGCATGGGGCGCGTGGCGAGCCAGAGCAGCGTGCGCCCCTCGCGCTCCGCGCCGAGCGCCCCGGAGGCGTAGGCGAGACAGAACAGCGGCATCGCGAAGGCGAGGAAGAGGCCGAACACCACCCAGCGCGAGAAGCGGAGGAAGGCGTAGTCGTCGCGGAACTTCCGCGCGTCGGGGTGGTCGCTGAGCATCAGCCATTGCTCGGCGCCCATGGCGGCGGCCTTGGCGCCGAACTGGTGCGGCGGGCCGGGGAAGAGGATGTACACCGGCAGCCGTTCGGCGGCGTACTGGCGGTAGGTCAGCCAGACGCCGCCGTTGGACTTGAGATCGGAAACGAAGACGCGGCGGTTCTCGACGCGCCAGCCGACGGGGCCGTGGGTGTAGATGGCGATGGCGGCGGCCGTGAGCGCGACGAGGCCGAAGGTGGCCCACGCCAAGGCCCGCACGCGCCAGTGCCGCAGGAAGGTGAGGCGAACGAGGGCGAAGAACGCGCGCGCGGCCGAAGGCGATGCCATGGGTTCGGTTGTAGCGAATCGACGAATCGAAGGAATCGGAGTTTGCTCCTTCCTGATCCTTCACTCGTGGAGTAAACTTTCGGCAGTCCCGCCGTCGACCTTTCGCAGGCCTTCGCATGTTCTCGACGCTCACCGTCCTCGCCGCGCTCGCCGCCGCCCCCGCCGAACGGCCGAAATTGCCGATCACCGGCCTGCCCGCCGCGGTCCACGTGCCGGACCTCTGCAAGTACCACTACCGCGTCAGCACGACTTCCGTCGAATGCCAGAAGTTCTGCGACGAGGCGTTCGGCTACTACTACTCGTACGTCTGGATCGAGGCGGCCCGCAGCTTCGAGACGGCGCTGCGACACGACCCCGACTGCGCGCTCGCGTGGCTCGGCCTGCACCGATCACTCGAGAAATGGGGCAAGACGCGCACGCCGAAACCCGACGTCGTCCTCGGCCTGACGGGCGGCGTCCTTCAACCGAAGTTGCCGGACCAATTCACCAAGTCGCCGCACGACTTCGCCCTCGCCCAGGCGCAGAAGCTCCTGGGCAAGGCCAGCCACCGCGAGAGCCTGCTCATCCAGTCGCGACTCCAGGAGCGCGGCCTCTGGCCCGACGTGAAACCCGAAGACCGCAAGAAGCGCGCGAACCAGACGCTCGACGAATTGCTGTCCCTCTACGAGGACGACGAGGAGGGCTGGTTCGCCAAGGCGCAGCTCGCCGAGGGGCAGTTCGGCCCGATCGCGATGTACAAGTCGCTATTGCACGTGAACCCGCTGCATCCCGGTGCGAACCACGAACTGGTCCACGCCTTCGAGAACGTCCGCCGCCCCGCGCTCGGCTGGCCGCACGCCGAGGCTTACATCGCGTCGTCGCCGAAGATTCCGCACGCGTTCCACATGCAGGCGCACCTCGGCATGCGCGTCGGCAAGTGGCAGAAGACGACCGACTGGTCGGCCCGCGCCTACGAACTCGAAAAGGAATACCACAAGGCGCTCGGCGTGAAGCCGGACGACGACCACCAGTTCCGCCACCACATGGAGACCCTGACGCGCAGCCTCGTGCACGACGGGCGCTTCGCCGAGGCCGCGAACCTGCGCAAGGAGGCCGAGGGGTACAAGTACACCTTCCGGCCGGAGTGGTTCCGCCAGGCGGTCGGCGAGAAGAACTGGAGCGACGCCGAGAAGCTCGTGAACGACATGTCCAAGACGGACAAGGTGACGCGGGCGTATTACACGGCGGTGATCGCGCTCGAGCGCGGCCAACCGGAACGGGCGAAGGCGGAGCTGGACATCCTCAAGCAGACGAACCAGTCGAAGCGGAACGATCGCCAGCGCGACCTGCGGTTGTGGGAGATCCAGGGGCGCTACGAATGCCAGACGGGCAACGGGGACGCCGGGACGAAGATCCTGCGGCGCACGATCGACAAGACGAAGGACGACTACCAGCACCACGCGTGGGGCGGCGGGGCCTACTACATGGAAGTGTGGGGCACGGCCGCGCTCGAGGGCGGCATCGCGGCCGAGGCGGAGGAGGCGTTCCAGGAGGCGCTGGCGCACGACGGCGGCAGCGTGCGCGGGGCGCTCGGCCTGTGGGCGCTGTGCGAGCGGCTGGGCCGCACGGAGGAAGCCGATCGGTATCTCAAGCTCGCGCGCCGCTGCTGGTCGCGGGCGGAGTCCCGCCATTTCGACGCGTTGAAGGCCGACTACGCCGCCAAGGCGCAGAAGGTGCCGACGCCTTCCGTGGCCGCTAAGACGGCGGAGTGAGCCGGGTCCGGCTAACTCCGAGTAATACATTACGTTCTTCGACGCCGAAGGCGTCGTTCACGCAACCCCATGGATTTCCAACAACTCGATAGGTGATCGCGAGTCGGTTCTTTTAGGGTTTTCGGCCTTGAAAGGGCCGCTCCGTCAGCCCAGGCCGGAGGCCTGGGGACCACGGCGATCCATGGTTTTCGGCCCTGAAAGGGCCGCTCGTTGAAGAGAGATGTCCACGAAATGAACCGTCCTTTCAGGACGGAAAACCGGTGAGGAACGCACCCCAGGCCTGCGGCCTGGGCTGACGGAGCGGCCCTTTCAGGGCCGAAAACCTAGGAAAAACCAGGTTGTCATGACCCGCCGATCGGTTGGCCATCGACCGGGCTGGGAGAACGACGCCGTTGGCGTCGAAGAACCAAGGAAGTCTCACGAATTCCCAGGTGTCAGGCGAAGCGCCCTCAACCCTGGGCTGGGAGAACGACGCCGTTGGCGTCGATAACCGAGAGGGAGTCGGCGAATTGCCAAGGAAGATCGCCACTCATCGACATTGAGACTTCGGCCCGATGAATGATCGACGTTACGCGGCGTGCGGGACGATCACTTCCTTGAAGAGCAGGTGTCGGTAGAGATCGTTCGACTTGAGCAGTTCCTCGTGCGTGCCGACGGCGACGACGTGGCCGCGGTGCAGCACGGCCACCTTGTCCGCCCGCCGCAGCACCGATTGCCGCCGCGAGAAGAAGAGCAGGGTCCGGCTGCCCGCGACGCGTTCGTAGGCGTCGTCCAGCAGGGCGCGCGAGTCCTCGTCCATCGGCGCTTCCGGCTCCTCGACGACGACGACGGACGGATCGCGGAGGAGCGCCCGCGCCAGCGCGATGCGGAGTTTTTCGCCGGGGCGGAGCGATTGTCCGCCGTCGCCGATGGGCGTCTCGTAGCCGTGGGGCAGGCGCTGCACGAACTGGTGGGCGTGGGCGGTCTTGGCGGCCTCGATGATCTGCGGGAGGGTGTAGCCGGCGTCGCCGCAACCGATGTTGTTGGCGACCGTGTCGCCGAAGATCAGGTTCTGCTGGATGACCATCGCCACCTGGGTGCGCAGGGATTCGTGCGTGACCCAGCGGAGGTTCTTGCCGTCGATGCGAATCTCGCCGCCGGTGGGGTCCAGGAAGCGGGCGAGGAGGAAGGCGAGCGTGCGGCTCTCCTCCGGGTCGGCGGCGACGATGGCGACGCGCGAGCCGGACGGCACCACGAGCGAGACGTTCTCGAGCAGCATCCGCCCGCCGCCGCTCTCGCGCATGCTCACTTCGACGAATTCGAGGCGGCGCTCCAGGGGTTGCAGGAATTCGGCGTCGATGGTTTGCCCGGTGTCGGCGCGGCGGTTGAGGAACTCGGCGACGGCGGCCTCGGCTTCGGCGCCGCGGCGGATGCGCGCCCGCGCCTGCAGCCAGGCGCCGAGCGCCCAAACGAGGGCGCCGACGGCGAAGAGTTTGGCCGCCAGCCCGGCGACGCCCATGGTGCCGTGGAGCACGGAGAGGCCGGCGAGGTACAGCACGCCGACGCCGGCGAGGGTGCCGGCGGCGGCGAGCGCCGGGCGCGACAGCGATTCGCCGCGCAGCCGCCGCCACTCGGCGCGGGAGTAGTCCGTCAGTTGCCGTTCGACGCGCGTCTGGTTGAAGCGGTCCATCAGGTAGCATTTCGCCAGTTGCAGGATCGACACCGACTCGCGCATTTGCGAGAGGCGGGCTTCGGCGCGGCGGCCGGCGAGGCGCCCGTCGTGTCGGAAGTGCGCCGCCACCTGCCCGACGGCGAACCAGACGAGCGCGGCCGCGAACAGGAAACAGAGCGCCACGCCCACGTTCACCGACACGAGCACGAGCAGCAGCCCCGCGATCAGCACCGGCAGCCGCCAGCCGAAGAGCAGGTGGGCGCGGAGGCCGTCGGCGACGGTTTCGAGCTTCGTGGTCAAGAGTTCGGCGACTTCGTCGGCGGTCTGGCGGCGCACGACGACCTGGTTCAAACGGATCGCGTGGCTGTAGACCGAGCGCCGCAGGCGGACGGCGGCGGCGAGGCCGGCGGCCGCGGCCATGTGCGCCGCGCCGAAGAGCAGCGCCAGTTGCGCGGCGACGACGAGGAACAGCACGACGAACAGCCCCGCGAGGTACGGCGCGTTCGATCCGGCCGAGTCCGGTTTCCAGGTCCACTCGGCGGCGCGGGCAAGCGCGGCGATCGGCCGCGCGAACGGCGGCGTCTGCTCCCGCGCCAACAGCGAGAGCACGCCGAGCCGTTGTCCCGTCGGCGTCGCCGCGCCGCCATTTTCCGGCAGCGTCAGGTACGCGTCCGCCGCCTCCGGACCCACGCGATCGTGGAACATCCGGTAGTTCACCGCCTGCCAGCGCCATTCCCAGTGCTGCGACTCGTCGACCTTCGCCTCCCAGTCGGCCGGGCGGATGCGCGCCAACGCCTTCGTGATCTCGTCGTTCGCCCCGCGCCGGTGATCCCACGCGGCCTGGAACACCTGCCGCTTCGCCGCCGGCAGTTCCGAGAACGACGGCACGACCCCGCGCCAGACCAAGAGGTCCACCGCGAGGTAGACCAGCGGCACGGTGAGCGTCAGGAGGATGGCGGCGGCGACGGACGCGATGCGGGCGCCCCACACCAGCCGCGGGGCGGCTTCGACGGCGCGGGACGACGCGGCGGGCGCGAGTTCGGTTTCCACGGGTGGGCCTCGGCGGGGACGCGAACGCGGATATCCCCACGTTAGCAGACGTCGGCCGAAATCGGGAAGGGGAAGCCGGTGCCCGCCGATTCCCGCTTGACGCCGATCGAGGGGAAAGAGTCTGATGGCTCCGTCGTTCCGGCCCGGAAGTTCCGATTCCATGATTCCCCCGGCAGAGCCAGATCGTTCGTCGAAGCGCGGATCCGCGTTCGCCGGCGGCCTGCTCGCGATCGCCGGGTTCGCGGCGCTCAACCTCGGCTATCTCCTGGTGTCGCCGCTCGACCTCGCGCCGGACGAAGCCCACTATTGGGATTGGTCCCGGCGGTTGGATTGGAGCTACTACAGCAAAGGCCCCGCCGTCGCGTGGCTGATCCGCGCGAGCTGCTCGCTCTTCGGGGACACGGCGTTCGCGGTGCGCGTGCCGGCGGTCCTGTGCAATGCCCTCATGCTCGTCGCGGTCTTCCTGCTCGCGCGGCGGACGCTCGCCTCGGACCGCCTCGCGCTCGCCGCGGTCGGCCTGGGGATCGCGCTGCCGCCGTTGTCCGCCGGCGCGGTGCTCACCACCATCGACGCGCCGTTCCTGTGCTGTTGGAGCTGGGCGCTGCTCGCCGCGCATCGCGCGGTCTTCGACGGCGACCGCCGAGGATGGCTCGGCGCCGGCGCCGCCGTCGCGCTCGGCACGCTCACGAAGTATACGATGCTCGCCTTCCCGGCGATGACGCTGCTCTGGCTGATCGCTTCGCGAAGCGAATCGATCCATCGGCGCGGCGTCGTCCTCATGGCGGCCGTCGGCGCGCTCGGCCTCGCGCCGATTGCCGTCTGGAACGCACAACACGACTGGATCGGCGTTCGACACCTCTTTGGCCAGGCCGGCCTGGCGACCGGCCCGAAGATCGGCTTCAAGGCGCTCGGCCCCCTCGACTACCTCGCGGGGCAGACGGCGTTCCTCGGCGGCTACTGGTTTTGCGCGTTCGCCCTCGCGGCGTGGGCGTTCCGCCGAAGCCGGGAACGCCAACTCGCATTCCTCTGGTGGTTCTCCGTGCCGCTCGTTTTGGTCTTCGTGCCGTTCAGTCTTCGGGTGAAGACGCAGGCGAACTGGCCGGCGGCGGCGTACCTGGCGGGGTTCCTACTGGCGCTCGCGTGGCTGCGCCGCGAGTGGTACGGCGAACCGAGCCGCTATCGAACGATCGTGCGCGGCTTGTTCGCGCTCGGCGTCGCCTCGTCGGTCGCACTTTCGATCGCCGTGCGCTTCCCGCAACTCCTGCTCCCGGCGTTCGCGGCCCTCGCGCCCGAACCGTCCGACGATCGGCTCGCCCCCGTCCGCAACCTCGACCCGACGGCGCGCCTGCGCGGCTGGCGGCACCTCGCGGCCGAAGTGGACGCGATCCGCGATCGGATCGCGCGCGAAGATGGGCAAACCGCGGAACTCGCGACGATGACCTGGACCGTCCCCGGCGAACTCGCCTTCTATTGCCGCGGAAATCCCACGGTCTACAGCTTCGGCACCGCGCTGAACGACCGCTACAGCCAGTACGACCTTTGGCGGCCGAACCCGCTCGCCGACGCGCAAGCCTTCGCCGGGCGCACGTTCGTGTACGTCGGCGAGAAGCTGCCCGACGGCACCGACGCCTTCGACAGCCTCGTGGGGCCATATCGCGTGGAGTATCGGGAAAACGGAGTGGTGGTCGGCGGGTGGAAGGTGTGGGTCGCTCGCGGATACCGGGGTTTCCCGATCCGCGATCCGAATCGGCCGCAATACTGACCCCACGACGCGTCGGCTCCAGTTGCCCGCCCGCCGGACGGACCCGCGAACCGACGATCCAAGGAATCGGGTGCCTAGTGAAAACGGATTGGACGATTCGCTGCGCCGCCTGCGGGCTGGCGTGGACGGTGCAGGGGGGCGATTCGGTGTACGAGCGCGAGGCGATCGAATCGCGGCCGTGCCCGCAGTGCCACGCGTATACCTTGGGCAAGTGCGAGGCGCCGAAACCGCGCCGGGCGCGCGCCCCGTTCCGACTGCCCGTGCGCAAGCGAACGGCGGGTCTACGCTAGACCGCGTGGAGGTGCCGGACGAGTTCGGGCGGGATCGTCTCGGCCGTGCCGTCGTCGCGGACGAGTTCCAAAGCCTCGAAGCTCATTTCCAAGAGCCGCCCGGCGACGATCTCGCCGTCGGCCTTTTCGACCAGCACGCCCCGGCCGAGCAAGCCGATCCGCCATTTCCAATCCGATTCGAGCGGAACCCGCTCGCCGGCGAGCAGGCGCGACCATTCTTCATCGAGCCGATCCAACACGCATTCCAATGCTCGGTCCCGATCGACGATTAGACCGCCGACGAGGGCGAGCGACGTCGCGTCCGGCAGGCCCGATTCATCGAACGATTCCGTCGATTGATTCAGGTTCAACCCGATGCCGACGACGGTGGCGCGGCCGGCCTCGATGAGGATGCCGCAGACCTTCTTCCCGCGCACGAGCAGGTCGTTCGGCCACTTGATGCGCGCCTGGACGCCGGCGAGTTCGCGGATCGCGTCGCCGACGGCGACGGCGGCGAAGGCCGTGAGGATCACCGGCCGTGCGAGTTCGGTCGGCGGCCGCAGGCGGATCGAAAGCAAGAGCGAATCGCCGGCTCGGCTGGCCCAGACGCGGCCGTGCTGGCCCCGGCCCCGCGATTGGTGGTTCGCGACGAACGCCGTGACGTCCGGCGCGTCCGATTCCATCGCGGTATCGTTGGTGCTGGGCAAGGAGTCGAAGACGCGCACCTCGCGGCCGACGAACCGGCCGGGGACGGAACGGATCTCGGCGGGCGCGGTCACGCGAGGAAATCGAGGGCGATGTCGAGGGCGGCGACGGAGTGCGTGAGCGCGCCGACGCTGACGCGGTCCACGCCGGTCTCGGCGATGCCGCGGACGGTGGCGAGGGTCACGCCGCCGGATGCCTCCAGGAGCGTGCCGGGCGACGCGGCGTTCCGGCGCAACACCGCCTCCCGCATCGTCGCCGGCGGCATGTTGTCGAGCAGCACGATCTCCGGCTTCGCCGGCAGCACGCGGTCCAATTGCGCGAGGGAATCGACTTCGATCTCGACGGGCAGCCCCGAGTTGCCGGGGTAGGCCCGCGCCCGCTCGACCGCGAGGCGGACGTCCCCTCCGACGCCGGCGATATGGTTGTCCTTGATGAGGATCGCGTCCGAAAGGCCGATCCGATGGTTCGCGGCGCCGCCGGTGCGGACCGCGTACTTCTCCAGGAGCCGCCAGCCGGGCGTGGTCTTGCGCGTGTCGAGGATCTTCGCCGGCAACCCGGCGACGGCGTCGACGAATCGGCGCGATTGCGTCGCGACGCCGCTCAGCCGTTGGAGGAAGTTCAACGCGGTGCGCTCGGCGACGAGGATCGCCCGCTGCGGGCCGACGACGGTCGCGATCGTCGTCTTGGCTTCCACTTTCGTTCCGTCGGCGACGGAGCAATCGAGGCGGAGGTCGCGCGAGACGGCGGCGAGCACGAGCTTCGCGACGGGCAGGCCGGCGACGACGCCGGGAGCGCGGGCGACGAACGCGGCGGTGGCGACGGCCTCGGGCGGGATGAGCGCGAGGGTGGTGCGGTCGCCGGTGGTGCCGAGGTCTTCCGCGAGGGCGAGGTCGATGAGCCGAAGGGCCGAGAGGGTCTCGGCCGCGGGGAGCGCGGAGGGTTCCATGCGGGGATTGTATGGGTCAGCGCGGGGCGAGGCGTTCGAGCGCGAGGGCGAGCTGGCGGACGGGATCGGCTTCGACGAGGTCGGGGAGGACGCCGTGGCCGTGGAGGGCCGTGCCGCGGGCGGTGAGCACCTTGGCGATGGTGAGCACGAGCGTGCCGGAGCGGAGTTTGTGGACGCTGTCGGCGGCGCCGAGCTTGAAGGGGTGCTGCACGACGCCCTTGCCGAAGGTGGGCATGCCGATGACGACGGCGCGCTGCTGGTCCTTGAGGGCGCTCGCGACGATTTCGGCGGCGGACATGGTGCGGGTGTCGATGAGCACGGCCATCGGGAGATCGAAGGCCATCATGCCGCTGTCGGAGGAGAAGACGCGGTTGGCGAATTCCGGGACTTGGCCCTCGGTGGCGGCGAGGATTCCGGCGGGGACGAAGCGTTCGGCGACGCGGACACCGGCGAGGAAATGGCCGCCGGTGTTGCCGCGCAGGTCCAGCACCAGGGAGCGGACGCCTTGCTCCTTGAGTCGGGCGAGGGCGGCGTCGAGTTCGAGGGGCGTCTGTTCGTGGAAACCGGTGAGTTTGACGTAGCCGACGCCGTCCTTCATGTTCGGGATGGTCGCCTGGACGGTCGGCAGCGGCGTCGGCAGCCGGGCGGGCATCGCCATCATGGAGAACTCGCCGGCGATCTCGAATTCGTGTTCGCCGTCGATCGGGAAGCGCAGGCTTTCGGCGAGCGTGACGGCGTCGGTGACGCGGCGGCCGTTGACGCGCGCGATCCGGTCGCCGACTTTGAGGACGGGGTTCTCGGCCGCCCACGATTCGGGAAGAATGCGGTCAATGGCGAGCGCGCCGTCGCGGAACGTGGCGACGACGCCGTACGCTGCAAGCTCGGCGAATCCCGATGGACCTTGGCCGTGCAGTGGCGAGAGGTAGACGGTGTACTCGTCGAGGCCGTTGCAGGCGCCGCAGAGCAGCTCGAGGACGACGGCGGAGCCGGCCTTCACGCCGAGGTCGGTGCCGGCGGACCGTGCCAGTTCGAGCGCCGCGGCCCGCACCTCGCGCACGGTCGTCGGCGGCTTGGTCTTCCAGAATTCGGCGATGGTGCGGCGGAACCGGGCGACGGTGGCGTCGGGGGCGCCGGGAAGATGCTCGCCGCGGAACGCGCGGTTGGCGAGGGCGCGGTCGAATTCCTCCAGCCCGCTCAGGAACAATTTCGTCGGCGTCGCCGCGTCGCGATCGGCGTGGAGCGTCGTCAGCTTGTCGAGCACTTCGGAATAGAGATTGAGGGCGTCGGCGGTCGGCAGGCTCAGGATGTGCTGGCGGAACATCGGATCGCGATGCCGGCGCGCCTGCGCCGAGTGCCGCTGGCAGGCCGCGATCTTGCGGCGGATCTCCGGCGTCTGCCGGCCGGCGAGATACGCCCGCAGGTACGATTCCAGCGCCCGCTCCCATTCCCCGGCCGTCTCGGCGACGGCGGCGCGCTCCAGCAATCGCTCGGGAGTCTCGGCGGATCGAACGACGGGGTTCGGCGCCGCCGACGCGAACGCGCCGACGAGAATCGCGAGAGTGGTCCAAACGGCGCGCGCGGTGGTCACGGAACGTCCTCGACGGCCGACCGGGTGATCCTACCGTGCCGACCGGCTACGGGTCAAACATTCCGTTGCGCGATTGTGACGTGAAAAGGGGACTGTCACCTTTTTTATCGGCCGATTTCTTTTCCCCGGCTCCCGTTCGCTAGAATTCCCGTTCCAACGGAGGGGAACCGTGGCCGCCGATGCCGTCCGCCTGTCGCTCGTCGAATCGCCGCGCGCGGTCGTCGTGAAGGTCGGCACGAACGTGCTCGCCGACGCCGCCGGGCAACTCGATCGCCACCGGATCGAATCGCTCGCCGGGCAGATCGCGCGCATCCGCGACGCCGGGCACCGGCTCGTGCTCGTCAGCTCCGGCGCCATCGGCGCCGGCGTCGGCAAGCTCGGCCTCGGCCGGCGCCCCACCGACCTGCCGCACCTGCAGGCCTGCGCCGCCGTCGGCCAGTCGGCGCTCATGCAACTCTACCAGGAGGCGCTGAACCCCTACGGCATCCCGGCCGCGCAGATCCTCCTCACCGCCGGCGACTTCGATTCCCGCGTCCGCTACTTGAACGCCCGCAACACCATCGGCACGCTCTTCGAGTTCGGCGCCCTGCCGATCATCAACGAAAACGACACGGTCAGCATCGCCGAGATCAAGTTCGGCGACAACGACGCCCTCGCCGCGATGGTCGCGAACCTGCTCCAGGCGCCGCTCCTGGTGCTGCTCACGAACGTCGACGGCCTCTATTCCGCCGACCCGCGCGTCGACGCGAGCGCCCAGTTGGTCGCAACCGTGCCCTACATCGACGCCGGTATCGCCGACATGGCGGGCGCCACCAAGAGCGAGCTCGGCACCGGCGGCATGAAGAGCAAGCTCCGCGCCGCCCGCCTCGCCACTGCCGCCGGCGGCGCCGTCGTCATGGCCAACGGCTCCCTCGACGGCATCCTCGACCGCATCTTTGCCGGCGAATCGGTCGGCACGCTCTTCCTCCCGCACGGCGACGCCGTGCCGGCCTGGAAGCGCTGGCTCGGGTTCACCGCCCAGCCCAAAGGATCCCTTACCGTCGACGCCGGCGCCCGCCGCGCCGTGGTGGAGAAGGGCACGAGCCTGCTGCCCGTCGGCGTGAAAGGCGTCTTCGGCGAATACGGAAAGGGCGACGTGGTCACGATCCTGGACCTCGACGGCCGCGAGGTGGCGCGGGGTCTCTCGAATTATTCCGCGACGGAAACCCGCAAGATCATGGGGTTGGGGAAAGATCAAATTCAAAAGACCGTCGGATCGCTGCCGTACGACGAGCTGATCCACCGGGATAATCTGGCCGTGACGGGGTGATTTTCCGTTAGGATTTCGCTCGTGGTTCGTTCTGATTTTCAGCCAAGCGGGGCCGCATCGGAAACTCCGTGAACGCAGCATCGTCCGCCGGTCGTCGCGGCGAATTCGAGGCGCTGTACGAACGGCACGCCCGCGCGGTCTGGGCCGTCGCGTTCGCGCGTTGGCTCGATGCCGAAACCGCCCGCGACGTGATGCAGGAAACGTTCCTGCGGCTCTGGCGCGAGTGGGAATCCGGCGAAGCGATCCAGAACCCCCGCGCCTGGCTCCTGCGCGTCGCGCGGAACCTGGCCGAGGACACCGCGAAGAGTTCGTTCCGCCGCAACGGCACCGCCCCGGCGGAACTCTTCAACGGCGTCCGATCCCCGTCGCCCTCGCCGACGGAGCAGTTGGAACTCGCGGAACGCAACGCCCGCGTCCGGTCGGTCCTCGAGGAACTCCCCGCCGGGGACCGCGACATCCTGACGCTGAAGTACGCGATGGACTACGACGCCGACACCATCGCGGAATTGCTGGGCATCCAAGTATCGGCGGTTCACATGCGGCTCAGCCGGGCGCGACAGCGCATGGCCGACCGCCTGACCGAGAACGAGGTGGGACCGTAACGATGGCATCGACTCCTCTCTCCCCCGACGCCGATCGCGCCTTCGCGGACTTCTTCCGCGGGCAGGTGCCGCAACCGTGGCCGGCGTGCCCGACGCCGGCGACCGCGAAGCCCGCGCCCGCCTCCGAAGGCGCCTGGGGCAGCCGGTTCGCGCTCGCCGCGTCCGTGGCGCTCTTGCTCGGCCTCGGATTCGCCTTCAACGGCGGTGTCGCCCCGAATGCCAAGACTCCCGCAGGCAACCTCACAAACGGCGCCACCGCCGACGGCAAGGGCCTCCTCAAGCACGCCGATCCGATGAAGGACTTCCCGATGATGCCGTGATTTCCCGGCCGCGCTCCCCCTAGAATGCCGGCGAAGGAACCGCCCGCGTTCTCGAAGGAGTGCCCCATGTCGCCCGTCCGCTTCGCGCTGCCGCTGCTCGCAACGCTCTTCGTTCCCGCCGTCCGCGCCGACGACTCCGACGGATCGAAGGTTTACAAGAAAGCCATCCCGTCCGTCGTCTGGATCCATTCGACGCGCGACCGCGGCCTCGCCACCGGCAGCGGGTCGCTCGTCGACAAGGAGAAGCGGCTCGTCCTGACGAACTACCACGTCGTCGAGGAGAACCCCCGCGCGAAGGTCTTCTTCCCCGACTTCCGCGACGAGAAACCGATCGCCGAGAAGAAGCACTACACCGACCGCGCCGCGCGGCTGGCGATCCCCGGCCGCGTGATCGCGCTTGAGAAGTCCGTGGACCTCGCGCTCATCCAACTCGAGCGCCTGCCCGACGGCGCGAACGCCCTGCCGCTGGCGACGAAGACGCCGGAGCCGGGGCAATCGGTGCATTCCATCGGCAACACGGGCAAGTCGGACGCGCTCTGGGGCTACGTGCCGGGCAAGGTGCGGCAGGTGTACAAGCACCAGTGGAGCGCGCAACTCGGCGGGGGCAAGCTGCTGCGATGCCGGGGCGAAGTGATCGAAACCGATTCCGCCACGAACCCCGGCGACAGCGGCGGACCGCTCCTGAACGACCAGGGCGAACTCGTCGGCGTCACGCACGGCGGGGCGACCAACGCGCAGCTGCTCAGCACCTTCATCAGCCTCTCCGAAGTGCGGAACGTGCTGAAATCCGAGGGCGTTTCGACGGCGAAGGCCGATCCGCCGAAAGTCGAAAAGCCGAAGTCCGTGGCCGACGGCGGCAAGTTCTTCTCCGCCGACGCGGCGAAGAAACTCCAGACGAGCGTGGACGAACTGAAGGAAAAGAAGCAGCTCGACCTGCTCGTCGAAACGTTCGCGTCGGCGCCGAAGGAGGACGCCGACAAGGTGCGCGGCATGAAGGCGGACGAACGCCTCGCCTACGCGCGGAGCTGGGCGACCAAGCGCGGCATGGCCGAGAAGGTCTCCGGCGTCGTGGTGCTCATTTCCGCCGATCCGAAGATGCTCTACATCGCCTTCTCGCCCGATGCCCGGGCGCGCTTCCCCGACGACTTCAACGGCAAGCTCGTGAAGACGCTGACCGAGGGCCTGACCAACGAGAAGGCCGACGACGCGATCCTCGCGATCGCGAAGATGATCGGCGAGACGGCGAAGGCGAAGTGATTGCCCTTTCGCGATCCGACCGCGATGCCGTATCCTCCGCGGCCCGAACGCGGAGGATGCGATGCGCGCGAAGAATCTCACCGGCGGCCTGTTGATCCTGGCGGCCGGCGTGGCCTGGACGATCACCGCCCCGCGCTCGACCGAGGCGGGGTGAACGCCGGGGATTCCCTGCGAATCCCCGCTCTTCGGCGGTCCGCCGAACCCCATCCCGTATCGAGTGCCGCAGTTGGCGCGACCGCCGGCTCCCAAGCCGGTCCCCGTTCCCGTGCGGCCGCGCGACGTGAGCATTTCTTCGCCCGTCGAATTGGGTATTCGATTGGCTGTGACCGTGCCCGCGCCGAACGAACTGGGAATCGAATTGAAGTGAGATTGGCCACGAAAAGGCACGAGAACGCACAAAAAGGGAGAAGGAATTCCGTTCAACTTCTCGCGACTCGGCTCGGCCCGAATCCTTGGTCCGTGTCGGGCCGTACACAACTTCGGGTTCGAGTACTTCCGTCGTTGCAACGACTCGTGTTCGCCAACCCGAGGTTGGCGAACGCCGCATCCCGAACCGGAGGTTCGGGACGAGGTCAAGAACCGGAGGTTCGGGACGAGAATGGAAGGCACAGAACGCGAGAAGGATTACCATCCGACTTTTCGTGACTTTTTGTGCCTCTTTGTGGCCATCATCCGTCTTGTATCACTTCACCAGTTCGATCGAATGCCAGAGCGACGGATCGTCGGCGATGGGGAAATCGCGGTTCATGCCGAGGTACTGGTCGCCGAGCTCGGCGTCGCGGATCGCGTAGCAGAGCCCGAGGCGCGGGTGCTGCTCCGGGTCGTAGCCGTTGAGCACCGCGAGCGGGAAGAACGCTTCGAGCGAATAGCCGCCCTTGGTTTTCGAGGCGCGGAACGGAATCTCGGCGGCGCCGTGGAGCGGCGCGTCCATCAAGGCTCGGTTGATCTTCGACTGTGCGAGGCTCGGTTCGTCCTTGTCGGCTCCGCCGCCCGACGGGAGCAATGCAAATTGATGGCAGTACCGGCTGGCGCGGTGGGCCGTGCGGTCGCCGCGCGTGTCGATCCAGAGCAGCAGGCCGTCCGAGGTCTGCGGCCGGTCGGCGTCGCATTCGAGCGGTTGCGACTTCCCGGACACGGAGACCTGAATCCCAAGGCCGAACTCGTTCCACGCCACGCGCACGTCGGCGAAGTTCTCGAGTTCGTCGAGCGCCGCGAAGTTGTCCAGCCGGGCCGACTCCGGCAATTGTACGACGTGCGACCCCGCGAGCGGCATCGCCTTGTGGTACGGCACCGGATGGCAGAACCGCACGAGGAACCGGTGCGGGACGATCGCGGCCATGTCGTGGAAGCCTCGCGCGTGAATGTATTGACATGATAGTGCGACGTAGACTCCAAGGACCTTCGCCGGCGCGAATCCCCCTTGACCAGCGGCATGGCGCCGGGCTAGACTCCGCTCCTTTCGTCCGATGGCCGAAGCGCAGGATGCGCCCGGCGGACGACGATCGGGAGCGGCGGATGGATCCCTCGACGTTTTGGCGCGGCCGGCGCACGCTCGTGCTCGGCTGCACCGGTTTCCTCGGCACGCACGTCGTCCGCGCGCTCCTCGAACGCGGCGCGGACGTCACCGGCCTCATCCGCGATTCCCAACGCCCCTCCGAATTCTTCGCCGACAACCTGCACCGCCGCATCCGCGTCGTCCGCGGCCCCGCCGACCCGCAGCGACTGCGGAGCCTCATCGCCATCCACGGCCCCGCCGCCGTCTTTCAACTCGCCGCCGTCTCCGGGCAATCGCACGCGAAGCACAAGATCACGGCGGAGTTCCTCCGCGCGGTCGCGCGGCTGTCGCCGTCGCTGCCCGTTGTCGTACCGGTCGCGCGATCGGACTCGCCGATCCAGTTCCACAACCCACCACTCGGCCGGATGCGCGTCGGCTTCGTTCGGTTGCCGTCGCTCTTCGGCGCGGGGAACACGGCGGCGGACTCGTGGGCGTCGCGCCTGTTCGCCGCCGCCGCGCGGGGCCGCGCGATCGCCGCACCGGAGCGCGATGAACCGCTGACGTGGGCCGCCGACGCCGCCGACGCCTTGTTGGAAGCCGCCGAATGGCTGACCGAATTGGCGGAACCGCCGGCGAACGGCCTGTGGCACGAGCCTCCGGCCACCACGACCGCCCTCGAACTCCGCGACCGCGTGGTGCACCCGCGCGATCCCGCGCAGGACGCGCTCGGCCGCATCGCTGCGCGGACGCTCGATTGGTACGAACGCCACGCGCCGCGACCCGAACTCGAACCGCTCCGCGCGGCCGCCTGACCACCCTTGCGAGGACTCCCCCGATGCGCAGCCTGATTCTCGGAGCGACCGGATTGATCGGCTCGGCCCTGACCGAAGCGTGCGAACGCCACGGCGACGCCGTGCTCGGCACCTGGTACCGCCGGCCGCACCACGACCATACACCCCTGGACATCTGCGACGAAGCGTCCGTCTTCGCGCTGGTCGAAGATTTCCAGCCGGACGCGATCTACCTTGCGGCGGGCTTGAACCAGATCGATTTCGCGGAGGCGAACCCGGATGAATGCCGGGCGGTGAACGAACAGGGCGCGGCGGTCGTTGCCGAAGCCGCGGCCCGCGCCGGCGCCGCGCTCGTGGCCTTTTCCACGGCGCACGTCTTCGGCGAGTGCCGAACCGCCCGGCGCGAAGACGCGCCGCTCGATCCATTCAACGTCCACGGCCGATCCGCCGCGCGCGCCGAGGAGGCGATCCGCGACCTCGTGCCGCACCGGCACGTCATCCTGCGCACCCACTGGGTCTACGGGTCGGAGGAACGGGGCAAGAACCCGGCCGAGCGCACCACGCGGAGACTGAGTGACGACGACACCGTCGAAGCGACCGCCGAACGCCACTGTCAGCCGACCTACGCGCCGGACTTGGCCGAAGTCGCCATTGATCTCATTCGCCAGGAAACATCGGGAACTTTTCACGCCGTCGGGCCGGACCGCGTCACCGAGTTCGCGTTCCACCAGACCGTCGCGTTCGTGAACGGCTTCGACTGCGACCGGATCGTCCGCCAGTCGATCGCGGAACTGGAGGAGGACGCCCCGCGCCCGCGCTCGCCGTGGCTGGACCGCTCCCGGCTGCGCTCCATCCTCGGTTCGAAGGCAATCCGCAACCTCGGCGACGGCCTCCGCGCCCTGCGCGACCTCGAAGCCCCCCTCGCGGCGCGGGCGGCCTAGGAAATCATCGCCTCGAACTCGGCTTCCGTCAGCACGCGGACGCCGAGTTCGCGGGCCTTGTCCAGCTTGCTGCCGGCGCTCTCGCCCGCCAGCACGAAGTCGGTCTTCTTCGACACGCTCCCGCTCGTCTTGCCGCCCAGTTCCTTGATCTTCGCTTCGATCCCGGCGCGATCGTAGTTCGCCAGCGTGCCCGTCACCACCAGCGTCTTGCCCGCGAACGGCTGCGCGCCCTCCGGCGCCGCCTTGCGGTCCTGCGTCAGCTTCAATCCGTGCGCCTTCAATCCTTCGACCAGTTTCCCCCCGTCCGGCCCGCGGAAGAACTCCCGGATCGATTTCGCCCGCACCGGCCCGAAACCCTTCACCGTCGCGAGGTCCTCCTCGCTCGCGGCCAGGATCGCGTCCAGCGAACCGAACTGGTCGGCGAGCAGCTCCGCCATGCTCTCGCCGACGCCATAGATGGTCAGCCCCGCGAGCAGGCGCGCGAGGCCGCGATCCTTGCTCGCGGCGATCCCCTTGAGCAGGTTCGTCGCCTTCGCGTCCTTGAACTTCTCGAGCGCGAGGAGCTGGTTTTTCGTGAGTGAATACAGGTCCGTCACCGACTGGACCAATCCGGTGTCGACGAGCTGCTTGGCGATCTCCTCGCCGAGGCCGTCGATGTCCATCCGTTCGCGGCGGGCGAAGGCGGTGATCCGCCCGGCGACCTGCGCGGGGCAGCGCCCGACGTCGCCGCAGAAGTAGCCGTAACTCGTCGCCGATTCGTTCTTCGCCACCGGGCCGCCGCAGACGGGGCACGCCTTCGGCCACGCGATCGGCGTCTCGGCGCCCGTCCGCGCGTCCGCCTGCACGCCCACCACCTGCGGGATGATCTCGCCCTTCTTCTCGACGACGACGGTGTCGCCGAGCCGCACGTCCATCTGGTCGATCCACGAGGCGTTGTGCATGCTCGCCCGGCCGACGCGCGTGCCGGCCAACTGCACCGGCGGATCGAAGAGCGCCACCGGCGTCAGCTCCCCGAACTTCCCGACGGAGAATTCGACGCCGCCGAGCTTCGTGATCCCCTGCTCGGCCTCGAACTTGTACGCCTTCGCCCAGCGCGGCACCTTGCTCGTCGCCCCGAGCTTCACCCGCGCGGCGATCTCGTTCACCTTCACCACCATGCCGTCGGTATCGTAGGGTAGCTGGTGGCGCCGCTCGCTCCACGAATCGCAGTACGCAATCGCCTCGTCCATCGACCGGCACGTCTTAGCGTGCTCGTTCACCGGGAAGCCCCAGCCCTTCAAGCCCGCGAGCAGTTTCTCCTGGGTCGCGAACTCGGCCCCCTCGAGCGCCCCGACGGCGTAGGCGAACAGGCTCAGCCGGCGCTTCGCGCACTCCCTCGGATCAAGCTGCTTGAGCGTGCCCGCCGTCGTGTTCCGCGCGTTGGCGTACGGCTCTTCGCCGGCCTTCGTCCGCTCCGCGTTCAACCGCGCCAGCTCCGCGCGCGTCATGAAGATCTCGCCGCGGACCTCCACCACCGCCGGCGGCGCGATCGCGTTCAACCGCAGCGGCACCCCGCCGATCGTTCGCAGGTTGTGCGTCACGTCGTCGCCGATGTCGCCGCTGCCGCGCGTCGCCCCGCGAACGAACAGGCCGTCCTCGTAGGTGAGCGAAATGCTGACGCCGTCGATCTTGAGTTCGACCGCGTACTCGACTTCGGCCTTCCCGAGCGTCTTGCGGACGTCGGCGTCAAACTTCCGCAGATCGTCGGCCGAGTAGCTGTTGTCGATCGACATCATCGGCACGCGGTGCGCGACCTTCTCGAACCCCTCGATCGGCGCCCCGCCGACGCGCCGCGACGGGCTGTCCGGCGTCGCGAGATCGGGGTGCGCCTTTTCCAGGTCGATCAATTCCTGGAGCAGGCGATCGAACTCGCGGTCGGAGATTTCCGGCGCGGCGTCGACGTAGTATTTCCGGTTGTGGTGGTCGATCAACTCGCGCAGTTCGGCGGCGCGATCGGCGGGGCGGGGCATGGCTCATCTCCGGGGTCCGTGGCCGAGATTGTCGGTTTCGGACGGCGGAGCCGCAAGGTGCGGAGCGGGAAAAGCGGCGCAGCCCCCTTTACGAATCCGCGCCGCGCGCTATAGTACCGGTACAGAACGCGGCGTGGAGCAGTCCGGTCAGCTCGCCAGGCTCATAACCTGGAGGTCATAGGTTCAAATCCTATCGCCGCAACTTCTTCGGTAGTTCTTACAATCGCGTGCCCTGAGTTGACTGGAGTTGACTCAGGGCATTTTTCATTGACATTTCCAGCGATTTTGAGCGTTTCGTCCCATTGGTCCCCTTCATCGGCATCGGTCGCCGGACGGAAACCAACGGAATCATTTTGACCGGTCGGGACTGAAGTTAGTGCAACGCCCGGTGCAACGGGTCGGACCGGTGCAACGGGTAGCGGGAGCGCGGGCAAGGCGTCCAACGCCCCGGCCGTATCGCCAATCCCCAGGTCGGTGTAGACGTTGGCGGTCAGCCGGGGATCGGAATGCCGCATGAGTTCTTGCGCGATCCGTTGATTCACGCCGCCTTTGGCCAACAGGGTGTTGAACGTGTGCCGGAGGGCGTGAATGTCGAGGATGTGTCCCCGTTCGTCCACTTCCGGGATGCCGGCGGCCTCCAGGTCTTTCTTCAGGTGTCTTACAAGATGTAGCGGGACGGGGAGCAATCACTCGCGGGCGGGGATCGCCGCTTGTGTCTCGCGTGCCCGTTCGTCAAGGTACGCTCTCAGGTCTCCCGCCAGGTCGGGACGGAGAGGAATCCGCGAGCCTTTGCGACTCTTTTCGTTCGCTGCCGCGAGTTCGATGCGGGGTGTCCCATCGAATCGAACATCCCCCACGGTCAGACTCCGCAGTTCGTCGAATCGGAGGCCCGTCAGGATGTACGTCTTGTAGATCAGCGCCCGGATGCGTCCGTTGCGTTCCAACTTCGCCCGGTAGGCGGGTGAGAGTTTGGCGGGCTTGCCGTCAAGTCGTTCTCTGAGACGGGCGTTAAGGGCACGGTCACGGGCCACGGCGAGCAACTTGCCGAGTTCCGCCTCGGTCATCGCCCGCCGTGTCTTCCGTCGGTCGGTCTTTACGTTTGCGAGGGGCAAACGGTGGAACGGGTTCGCCGCGAGTCGGCCCGTCTCAACGCACCAGTTCAAGAAGAGATTCCATGCCTCGCGGTAGCCGTTGCGGGTCTTGGCCGCCATCCCCTCGGTCCGTCGGGCGGTCAACCATCGTTCCACGGGTTCGGCGTCGAGGTCCGCGAGCGTCGGGAAATCGCAGTCCTCCGCGATCCGGCGAAGGGCGGACATTGTGTTCTTAAGGTAAACGGGACTAACTTGTTTGGCGGACTGCCGCCCCTCGAAGGCGGTGAAGTGCTCTTCAATCGGATCGCGGGACTTCTTCGCCTGCGCGAGTTCTTTGCCGGTCAGGACTCCGGCCCGTATTTGTTCCGCCTCGCGTTCCCACTCGGTGAGCCGTTGCCGTGCCGTCTGTTCTTGACGGCATCCCGTCGCACGAATGACTTCCTTGCCGGCGCCGTCGCGGTACTTCGCGTAGTAAGTGCCGGACTCCTGGCGGACCGTAGTCCCCGCCTCAGAGAGTGGTGCGGTCCGCAGCTTGCCACGGACTCGCCAGCGGGCGAAGCGTTGGCCGCCCTTCTCCACGATTTCCGCCGCCTTCGGAATCGGTCGAGTCGATACTTTTCGGAATACGCTTCCCATCGGTCTTCCTCGAATTTGTCTGAGAGTATCATCGGAATCGTCGGCGGAGCAACTACAAGCCCTCTTCGGCCAGTCGCCGGACTTCGGAATCGGGGACCGATATCTTTCGGCCGAACCGGATCAGGCGGACGTTTCCCAGGTCGGCCGCGCGGGTCAGGGTGCGGATACTTATGTCCAGGTAGTCCGCCGCCTCTTTGATCGGCCACGGTTTGCCGGGCGGTCGATCTAACGGGGCCGGCGGGGATGTGGCCGTGTTTGCGTCCATCATGCCGCCCCCTTTCCCGCTTTCGCCGTCGGCGCGAACAGGTGCGGATACGCTTCGGTCGCGTGCGGACTCACGCGGTCCCACTCGGACAAGCCGCCCACAGCCATGAGCCGCACGGAGGCGGGGAGCAGTGCCGACGGGTCCGCGATGCCATCGGGTCTCGCACAGCCGCGCCCGTGTGTGTCGATGGCGTACAGCCGCCGCCCCGTCACGATGGCGAGCATGGGGACGGCGAGGATGGCAATAACCGGGTCGAGGTCGGCGGGCGGGTCGGGCGTGATCGCCAGGTTAGGCCCATCGGCCGTAACAGTGTGGCCGCGATCGGTCAGCGTGGAGAGCAGGTCGAGGGCGGTCACGCTGCGCCCCCCTTCGCCTGACCGGGGCCGTTGACGGCGCCGTAACGGCGGCCGGTCGAAGGAGGTGGGCCAGAGGGGGGTGGCGGGGCGGTTAGGTCCATCGGTCCCCGGAGGTCGCAGCGACCTTCCCATTCTTTTTCTATCTCTTCACTCCCCGATTTTTGCAATGCGACCAATGGTAGGTCGCTGCGACCTCTAGGGACTAGATGACCCTCTTCGGCCTCTGGATCGCCTATGCGACGCAATCGGAGAGGGGTGTAGGCATACCATCGCTCCGTGCCTTGCCGCCTCCGTACACGTTCGAGTTCTGGAATTGCCGCGCGCAAATCTCGCCCGAAGTTCTCTTCGTTCTGGATGTCCTTCCGCCCATGTTGCTCGCACCATCGGCGGTACTCCGCGTATAGCTCCGGCACCGGCACCGATGCCCCACTCTCGATGACGCACTTTTCCCGCACGAACGCCCCGACCGGACTGCCCAGGTCTTCCATCTCGCGAACAAGTTTGCCGCCCGATTCCGGTTGCACGAAGCGCCCGCGCGCCCGAAGTCGTCGGAGTCCATCCAGTGCCCATAGCAGGATTCCAGGCAGTTCGGGTTGTAGTTTGCGTTCAAAATCGCTGTCTTCGGTATTGAAAAACGTGCGAGTGAACCGGAGCAAGATGAGCCGTCCGGCGAGCGCCCCGGACGCATCTCCAAGTCGCGGAAGCTCGTTGCTGGCGATTACGAACCGCGCCGACAATCTCGCGGTGATAGGTTCCCGGTGTTTCCGATCGACGCTTAGCGCATCTTCGCCGCTTATACTGAGTAATCGCTCTACTACTACGGCACTGTCCGCCCGACCCGATAGCCGGGCATCAGAGATAGTGGCGACGGTCTTACCCAACAGGGCAGATAGACCGAAGTTGGTCGTGAGTGATCCAAGCGTCGGACCGGCACGATTCTCCTCGCCAACCAGCGCCGTAATCATTCGGGTAATTACGCCCTTGCCCGCCCGCTTCGGTCCCAGCAGAAACAGTATCTTTTGCTGCCGCGTGTCCGGCGTGAGCAAATAACCCATCCATTCTTGGAGACACGCAATGGATGCCGGGTCATCCGGCCATAACTGGCCCAGGAACGCCAACCATCGCTCAGGCTTCGGCGCGTCCGCCGCAAACGCGAAGGGGAGCGCCGTCGGCGTCCAGAGTGCGGGAGTCAGGGGCCGCAAATAATCTGGCCGACCGTCTGCCCAGGCCGCCACGTCGAGGATGCCGGAGCGGGTGACGATGAGGGCCGCTGGGTCCGGCCCCTTCTCGCCGTCGATCCAGGCCGGGGCGTCGATGGCATCCCCAATGTGGGCCATGCCCACGAGAGCGTTGAGTGTGTCGCCGACGATTCGGGTCGATACCTTGCGGGTCGAGCGCGGCCCCTTGTCATCGTCTACGGGTTCCGTCTCGCCGGCGTGTACAAACTCCGCCCGGATATGCTCGGTAATCCGTGCCCTCATGTCGTCGTCGGTCATGGGGCGATATGCGCCGCCGTGCCATCGGTGCCACTCGCCGCGCCAGTGCCGGAGCACGTCGGCCGTGGCGGCCAGGTACGCGCCGGCGAGACGGTGCGGATCATCGACGGCATCATTGGGTGTGGCGGGTGGTGTCTCGGTCGCGGTCGTCGCCCCACGTCTGGCCGACGGCGCCGCGATCCGGTCCGGCCGTGCCGCGTCGAGCAACCAGCCGAGCGGTTTGTCGATGCCGCCCTTCGCCGCGTCGTCGAGTTTGTGCTCAATCTCGCGCTCGCTCCACGGCGGACTACACCTTGCCGAGTATTCGGCCATGAGTTCGCGAGCGGTCGCCCGGTCGAGACAGTAGCCCCATACCAGCACGCTCGCCGCCCATAGGCACGGATTGCTCCCGCCGTTGCCCGCTACGCCGCCGGGGATTTTTTCGAGGTACGCCCGTGCCCGCCGCACCCGGTCGGAGTCCCCCACGTCGAGGGACGGTTGCAGGGCCGGCGTAAAACTGGCCGACGGTCGCTCCATCCGCGCCACAAGGTCGATGAGCCATTCCGGCGCATCGGCGGCCGGTTCGTCGGCGAGAATCGAATACTCGCCCTTAAGGGACCGCGAGCCGGGACCGACGATTTGCCCACCCGCGCCCCGCGTGTCGATCTTCGCGACGCACGGCACGTTCCGCGACGGGATAACGGTCCCGTCCGTCGGCCAACGGAAATAGAAATGTTTCCCGCCGCCGCCGGATTGAACGGTGAACGTCTTCGGCAGTTCTTTGTTCTCTCGCTCCAGCGTTTCGAGCGTGCCCAACCCTTCGGCCTCAACGTCCAAAACCCAGATGCCGCTCTCCGGTCCGGTCGCGATGCCGAAGTTCATCGGCGGCCACTTCGTGAACCATCCGCGAATTGTGGCTTCGTCGGTCGTGGCGGACTCGCCCCATTTCGACATTCGGGGGTGTTTCCCGGCCGAACGGTCACAATCCGGTTTGCCACAAGAGCAGGCCCCGCCGGCCACGTCGTGTAGCGGGGTCACGCGCCATCCCCTCGCCGCGTAGTCCAGTGCGGAGCGCAGCAGCGCATCATCGACATCTAAGTCGCGTACAATACTCACGTGTGCTCCTAGTTGACTCGCTTGCCACGTGCCTTCCCGCACGCCGCAAGCCGTGTACTTGTTTCCCGCCGGCGGCCGTGGGCGTGTGCTCGCGGCCGTCGGACGTTAGTAAGCGCGCTTGGCGGTGGGAGTAGCGGGGGCGCGATCGCGGCGGGCGTCGATCTCACGGCGGACGGCATCGAGGGCGTCGATCGTGTAGAGTCGCAGGGTGCCAGCACGGGCCGCCGGTTGGATGTGCGGCCGCGTGGCGAGGATATGTAGGACTCGATGGAGCGGGAGTCCGAGACAAGTGGCCAGTCGGCCCGTCGTCAGCAGTCTGGGAGTCTCAGTCGCGATCATGGATAGCCTCCGGTGTTGGGCGTGACACCAGAGGCGGAACGTCAATTATTTTTAAATGGACGCCATTCAGGAAGTGACGAAATCGCTTGCAATTCCAGCGGAAAACAACTTTGGAAAAAACTCGCCGCGTCAATTAAATCGACGAATTAGCCTGACGCGGATGCGGTTATTTCAGTGACGAGTGACTTGAGTTTCCGGTCTGACATGTGGCCGTTGAGCAGGGCCAGCAAGCTATGTATGCCTTGCGGTGTCTCGCACTTGGCCGCGTAGTTCTTTCGCCCTTCGAGCTGGGTCTTGATGAACTTGTTGGCAGTCTCTTTCGACACCTCGGCGAGTTTGCCGAGTTCCGCGCCAGTCAGTTGCGACAATTTCAATTCGTAATCTCTAACTCCCTCGTCGTATCCGTGGTGCTTGTTCAGCGCCGCGATCAGTTTCGTACCGCTGGATTTCGCGTCGGACGTGGGCCGCCCCCGTTTCGTCTCACGGGTTGGACTCTTCGCCACTTTCCCGGCGTTCGGTTCAGCCTTGCCGCCCAGGATCGCCCGCAATCGCGGTAGCACGTCGTTCATTGCGTGGTTGCGCGCCGCCCGCACGGCCGTCTCGTGGTCCGATGCAATGGATATGTACCAGTCGCGATAAGCCGCCCGATCCGTCGGCTTCGCCCGTGGTGCCGCCCCGTCCGTCGAGGTGCCCCGGTATACCCGCCAGAATGCGAGACTGGCCGCGTAGGCCGCCCCTAACCCGTTCCGGTACGCGGTGCTGTCGGCTAACCCAATCCCCTTGTCCGCCAGTTGGCGGGCGATGGCGTCAAGGATCGCCGGTAACGTCCGTTGCGTCCGGGCAATCGTGTCATCGAGGATCGGTAGCCGGTCTACCGGGTAGTAGTTCGCCAGTTCGGCCGAAATGACGGCATCGAGTGCCGCGAGTAGGTCACTGGCGAGGCCAACGGCATCCGCGATCGGCTTGCCGTGGCCGTGGGATGTCAGGCGGGCGTTGATTGATTGCAGGCGGGCAATGTGTTCGTCGGCACGGCGAGCCATCGTATCCCCCATCGAGAGCGGGCCGCCCCGGCCGCCGCCATGCGATGGGGTGCAGGGCGACGGGCCGGGGCGTTCACGCGGTAGCTACTCCGCGTGCCCATGCGTACAGTATGCCATGCCGGCGGGCGGTGGTCAATAGTCGAGTTGTGGGCGGAAAATGATTGCGGATCGTAGGCGGATCGGTTCAAATTGAGCGCGCTTGTCCTGCGCCCCGTTGGGTTCCAACGATGCCGATATTGCACACTTGTTCCGCTTGTGAGTCTCGCTTGAAAGTGCCCTCCAAAATGGCGGGGACGTGGGTGAAATGTCCAGGGTGCGGAGCGGAGACGAGCGTGCCGGGGAAGGCCGCTACTCCCGAAGCGGAAGTGTCGAGCCTGTTCGATTTCAACTCGCGTGACTCTTCGCCTGCGCCGTCGAACTACCATCTGCCCGTGATTGAACCGGTAGCCTCACCAAATCGTGAACTGCCAATTGCCCGGCCTGTCGTTCCAGCAGCGGTCCCCCTCTCGGTGCGATTGAAATGTTCAAACTGCAGGAGGGAGTTGGAAGTCTCGCCCGATATGGTGGAATTCGCTTGCGGCTATTGCGGCGCACAGTGCCATGCCGTTCGACACGGCGGGACCGTTTCACTTAAATCGGCCGGCGGAGCAATTGCGAGCGTGCAGCGGGGAACCGACCGCACAGCCGCCGAACTGGCGGTCTTGAGACTCAAATCGGATTTGAGCGATGTCGGGGCGAGTCTGGATAGGTTAAACGATTGGAAACAAAAATCCATTCAGAGTATTGAGAATCCTGAAGGAGCAAAGGGATTGTTTGCGACGTTCTTGCTGACGGCGGCCGTTCTATATTGTTCCGGTAATGCCGCTTATTTGACTATCTGCGTTGTTGGGTTTTTCTTGTTCTTCGGATTGTTATTTTATGTGCAGGAATCGAGGAAGAACGGAATAAGACAGTCGTACGAAAAGCAATGCCGTCCGTTAATTGACCGAAAGAACCAAATCGAATCTGAGATAGCGTCATATATGACACTCATCCACCAAACGAAGATATAGTCCTGTTCAGTTGGTGGAATTGAAAAGCGTGTTCTGTCTCACAATTCCGCCCCAGAACGCGAACCCGCCGAACCCCAAATAATGACCAGACCCACCGGCGGCCGTAGTCGCGGCCCATCGGAGTCAAACGCAAGAATCACTTGCCGTCTTTCGGTTTCCCTTTCGGCGTGTAGTCGCCCTTCCTCGGTCGGCCCCGCCCCCAGTCATTGCGGTGGCCGTTTCGGCGGTGGTTCTGTCGCCTCGTCTCGCTCCAGCCGTTCCGTCGTCGCCATGCGGACATAGGCGGCCGCTCCAATGCCGAGTCGCTTGGCTTGGCGCGTCACGCGAGCCACCCATTCGGGGTCGGCCCGTAAGTCCATCC
>CAYVRB010000040.1:0-4834 GCA_964453375.1 uncultured Alcaligenaceae bacterium
CAAGCGCGTCAACGGCAGCATGGGCGGCGTCTACAACACGATGACCCTCGATCCCGAAGGGTCCGAGTCGAATCCGTTCTACCGTCGCCACCGCGTGATCCTGACCGGCAGCGGCAACAACCAGTGGGAAATCCGCATCCTCGACCGCGCCACGAACGCCGAAAAGCACCGCTTCCCCGGCCAGCCGTACTACGTGATCCCGTCCGGGATGCCGCGCCACCGGATCGCGCAGGCGCACGGGCAACTGCTGCTCGTCCACACCGGGTTGAAGGTGATCTGCTACGACCTCGCCGAGAAGAAGCCGCTCTGGGAGTTCAACCCGCTCGGCGACGTCAAGCCGGCGCAGAACCAGTACGGCTGGGACGGCACGGCGATCCCCGAGGAGGACGTGGCGATCCCGCTCGGGCAGGACGGCACGCGCCTCGGCATCGGCCGCGCCACCCACCTCGACGCCAACATCGCCTGCATCGTCCACCGCGAGGGCCTCGTCGGGTTCGACCCGACCAGCGGCACGCGGCTCTGGTCCCGCACCACCGTCTCCCCGATGTCCACCCTCTTCGGCGATTCGCAATACGTCTTCGTCGTCGAACGGACCCCCGACAACCGCATCGGCCGCACCCGCGTCTTCCGCACCGCCGACGGCAAGCCGGTCGACACCGCCCCCGATTTCTCCGCGCTCCTCTCCGGCGACGCGCTCGTCGACCACGTCGGCCGCCACCTGCTCGTCAGCGACGCGCGCGAGAAGGTCCGCTCCGTCCGCCTCTACGATCCGCTCACCGGGCAGGACGTCTGGAAGAAGGACTACCCCGCCGAGGCGTCCGTCCTCCGCTCCCTCGCGCCCGAGTTCGTCGGCGCCGTCGAACCCGACGGCCGCTTCGACGTGCTCGCCGTGAAGACCGGCAAGGTGGTCTTCCAGGGCCAGATCGACAAGGCGAACGTCGCCGCGCACGCCAAGGAACTCCAGCGCCCCGTGCTGCTGGTGGACCACGCGCGGTTCTACCTCGTCCTCAACAACGGCAAGACCGCGAACGCGCAGCGCTACTACTACAACAACCAGTACATCAAGTACCAGGAAGTGACGGGCGCGATCTACTGCTTCGACCGCGCGTCCGGCGCCCGCCTCTGGTATTCGGACAAGCTCTTCCAGGGCCAGCAACTGCTCGTGGACCGCTTCGCCGACCTGCCCGCGCTCGTCGCCAGCACCGGCGCCCAGGCCGACGACGGCACCGGGCAGTGGGTCCACCGCATGATCATCGCCGACAAGGCGAACGGCCGGCTGCGCTACCTCCAGAACCACAACAACAACGGCTACCTGCAAATGGTGTCCGCCGACCCGAAGACCGCGACGGCGAAGGTCGGCCGGTACGACATGTACTGGGAAATCTCGCCCGACACCGACGCGAAGGACGCCAAGCCCGCGGACAAGAAGTGACCCGAACGGGAGGACGACCATGATCCGCCGATTCCTGCTGGCCGCGCTCGCCGCGCTTCCGCTCGCCGGCGCGCTGCCCGCCCAGGACGCGCCCAAGAAGAAGATCGACATCGAGCCGACCATCGAGAAGGGCCTCGAATGGATCAAGCGCAACCAGCAGTCCGACGGGCACTGGGAAGCGCAGGGCGGCGGCTACCCCGGCGCGATGACCGGCGTCGCCGGCATGGCGCTGCTCATGGAGGGGAGCACGCTGCGCGAGGGCAAGTACAGCGACCAGCTCGTGAAGGCGGTGAAGTGGTTCACCGACCGCGCCGCGCCGAACGGGCTGCTGGGCACGCCGAACAACGTCGCCGAGCGCTCGCACTACATCTACGGGCACGGCTTCGGCCTGCTGTTCCTCGCCAGCGTCTACGGCGAGGACGACGACGCCGACAACCGGAAGAAGATCGAGCAGATCCTGAAGCGCGCCGTCGATTTCTCGTGCAAGGCGCAGACCGACAAGGGCGGTTGGGGCTACGTCAGCGCGCTCGAGGGCGGGAACTTCGACGAAGGCTCGACGACCATCACGCAATTGCAGGCGCTGCGCGCGGCGCGGAACGCCGGCATCGCGGTGCCGAAGAAGACGATCGACAACGCCGTGGACTACCTGCGGAAGTGCACCACGCCGCGCGGCGGCCTCATCTACAACCTCTCCTACGGCGCCGTGCCCGCGGCGGGCCAGGAGCGCGGCCCCATCACCGCCGCCGCCGTCGCCTGCGCCTTCAGCGCCGGCCAGTACAACGACGAATACGCCAAGCGCTGGATCAAGTATTGCAAGGAGAACATCCCGATCGCCTCCGGCCGCCTCTCCCACGACGAATACCAGAGCTACTACCTCGCGCAGGCGATCTACGTCCTCGGCGAGGACCGCTACGCGGAGATGTTCCCGAACTCCGACCCAAAGGACCGCTGGAAGTGGAGCAGCTACCGCGACGTCATGTACGAGTACATCAAGGCCGCCCAGGGCGCCGACGGCTCGTGGCACGGCGGCGGCTGGGGCGCCGGCCAGATGTTCTCGACCTCCGTCAACCTCTGCATCCTCCAACTGGAGAAGGGCGTCGTCCCGATCTACCACCGTTGACCGTCGTCAGGAGTCAGACCAAATTCGATACCTGACCCCTGACTCCTGACCCCTGACCCCTGACCGCCGATAACGATTCACCCACCACAGCAACCGGAACCCCCTCATCATGAGCGTCGAAACCGTCGAAACGAAAATGGACTCCGCGGACCTCGCGGCCATCAAGAAGCTGCAAACCGCCTATCAGGACCTCAAGAGCCAGCTTTCCCGCGTGATCGTCGGGCAGGACGAGGTGATCGAGCAGCTCCTGATCGTGCTGTTCAGCCGGGGCCACTGCATGCTGGAAGGCGTGCCGGGCCTCGCGAAGACGCTCATGATCTCGTCGCTGGCGAAGTGCCTGTCGCTGGATTTCAGCCGCATCCAGTTCACGCCGGACCTGATGCCCGCGGACATCACCGGCACGGACTTCATCGAGAAGAACCCGATGACCGGCGGCGTGGACCTGAAGTTCCGCGCCGGCCCCCTGTTCGCGAACATCGTGCTGGCGGACGAAATCAACCGGACGCCGCCGCGGACCCAGGCGGCGCTCCTCGAGGCGATGCAGGAGCGGCAGGTGTCGGTCGGCCGCGTGCGCCACAAGCTCGGCAACCCGTTCTTCGTCCTCGCGACGCAGAACCCGATCGAGCAGGAAGGGACCTACCCGCTGCCCGAGGCGCAGCTGGACCGGTTCATGTTCAAGGTGTTCGTCGGCTACCCGACGGCGGCGGAGGAGTTCGAGATCGCCAAGCGCACCACCTCGACGCAGGTGGACGAGATCGCCCCGGTGCTGACGGGCGAGCAGATCCTCGACCTCCAGCAGCTCGTGCGCAAGGTGCCGGTGTCGGACCACATCATCCGCTACTGCCTGGCGCTCGTGCGGCAGACGCGCACGGGCGAAGGCGCGGCGCCGAAGTTCATCAAGGAATGGCTGTCGTGGGGCGCCGGCCCCCGCGCCGTTCAGAACCTCATCCTGGGCGCCAAGGCGCGGGCGCTGCTGTACGGCCGGCCGCACGTCACGACCGAGGACATCCAGAAGCTCGCCCCGCCGGTGATGCGGCACCGCATCCTGACGAACTTCACGGCCGCGTCCGAAGGCGTGACCACCGACGTGGTGGTGAAGCGGATCCTCGAGGAGACGCCGAGCAAGGAAGGCGAACTCGAGCGCGACGAGCGCTTCAAGAAGATGTTCACGGCGGTGTGAGGCGATCCCGTAGGGTGGGCCGAGTCTTCGAGGCCCACCATCCGCGGTTGCTCGAACCGGTGGGCCTCGAAGACTCGGCCCACCCTACGCCCCGACGAACACCATGGCTTCCAAAGACGACGACCCCCGGCGGTTCCTCGACCCGCGCGTGATCGCGAAGATCTCGCAGTTGGACCTGCGCGCCAAGCAGGCCGTCGCGGGCTTCATCTCCGGCATGCACAAGAGTCCGTTCTTCGGCCAGTCGGTCGAGTTCGTCCAGCACCGCGAGTACGTCCCCGGCGACGACATCCGCCACATCGACTGGAAGGTCTGGTCGCGGTCGGACCGCTTCTACCTGAAGCAGTTCGAGGCCGAGACGAACCTGCGGCTGACGCTGGTGGTGGACACGAGCGAGTCGATGGTCTACGGCCGCGGGCCGATGAACAAGTACGAGTACGCCTGCACGTCGGCGGCGTGCCTAGGCTACCTGACGGCGAAGCAGCAAGACTCCGTCGGCCTCGTGACCTACGGCGTGGACGTGAACCAGGTGCTGCCGACGCGCAGCGCCATGCACCACGTGGACGCCATCGCCCACGCGCTGGACCACAGCAAGCCGAAGGAGAAGACGGACATCCTGAAGGTGATCCGGCGCGTGGCGGAGCATACCCCGTCGCGCGGCCTCGTCGTCCTCTTCTCGGACCTGCTGACGGACCGCGAGCCGCTCTTCAAGGGATTGGAGATGCTGCGGCACCGCCGGCACGACGTGATGGTCTTCCACGTGATGGACGACGACGAGCTGACGTTCCCGTTCGGCGGCATGACGCGCTTCGAGGGGATGGAGGAGCTGCCAAACCTGCTGTGCGATCCGAAGGCGCTGCGCGAGGGCTACCTGGAGGTGCTGGAGGAGTACCTGACGGAGGTCCGCCGCGGCTGCACGCGGATGGGCGTGGACTACGCGCTGGTGCGCACGAGCGACTACCTGGACGCGGTGCTGTCTCGCTTCCTGCACGCCCGGATGGCCAGCAAGGGCGCGACGGTGCGACGATAGACGTTCGACCGGCGAGCCGAGCGGCGGGGGGCCCCCCGGGGGGGCGGGGCGACCACCCCCGCCGCGGGCCCCCCC
>CAYVRB010000040.1:4844-13967 GCA_964453375.1 uncultured Alcaligenaceae bacterium
GCGGCGTGAGCCGCCGGGTGAAGACGTCGCTCCACACCCGGCGGCTTACGCCGCTCGGCTCGCCGAAGACGAAACCGAACCGAACACCCGGACGAATCCCGCAATGCTCGAGATGTTCCTGAATCCGTGGTCGATGGCGGCCGGCGCGGCGCTCGTCAGCGTGCCGATCATCATCCACCTCATCAACCGGATGCGGTTCAAGCGGATCCGCTGGGCCGCGATGGAATTCGTCATCAAGGCGCAGAAGCGGATGAAGCGGAAGCTGATCTTCCAGCAGCTTCTCCTCCTCTTCCTGCGCTGCCTGATGGTGTTCCTCTACGGCCTGCTGGTCGGGCGCTTCCTCGGCTTCAACCCGCTCGACGGCCGCGAGACGCGCACCACCTCCCACGTCGTCGTGCTGGACGATTCCCCCAGCATGGGCGACTTCTTCCGCGGCGAGGACGGCCAGATCACCGACGCGCTCTCGATGGCGAAGAAGGTGCTCGTCGAGCAGATCGCGCCGGCGGCGGCGCAGGCCTCCACCGCCCAGACGCTCGACCTGCTGACGCTCTCGAAGCCGGCCGAGCCGCGGGGCTTCGGCCGCATCAACGCCACCTCCATCGACGAGGCGAAGTCGTACCTGAACGGCGTGGAACCGTCGCCGGTGCGCGGTTCGCTCGTGGAGGCGCTCAAGAAGGCGAAGGAATCGCTCGACGCGCAGCCCGGCGCCGAGGTGTCGCAGGTGATCCACGTCCTCTCGGACTTCCGCGCCGCGGACTGGGAGCTGGACGCGGACAAGATCAAGGCCGCCGTCGCCGAGCTGGCGACGGCGCGGATCAAGGTCCACTTCGTGGACGTGGCGCACCCGTTCCGCAAGGACGAGAAGCAGGCGCCGCTGCACCACGACAACGTCGGTATCGTCGAACTCAAGCCGTCGAAGCTCGTGGCCGCGCGCTACGAGCCGCTCGAATTCACCCTCACCGTCAAGAACTTCGGCGCCGCCGAACTCAAGGACATCCGCTTCCCCGTCGCGGTCAACGGCGACGACGCGAAGGGCCTGTCGGTCCAATTCCCCTCGCTGCCCGGCAACGCCGAGAAGTCGTTGAACTTCTCGCTGGCGTTCGACCAGATCGGCACGCCGGAGCGCCCGCTCGACCGCTACAGCCTGGTGACGGCGCGGATGGAGGGCCAGGAGGCCGGCGGCATCGCCATCGACAATGCCCGCCACGCGCTCGTCGAGGTTCGCGACCGCCTGCCGATGCTCGTGATCGACGGCAAGCCCGCCAGCCGCGACAAGAAGGAGAGCGACAGCTTCTACCTCCAGCGCGTCTTCACCGACACGATCGGCGGTTTCCGCTGGGTGCCCGGCGCCGCGAAGGACCTGGAGGGCGACCTGCGGCAGTACACCTGCGTGCTGCTCCTGAACGTGCCGACGGTGTCGGAGGCGGCGGCGAAGAACCTCGAAGCCTACGCGCGGGACGGCGGCGGCGTCGGCTTCTTCCTCGGGCCGGACGTGAAGCCCGCCGACTACAACAAGGTCCTCTACGCCGACGGCGCGGGGATCTTCCCCGTTCCGCTGCCGGAGAACCCGAGCGCCCCGGTGCCGGACGAGGTGATGATCGTCCGCCGCTTCTCGCCGACGAAGAAGATCCTCCTGCGCGAACCGGCGCTCAAGCAGCACCCGGCCGTCGCCCCGCTGTACACCGACGAGCGCGGCCTGCGCGTGAAGTCCAGCGACGAACTCGAGAAGTTCTTCCCCTTCATCACCATCAACCGCTACTGGCCGGTGAAGCGCCTGGGCAAGTGGCGGGACGACCGCACGGTGACGGAGCTGTTCTGCATGCCGAACGAGTCGCCGATGGGCGACTACGACAAGCCGACGGTGGACTTCCTGGCCAAGCTGCCGGTGGACGAGCCGAAGTACGCGAAGTACAAGCCGCTCCTGGACGACCTGAAGACGAAGCTGCGGACGAAGGCGCTCTCGACCGAACCGCTGTACGAATTGGCGGCGCTCTTCGATCAAATGCTGGCGGACCAGCGGTCCGACGGCCGGCCGGAGGACGCGCTGCTCCGCGAGTTCTGGGGCCAGCCCGAACTCGGCGACCTTCGCACGGAGGCGCAGCGCCTGCGGGACCTCGTGAAGTTCGGCGACCCGTTCTACTTCGTGAAGCAGTTCGGCAAGGGCCGGATCACGGTCGTCACCACGACGGCGGGCGAAACGTGGAACGACTGGGCGTCGTTGCCGCCGGGCAACGCCTGCTTCCAACCGATCATGGTGGTGCTGGAGCGCTACTTGTCGGGCGGCACCGCCGAGGCGAACCGATCGGTGGGCGAAAAGCTGGCGATGGATTTCGACGCGGCGCGGTACCGCGCCGGCGTCGCGCGGGCGTTCGTGTCGTACGACCCGCTCAAGCCCGCGGCGGGCGGCGCGGCAACTGAACTCAAGCCGGTCGACCTGAAGGAACAGGTGATGGCGACGAACGCGGGCCAGCACGAGTTCCGCTTCGCCGACTCCGCCAAGCCCGGCGGCTACCTCTTCACGTTCACGCAGGTGAAGGCGCAGGCGACCGGCGCCGAGGCGCCGGAGGTGCCGGAATACCACGCCGCCGCCTTCAACGTGGACGCGAAGGTGGAGGGCGACCTGCGCCGCTGGTCCCGCGACGACATCCTGACGAACTCGCCCGGCGCCGAGCTGCACTCGGCCGGCGACGCCGGCTGGGTGGACGCCCTCAAGAACAAGAAGAGCGACTGGACGGAGGCGGGCTGGATCTTCCTCGTGCTGCTCTTGGTGTTGATCGTGGAGGGCGCGCTGGCGGTGAAGCTCAGCCACCACACCGCGCCCGGCACGATGGAGCACGCCGCCCCGACCGTCGCGGCGCTGATGAACCGCACGGCCGCCCCCGGCGCCCCGGCGAACGCAACCTAACGAACCGGAAATCGACACGATATGAACGACCAAGGCATCACGCGCGAGACCGAACTCGTCTTCCGCCGCCTGAGCGATTCCTTCCCCGGCGTCAGCCCGGAGATGGGCGCCACGGCGTGGTGGGCGCTCGTCGTCGGCGTCTTCGCGATCGGCGCGCTCTTCGTCATCTGGATGTACACGAAGGACGCGAAGACCTGCCGCTGGTACGTCGCCGTGCCGCTGGCCGTGCTGCGCATCCTCGTCTACGCGCTGCTCGCCTTCGCGTTCCTCCTCCCCGCGCGCCAGACGTGGGAGACTTCCGAGAAGACCTCGCGCGTGCTCATCCTCCTGGACGTGTCGCCGAGCCTTTCGCAGATCTCGGACGAACGCGCGAGCGCCGGCGCCAAGCCCGCGACGCGCCTCCAGAAGGTGCTGGACTTCCTGACCGACGACAAAGTCGGCTTCCTCAAGAAGATCATCGACGTGAACCCGGTGTACCTCTACCGGTTCGGTTCGCGGCTGGACGACGAGGCGACGGCGCGGACGGGCGATTCGCCGGCGTGGTCCAAGGCCGACTGGGACGCGTGGGCGAAGTACGATTTCAAGCCGTGGGTGCTGCGCGGGCTGTCGAAGGAGGCGCGCGACGCCGTCGCCAAGACGCCGTCGTGGAAGGGGGACGCGCCCGGCACGGCCGAATGGGCCGTCGAGTGGGCGAAGCTGCCCGAAGGCGACGTCGCGCCCGGTTCGCTGTCCGAGGACGAGAGGAAGGCGCTGCTGGACAACCGCGCGAAGCTCGAGAAGCGCGTCGACGTCGCCCGCGCCATCGTCCTCGGCACGAACGTACCCGACTCGCTCACGACGGCGATCAACCGCGAAGCCTCGAACATGGTGCAGGGCCTCATCGTCTTCACCGACGGCCGCAGCAACCTCGGCAGCGAGGCGGCCTACAACGAGCTGAAGGAACGGGCGACCCGCGAGAAGATTCCGATCTTCACCATCGCCGTCGGCGAGCCGCGCGAGAACATCGCCATCACCATCACCGACCTGACGGCGCCCGACCGGATTCCGCCCGACGAACCGGTGAAGATCGCGGTGGAGGTCGACGGCGTCGGCCTCGAACGGCAGGAGATCGAAGTCAAGCTCGGCCTGTACCTCCCGACGCGCGATCCGAAGACCGACCAGCCCGACCACGAACTCGTGGCGAAGCTGCAGTTCCAGCCGGGCGATCCGCCGCACGGCGCCGCGGAGTTCGTCATCGACGCCGACAAGCTGCCGGAGTCGATGACCGAGGACTCGAAGAAGGAGAGCGGCGCGGGCAAGCGGAAGCAGCTCAAGCAGGGCGCGTGGTCGATGGTGGCGCGCGTGGCGGCGGACAAGCGGGAGGTCTACGACAAGCCGGAGCACGTCTCGACGCCGCGCGTCGTGCAGGTGATGGATTCGCCGCTGCGCATCCTGCTCTGGGCGAGCGGCCCGACGCGGGACTACCAGACGCTGCGGACGCTGCTGATGCGCGAGGTGAACGAGAAGCGCGCCGAGATGAGCATCTTCCTCCAGAACGAAGGCGGCCGCGACGGGAACATCACGCAGGACGTGACGGCGGACCGGCTCTTGATCAAGTTCCCGACGCGCTACGAGACGACGCCGAAGCCGGGCGACAAGCCGGAGGACAAGTACCTGAACCTCCACGAATACGACCTGATCCTGGCGTTCGACCCGGACTGGTCGGAGCTGTCGGCGGAGCAGATCGAGAACCTGCGGACGTGGGTGGTGGAGGGCGGCGGCGGCTTCGCGTACATCGCCGGGCCGATCCACACGTATCAACTCGCGCGGGCGGACGAAACGGGCCGGCTGAAGCCGCTGCTCGAAATGCTCTGCGCCCTGCCGGACGACATCATCCTACTGAAGACGCGGCCGATCCCGCGCACGCCGCGCCGGCTCAAGCTGAACCCGAACGCCGAGTTCGACGTCCTCAAGCTGGAAGACGCCGGCGACGACCCGATCGGCGGCTGGGGCCGCTTCTTCGCCAACGGCGGACCGATCCAGCCCGGCAACCCGAACCAGCAACTGAACCCGAAGAACGGCTTCTACTCGTACTACCCGGTGAAGATGACCAAGCCGGGCGCGGCCGTGCTATTGGAATTCCTCGACGTGAACGAGCGCGGCGAGGCCGAGCCGAAGCCGTATTTCGTGGTGAACCAGCCCGGCCGCGGGCGCACGGCGTTCCTCGGCTCCGGCGAGACGTGGCGGCTGCGCACCGTCGACCCGGCCTTCTTCGAGCGGTTCTGGATCCGCTTCGGCCGCAACGTCTCCGCCGCCCGGCGCAACGTGCAGTCGTTCCGCGGCCAGGTGCTCGTGAACAAGGAGTATTCGTCCGGCTCGCTGGTGCGCGTCCAGACGCGCCTGCTGGCGCCGAACGGCAAGCCGTACCCGCCGGACGCGATCACGCCGAAGTTCGTCATCGAGCAATACGAGCCGGACGGCACGAAGAAGCCGAAGCCGATCGGCCCGATCCAGATGGCCGCCAAGAAGGGCGCGAGCGGCTTCGACGGCTACTACACCGCGCAGGTCCTCGCCGACCCGAAGCAGTTCCCACCCGGCGAGTTCCGCTACAAGGTCGTCGTCGACGTGCCCGACAGCCCCGGCGACACGATCAGCGGCGAGTTCATGGTCCGCCGGTCCGACCCGGAACTGGACAACGCGCGGCCCGACTTCGCCGCGCTCCAGAACGCCGCCAGCGCGCTCGCGGAGGTGGAACCGAAGATCACCGAACCCGGCGCCCTCGAGAAGCTCAAGGGGAGCGCGACCGACACGACGAAGGTGAAGCTCGCCTTCAAGCTGAGCGAGACGGAGAAGCTCGCGGCGATTCCGGCGTGCCTGAAGGCGGACCGCAAGGAGTTCCGCAACCGCGGCGCCGTCGAGGACCTCTGGGACCAGGGGGCGACGGTGCCGTCGTGGATCGCGAACCGGTTCTCGTCGCAGCCGGTGACGGTGAGCTACCTGCTGATGGCCGCGATCGGCCTGCTGGCGATCGAGTGGGCGATCCGCAAGCTGGTGCGATTGGCGTAATCCGAACATGAGGTTTCGTGAATCGAGATTCGGTTGGTTTGTCGCCGACACCATGGAACAACGCGGTTTTTCCCCCTCCCCCTCGAAGGGGGAGGGTTGGGGTGGGGGTGACGGGAATCGCGACAAGCGGATTGAAGGAACCGACCCCCCACCCTAGCCCTCCCCCTCAAGGGGGGAGGGGACAAAACCACGAGAAGGTTCGTCATCGGTTTGGGATCGACGCTGAGGATTTACGGCCAACACTACGACAACGAATTACTTTGATCGGACACCCGATATGCCTGCCGACACGCTGGAATCCCCGACGCGCCTCGACGCGAAGCTGGCCGGGCCGCTGGACCAAATCCGCGGCACGATCCGGCAGTACATCCTCGCGGACGTCGCCGTCACGGTCGCGATCGTCGTCGTGCTCTGGTTCTGGCTCGGCCTCGCGCTCGATTTCGGCGCCTTCAAGTTCGGCGGCTTCGACTGGGTGCTGGACGCCCCGCGCCTGTTCCGCCACCTCGGCCAGCTCGCGCTCGTCTTCGGCCTGCTCGGCGTCCTCGTCGTCCGCCGTGAATCGGTCAAGCGGCTCTTCAACAGGATCCCGCAGCCGTGGGTCCGCCGCCACCTGCTCGAACTCCCGGCGCTCTTCCACGCGCTCATCGCCGCCGTCTTCGCGCCGGTCTTCCTCGTCATCCTCCTCTATCGCTTCCTGTTCTGGCTCCGCGGCGCCGACGAGGACCGCGAGATGGCGCTCGTCCTCGAGAAGCGCTTCCCGGACGCGCTCGGCGACCGGCTCATCACCGCCGTCGAACTCGCCGACGTGGAACGCCAGAAGAAATACGGTTTCTCGGTGGATATGATCCGCCGCACCGTGGACGAGGCGCGCGAGCGCGTCGCGCAGGTGCCGGTCGCCTCCGTCTTCAACTGGGACCGGATCGGCCGCAAGGCGATCGCGCTCGGCGTCGTCGGCATCGGCTCGCTCGCCGCCGCCTACGCCGCGTACGCCGCCCTCGGCCAGCGCTCCGCCGCCAAGTTCACCGGCGAATTCGGCGACGTCGCCACCATCTGGGCCGAACGGAACGTCCTCTTCCGCAACACCCCCTGGCCGCGGAACGCCCACGTCGAACTCGTCGGCTTCCCCGACCGGGAGCTGCGCATCGGCAAGGACGCGGCCGCCCCGAAGGTCCGCGCCCGCGCGTACCGCTGGGTGATCGTCGACCGCGCCCGCCCCCACGGCTGGCGCCCCCTGATGTGGGGCGACCTCGCCGAGAACCTCGCCGGCGTCGGGGCGCTCGCCAACGGCATCTTCGCCGGCGACGGCGCGAAGCTCCCCGCCGAGGCGCGCGACTGGGACCTCGACCGGATCGAAGCCGAAGGCGCCGCGTCCGCCGCCCCGCTGTTCGCCAAGCTCGAAGCGCTCGCCGCCGACTCGCGCATGACGCGCACCCTCCGCAAGCTCGACATCCCCGACGCGATGACGCTCTCCTACGGCGGCTCGAAGACGCGCGGCCGGATCAACCTCAATCGCGAGGCCGGCAACGCCTTCACCGGCGAAATCTCCGGCCTCAAGGAATCGATCCGCTTCACCGTCCGCGCCGGCGACTTCACCACGCTCGCCCGCGCCGTCACCCTCGTGCCGCCGCCCGCGTTCTCCCGCCTCGCGCGCACCGAATACCAGCCGGCGTACCTCTACCACGCCCCGCCGTTCGTCGACGGCAAGCAGGACTTCCATGCCCTCAAGGGCCTCCGCCAGGTCCTCGGCGACAAGGAACTCTCCCTCACCGGCGACAAATCGCTCTTCACCATCACGCAGGGCACCGAGTTCGTCCTCCGCGGCGTCGCCGACAAGCCGCTCAAGCACGTCCTCGCCACGCCGAGGATCGGCAAGCTGCCCGGCCACCCCGCCGGCGAGACGAAGCCGTTGGTCGTGCCCGCGTTCAACGCCGAGCGCACCGAATTCGAACTGGTCTTCCGCGGCGCCGACCGGCCGACCGCGAACATCGAGTTCGAGCTGACGCTCGTGGACGACGACGACGTGACGAGTTCCCGCCTCATCCTCGTGCAGGTGGCGGAGGACGGCGTGCCGGTGATCGAGCTGGCCGTGGATGCGCTGCGGAAGCAGGGGAACGCGTACCTCGTGACGCCGGTGGCGAAGGTGCCGTTCGTGGCCGAGAGCAAGGTGAAGGACGACGCGGGCCTGAGCAAGGTCGCGTTCGCGTACACCTACCGGAAGGTGGACGCGGCGGTGACGGTGGAGGCGAAGGTGCCGCTCTTGGCGGGGCTGTTCGCGGGCGCCCCGGCGCTGCCGTCGATCGCCACGCCGGCGCGGACGGCGCTCGGCGCGCAGCTCATGCAGGATTCGTCCGACAAGGACCTCGGCCAGGCCGTCGCCGGCGAATACGCCCTGCCGCGCTTCACCGAGGAGTTCGCCAAGCGCCGGCCCGACACGCTCGAATCGCTCAAGCGCCGCCTCGGCATGCCCCAGCCGCCCGACGATCCGCAGGTCGTGAAGGAACTCCGCTTCCTCGACCAGGACACCGACGTGTTCGACCTCCGCGCCGCCATCCCGGCGCTCGAGGAGAAGGACCGCGCCAAGATGCAGTCGCGCTACCGCATCGACGTCGCGCTCCAGGCGACCGACACGAACTACGAGACCGGCCCGAAGGTCGGCGCGAGCCTCGAAACGGTCCGCCTGCTCGTCATCTCCGAGGCCGAACTGCTCGTCGAGATGGCCAAGGACGAGGAGGTGCAGATCGCCCGCCTCGACGACGTGCTCAAGAAGCTCCGCGAGGCGCAGGCGAAACTGAACCAGACCGCCGGCCGCCTGCGGGACCTCGCCCCGCCGCCGGACGTGCTCGTGTCCGCCGGCGTCCGCGCCCAGGACCTCGCCCAGGACGTCGCGAAGGGCCGCGAACTCACCCTCGCCATCCAGACCGAGTACAAACGGCTCGAGAAGGAAGCCCGTTTCAACGATATCCGCCAGACGCAGAAGCGGATCGAGGGCGAAATCCTCCGCGACCTCGCGCTGATCCTCGACAAGGGATTCGCCACCGCCGAGGACACGCACAAGTCGTTCCTGTCGTCCCTCCTCGAAGGCCGCCGGCCGGAGGAATCGCTGATCGCCAAGGACCAGGCCGACCTGCAGGCGCTCGTGAACATGGTGCAGGCGCTGCGCGAGAAGCTCGGCG
>CAYVRB010000040.1:13977-28276 GCA_964453375.1 uncultured Alcaligenaceae bacterium
ATTGAAGCCATTGACGCATTGTCGAAGGAGATCCGCGAGAAGCTCGGCGAGTCGGTCAGCCTCAGCAAGATCCGCGCGGAGCTGGAGAAGGTGCGGAACCGGCTGGAGGCGAACGACAAGATCTTCGCCGTCATCGTCGGCAACGCCCTCGAACGCCTGCGGCTGCCGGTGATTTCCACCATCCCGACCGTGGAACTGGCGCAGGGCGAGAAGAAGCTCGTCAAGAACCCGCTGAACTGGCTGGCGTTCGACGGCAACGTCTACAAGGTCAAGTTCGAGGCTCCGCCGGGCGGCGCGGTGAAAGTGCCGGTCGAAATCACCGTGCCCGACGACAAGGAGGCGGTGGAGTACGAGATCGCCGCCGGAAATCAGTCTGGCGAATATACGATCAAGTTGGTACCCTCGGTGGGCAACCCGATCGAGGTGAAGGTGAAGGTCAAATAGTCGTCGGGGGAATTCGGGATTCCGGCGTTGGTCGCCCCGGCCTGGATCGTCTAAGGTGTGGAGTGTCCCGTTCATGTCCGAACCGTCCGCGTTCGGGAGAGAGTCATGAGTCGCCGCCTGTCGTTCGCCCTCGGCCATGTCGCCGCCGCGTCGTTCCTGCTGTTCGCCGTCGCCGCGATCCCGGCGCAGGCGCCGAAGCCCGCCGAACCGAAGGCGAAGCCCACGGCGCCGCCGGAAGCCCCGGCCACGACGAAGGACCTGCGCGGCTCGTCCGAACAGACGGCCAAAGTCTTCCAGGAAATCTCCCGCGGCCTGCTCACCCTCGCCCAGCGGCTGGAAAAGAGCGAACGGCCCGAGGACAAGGAACGCGCGAAGACCATCTACGCCGCCCTCGAACACGCCCAGAAGGCCAGCATCGACTCCCAGTTCAAGACCCTCATCGGCGGCCTGAGCAAGGGCAGCGACAACCCGCAGGACCTCGGCGGCCTCCAGGGGAAGAACAAGGAGCTCATCCAGGCCATCACCGAGATGATCGCGATCCTCCAGACCGAGGACGAATCGGAACGGCTCAAGAAGGAGATCGCTTCGCTCGAACGGTTCCTGAAGGAAGTGTCGGACCTCAAGCGCCGCACGGAGGTGCAGCGCGCCATCGTCGAGGCCAGCAAGGCCGATCCGAACAAGCAGGCCAACCAGCAGAAGGACCTCGCCGAGCAGACGAAAGACCTGGCCGAGCGCATGGGCGGCAAGAAGGGCGGCGACCCGAAGGCGGGCCAGTCCGCGAAGGAAGACCCGAAGTCGCGCCCGAAGGGCGAGGCGAAGGAAGGCGAGAACTCGGCGGACGCGAAGTCCGACAGCGCCGGCGACAAGGCCGACCCGAAGGACGGCAAGGACGGCGGCGACCCGATGAAGGGCGACAAGGGTTCCGAAGCGAAGCCGATGGGCAAGGACGGCGACCCGAAGGGGGGCGATCCGAAGCCGGGCGGCGACCCGAAGGACGGCGCCGGCGAACCGAAGGGTAGCGGCGAGCCGAAGGCCGGCGAACCCAAAGCGGGCGAACCGAAATCCGGCGAGCCGAAGGCCGGCGAACCCAAAGCGGGCGAACCGAAGGCGGGTCAGCCCGGCGAACCGAAGGACGGCCAGCAAGCGCAGAGCAAGGGCACCGAGGGGGGCAAGGGCGAGGCGAAGTCCTCGAAGGGCCAACAGGCGCAGGGCGGCGACGCGAAGGGCAAGGGCGGCAAGCCGATGGAAGGCGAGCAGCAGGCCCAGGCCCAATCGAAGGGTGCCGGCCAGCAAGGGCAACAGGGGCAGCAAGGCCAGCAGGGCCAACAAGGGCAACAGGGCCAACAGCAACAACAGAACCAGCAGGCGCAGACCCCCGGCCGCAAGCAGGTCGAGGAGGCCTACCCGCACCAGAAGGGGGCCGAGGACGATCTGCGCAAGCCCGACAACAAGCAGGCCGCCAAGAAGCTCGACGAGGCGATCGAGAAGCTCGCCAAGGCCGAGGAGGAGTTGAAGAAGAAGCTCAAGCAGCTCCGCGAGGAGGAAATGCTCAAGACGCTCGCGGCGCTCGAGGCGCGCTGCAACCGGATGCTCTCGATGCAGATCGAGGTCTACGAGGGCACGAAGGCGGTCCACGCCGTGATCGCGAAGAACGGCAACATGAAGACGACCGCCGACCACCAGAAGAGCCAGCAGCTCGGCGACAAGGAGACGGAGATCGTCTCCGAGGCCGAGAAGGCGCTCAAGCTGCTGGAGTCGGAAGGGTCCGCCGTCGCGTTCGCCAGCGTGCTGGAGGAAGTGAAGGGGGACATGCAGGCGGTGCAGAAGCGGCTGGCCGCCACGTGGGTGGACACCGATACGCAGGTGATCGAGGAGAACATTATCCAGATCCTCAAGGACATGATCGCGGCGCTCAAGAAGGCGCAGCAGGACATCCAGGACCAGCAGGGCAAGCCGTCGCCGCCGAACGACGGCAAGCCGGGGCCGAAGCAGTTGATCGACCTGCTCGCGGAACTGAAGCTGATCCGCGCGTTCCAGACGCAGGTGAACGGCCGAACGAAGATGTACGCCACGAAGTACACGGGCGAGCAGACGGCCGACCCGATCATCCAGGGCGAACTGCGGCAGCTCTCGCAGCGTCAGGCGAAGCTGCAGGACATGGTGCACAAGATCGCGACGGGCGCGAACAAGTGAAATGCCGGCGCGAACGGTTCGTATTCCCGAAAGGGAAAGAATTGTGAGAAACCGGAAAAACGTTGTCGGACGTGCCGACAGACGTTAGAGTTGGAGAAGGGTGGCGGTCGATAACATTCTTTGGTATCGACCGTCTCCGCCTCTCCGATCATCCTGCCTCGAATTTCATCCTCTCGTTTGGGGGGTTCCGACGTGACGCTTCGCAAGTTCCTCGCGACCGCGGCCTTTTCCGCCGTCGCCGTGACGGGGACCGGATTCCCGATCCGCGCGGCGGAGCCCGCCCCGACCCCGGTCGCGCCGGCGGCGATCTACACCTTCGGCACGCTCCGCGCGGCGAAGGCGGACGAGGCGAAGGCCAAGTCCGAGGCCTACCTCAAGGCGGCCGGCAAGTTCGACGCGGCCCAGTTCCAGGCGGTGTGGGCGAAGGAGTCCCGCTCGGTCTTCGACCGGACGATCGAGAGCCTGACGCTCGCGAACTCCGAAGTCGCGACCTTCCTGAAGACCGCGAAGAACCCGGACGCCGACGCGCCCGCCGAACTGCCGAAGTTCCTGACCGACGACAAGGCCGACGCGTTCTTCAAGGCGAACGTCGCCACGGCGTACGCGAAGTCGCTCGCCGGCAAGCGCGTCTACGAGGAGGCGCTCGACGCCCTCAAGGCCGTGCTGCCCGAGCAAGTGGTCGATCCGGCGACCTACTACTTCTACAAGGCCGTCTCGGAGCACGCGCTCATCCAGAAGGAACAAGCCGTCGGGTCGATCGTCCGCCTCTTGGACGACGTGGCCGACGCGCCCGACCGCTACAAGATGGTCGCGACGCTGATGTTCTTCGACATGCAGAACTGGTCGGCGGACGCCAAGGACCTCGCGAACATCGGCCGGCTCATGGACAACAGCGGCCGGCGCCTCGACCTCGCCCGCGGCGGCCAGAAGACCCAGGACATCCAGAAGAAGATCGTCTTCCGCCTCGACGAGAAGATCAAGGAACTCGAGAATCAGGCCAAGGGCAAAGGCTCCGGCAACGGCGGCAGTTGCCCCGACGGCAAGGGCGACCAGCCGGGCAACAACGCCCAACAGGGGAACAACCCCGCGGGCGACGGCTACGTCGGCGGCGTCGCCGGCGAAGGCAAGATCGACGACAAGAAACTCAAGAAGCTCGCCGAGGAGTGGGGCAAGCTCCCCGCCGCCGAGCGTGCCAAGGCGATCACCGAAATCACGCGCGACCTGCCGCCGAAGTTCAAGCCGATGATCGAGGAGTACTTCAAGTCCCTCAACAAGCTGCACAACGTTTCGCCGTGACCGATCGCGGCGTCGCACGAGGCCGGAGCCGAGAATCCCGCGCGGGACGGCTCCGGTTTTTTCGTTCCCCTTTCGTCACCATTCCGCACCCGGCCCGTATCTTCGCCGGGTCGCGTTTGATAAATTGTCTCCGATGGTTCCCGTTCGCCTTCCTCGCGTGATCCCATGAAGCGCGTCTTTGCGGTCCTCTTTCTCGCCGTCGCCGGCCCCCTTTCGGCCGCGGACCTAAGCACCCTCACCGGCAAGAAGCACGTCGGCGACGTGACCGGCATCGCCGACGGCGTGCTCACGATCCGCACCGAGGCCGGCCCCGTCGGCGTCGCCGTCAAGGACGTCTTCGTCGTCGACTTCGGCCGCAAGGTCGAGGCGCCCGCCAAGGACGCCAAGTACGACGAGATCGAACTCGTCGACGGTTCGGTGATCCGCGCCTCCGGCCTCGCCATCAAGGGCAAGGCGGTCGATCCGGCGCTGCTCGCCGCCGGCGCCGCCCCCGCGCCGAAGTTCGCGATCCCGCTCGAGACGCTCTTCTTCTACCAGCGCGGCGCCGACGACGCGAAGGCGCGGGCGAACTGGCGCAAGCTCCTCGCCGGCCGCGGCAAGCGCGACCTCTTCGTCGTGCGCAACGACGACGAGCTGTCCCCGGTGCCCGGCACCGTCCTCGGCGGCAACGACGCCGGCGACGGCATCGAGTTCGAGAAGGAGGCCGGCTCCGAGCGCGTCAGCTACAAGCTTACCCGCGCCACCGGCGGCCTCGTCTTCAACCAGCCCCCGCGCGGCGAGATCCCGCCCACGCTCTGCAAGGTCCACGACGTCTTCGGCAACAGCCTCGTCGCCCGCGACCTCAAGGTGACGAAGGACGGCTACGCCGTCACCACCGTCGCCGGCGCAACGTTCATCTACGCCCCGGCCGGCCTCGCGAAGCTCGACTTCTCGCAGGGGAACATCGCCTACCTCTCCGACCTGGAGACGACGGTGACGGCCCCGCAGCAAGTGCCCGGCGAACCGTACTTCACCTACCTCCGCGACAAGAACCAGGACGGCGCCCCGCTCAAGCTCGACGGCGTCAGCTACGCCAAGGGCCTCTGGCTCTATCCCGACACGACGCTCGCGTACAAGCTGAACGGCGACTACCGCGAATTGAAGCTGATCGCCGGCATCGACGAGAGCGTGCCGGTGGCGAACAGCACGGTGCGATTGGTCATCCTGGCGGACGGCAAGGAGCTGTTCGCGGCGAAGGTGAGCCGAAAAGACGCGGCGAAGACGTTAAATTTGGACGTCAAGGGCGTCAAAGAGTTACGGATCGGTTTGGAGCGCGACGGCCTGTACCTGGGCAACCAGATCAACCTCGCCGAGGCGCGGGTGCAGAAGTGACCTGCGGGCGTGGCAAAAGAGGGGGCGCGGTTGGACGAGGTGGTACTCATACTTGAGTCCGACACTGGACAACTTCGAGCAAGAATATCCCGCACATCCTCTGGCGTGTTTCGTGTGGAGTCGGAGCGGCTATTCCAAGCCTATGATGCTGGCGGCGTGAGGCGTGGCGAATACTGGTCCGCCATCATTGGCATCTGCTCGTATGCCGACAGCCTCGAGAGGGCTAAGGAACTGGCGGCTGTGGCATTGCAAGCCGGACAAGCCGCTACAACAGATGTTTTGTTTGATGACCATTATCGAGATGGGAAATCGATAAACACTTGACCATTCGAGAGCCGGTTTCCATGAAACTCCACCACCTGATTCCCCTTCCTTTCCTCGCGCGCCTCGGCCGCGGCGCGGCGCTACCCCCGGCGGCTGCCCTCGAACCCCCCGGGAGAAAGGCCGCGAAGGAGCGCCACCCCGGCGTCGCGAAGGTACGGCCGGCCGTCGTCGCGGTCTGCCCGTTCGGCGGCGGCGGGCACGGCTCCGGCGTCATCATCGACCCCGAAGGCTACGCCCTCACGAACTTCCACGTCACCGCCGACGTCAGTCCGGTCATGTCCGCCGGCCTCGCCGACGGCGTGCTCTACGACGCCGTGCTCGTCGGCCAGGACAAGGTCGGCGACGTGGCGCTCATCAAGCTCGTGCCCAAGAAGGAGGGCACGCCGTTCCCGTTCGTCGCGCTCGGCGACAGCGACAAGGTGCAGGCCGGCGACTGGTCGCTGGCCATGGGCAACCCGTTCGGCCTCTCGACCGACTTCACCCCCACCGTCACCTACGGCCTCGTCAGCGGCGTGAACCGCTACCAGCCCCCGGCCGGCGGCGGCACCCTCGAATACACCGACTGCCTCCAGATCGACACCAGCATCAACCCCGGCAACTCCGGCGGGCCGCTCTTCAACATGAAGGGCGAACTGATCGGCATCAACGGCCGCGGCTCCTTTGACAAGCGCGGGCGCGTCAACTCCGGCGTCGGCTACGCCATCAGCATCAACCAGATCAAGAACTTCCTCGGCCACTTCAAGGCCGGCCTCGACACCGACCACGCCACCCTCGGCGCCACGGTCGAAACCGAGAACGAGGACGGCTCGCTCAGCGAAATGAAGTTCGGCACCATCCTGGAGGAGGCGGACGTCTTCCGCCGCGGCGTCAAGCCCGGCGACAAGCTCATCTCCTTCGCCGGCCGACCGCTCACCAGCACGAACCAGTACAAGAACATCCTCGGCATCTTCCCCAAGGAGTGGCGGCTGCCGCTCACCTACCGCCGCGAGAACAGCCGCAAGGAGACGCTCGTCCGGCTGATGGGGAACATGGATACGCCGGTGGAGAGCGCCCAGCCGCGGCCCGGCCCGCCGCGCCCCGGCCAGCCGGGCCAGCCCGGCGGCCCGCCCGCCGACCCGACGAAGGAGAAGGCGAAGCGCTCCCCGGCGTTTAAGCTCTTCAAGGAGAAGAAGGGGTACGCGAACTGGTACTTCAACGAGGTGGAGCGGAAGCGGACGCTCGACGCGTTCGGGAAGCACGGGAGTTTCGACGGCCTGACCGGCGCCTGGGCGATCGAAGGCACCTTCAACGCGAACGACCGCAAGGGGCCGCTCGCCCTGGCGATCGCGGACGGTTCGGACGGTACGATCGACGCGAAGCTGACGATGAACGTGCCGTTCGCGGTGAAGATGCCGACGGCGGAGCGGCTGCAACTGCAACTGCCCGACAACAGCGGCGGGCTGCTCGCGGCGCTGACGCACTGGCGGCGACTGCTCACGCTGGGCGAGAAGGGGTTCACGCAGGGGTTCAGTCACGGTGGCACGGAACCGGTGTATCCGCCGCCCGCCGACGGCAAGCCGGTCGAGGACTGGGCCAAGCTCCGCGTGGACTGCGACGTGATCCGCGCCAATTACGCGGGCATCGAGGGGAAGTGGTACTTCGACCGGAAGGACGCGAAGCTGATCGCCGCCGAGGTGCAGGTGTTGCGGGACGAGGATCCGTGCGAGCTGTACTTCTCGGAGTTCAAGGCGGTCGACGGCCGCGCGCTCCCGCACCGGATCGACATCCGCTGGGGCGACAAGAACTACGGCTCGCTGAGCTTCGCGAAATTCGACCTCAAGAAGTGAGACCACGAATAACACGAATCGGACGAATGAAGAAAACCAGATCTTGGATTTCATTCGTTCGATTCGTGTTATTCGTGGTCCTGAAGGTTTTCATCCATGAGATCCACAATGCGGTTTCTTCTCGTCTTGTCTTCGTTCTTCGCGGTCTCGTCCGTCGGGGCGGCCGATCCGTTTCCGCCGATCGCGGCGAAGGTGAACCCGAAAGTCGTCAAGCTCTTCGGCGCCGGCGGTTTCCGGGGCGTCGCGAACTACGGCTCCGGCATCCTCATCTCGGCGGACGGGCACATCCTCACCGCCGCGAGCCAGATGCTCGACTCGGCCGAGATCGTGGTGCACCTCGCCGACGGGCGCAAGATGAAGGCCGTCGTGCTCGTGACGGAACCGGTGCTGGATTCGGCGTTGCTCAAGATCAAGGTCGAGGGGAAGAAGCTCGACGAGCCGACCGGCCTGGACCTGGAGCACTTCGACTACTTCGAGGCGGCGAAGCGCCCGAAGGCGCAGCCGGGCGACTGGATCCTGGGGTTCAGCAACCAGTTCGAGATCGCGATGCGCGACGAGCACTTCAGCGTGCAGAAGGGCGTCGTGATGGCGTACACGAAGATGCACGGCCGGCGCGGCGTCTTCGACTTCCCCTACCACGGCGACGTGTACGTCATCGACCAGATCACGAACAACCCCGGCGCCGCCGGCGGCCCGCTGACCGATCGCAAGGGGAACTTGCTCGGCATCATCGGCAAGGAGATCAAGAACACGCTCAGCGAGACCTGGATGAACTACGCGATCCCGCTGGCGGCCGAAGTGGAGACGAAGGACGGCGACAAGGCGGTCACGCTCTCGCTGCCGAAGTTCGTCGAGCTGGGGATGAAGGGGCAGTACAAGCCGGTGAAGCGGCCCGACGCGGTGGCGAGCGTCGGCGGGTACCACGGGGTGATCTTCGTGCCGAACGTGCTGGAGAAGACGCCGCCGTTCGTCGAGGACGTGGTGACCGGCTCGCCGGCGGACAAGGCGGGGCTGCGGGCGGACGACCTCGTGAGCTTCATCGACGGCGAACCGATCTACAGCATCAAGATGTTCCACGACTACCTGAAGCGCACGAGCGCGGGGACGAAGCTGCGGCTGGAGGTCCGACGCGGCGAGAACCTGCAAACCGTGGAGCTGACGCTCGGCGAGTACCCGGCGAAGCCGCTGCCGCCGAAGCCGGTGGAACCGAAGAAGTAGGAGGATTCACCGCGGAGGACGCGGAGGACGCCGAGAGAAAACCAAAGAGAGATTCCTCAAAGAATAGAATTTGGTTTTCTTCTTCTCCGCGTTCTTTGCGTCCTCCGCGGTGAAACGGTTTTTGCCTTTCGATTCCAGCGAGATCCCATGCGATACCTTTCGACGCTCCTGATCCTCGCCCTCGCGCCCTTGGCGTTCGGGCAGGATTTGAACGAGAAGAACGAGCAGGCAATGAAGCAGGCGACCGCGCAGGTCGCGGCGTCCATTGTGAAGATCGAGACCTCCGGCGGCACGGAGATGGCGGGCGGCGGCGGACCGCCCGGGCGCGGGCCGGCGGGGCCGGGCGTGCGCAAGGGCTCCGGGCCGACCACCGGCGTCGTCGTCGCGGCCGACGGCTACATCATCACGAGTTCCTTCAACTTCGCCAACAAGCCCACGACGATCTTCGTGACCGTGCCGAACCACCCCGAGCGGCTGCTCGCCGAGACGGTGGCGAACGACACGACGCGGATGCTGACGCTCATCAAGCTGAAGAAGCCGGAGGGGAAGGAGATTCCGAAGCTGGCGGTGCCGCCGGCGTACCCGAAGGCGGAGATCGCGATCGGGCAATGGTCCTTGGCGCTCGGGCGCACGCTGATGCCGGACGTGGGCACGGCGCCGCCGTCGGTGAGCGCGGGGATCGTCAGCGCCGTCGGGCGGATCAACGGCAAGTGCCTGCAGACCGACGCGAAGGTGTCGCCGGTGAACTACGGCGGTCCGCTCGTCGCCATCGACGGGCGCGTGCTGGGCATCCTGGTGCCGGCGTCCACGCGCGGCGAGGGCGACGTCGCCGGCGTCGAATGGTACGACTCGGGCATCGGCTTCGCGATCCCGTTCGACGACGTGATGGCGGCCGTGCCCAAGCTCCGCGCCGGCAAGGACCTCCGCCGCGGCCTGCTCGGAATCACGCCGCAGAGCACCGAAGCCTACCACTCCGCCGTCGTCATCGGCACGATCTCGCCCGACTCCGCGGCCGCGAAGGCCGGCCTCAAGGTCGGCGACAAGATCGTCAGCATCGACAAACAGCCCGTGCCGCACATGACCGAACTCCAGAAGCTGTTGGGGCCGAAGTACGAAGGCGACGTGGTGGACCTGAAGATCCTGCGCGACGGCAACGAGATGGACGTGCCGGGCGTGAAGCTCACCGGCGTCGTGGCCGGGTTCGCCTCCGGGTTCCTCGGCATCCTGCCGCTGCGCGACGACCCGGACCCGGGCGTGCAGGTGCGGTTCGTGTATCCGAAGAGTCCGGCGGACGCGGCGGGGATCAAGGCCGGCGACCGGATCATGAAGGTTAGCCGGCAGCAGCCGGGGGCGCGGATGCCGACGCCCGCGATCGATCTGGTCGGCGGGCGCGTGCAGTTGGCGCAGCTAGTGGCGGCCACGCCGCCGGACGGCGAGATCGAATTCGAAGTGAAGCGCAAGGAGGGCGGCAAGACGGACAAGATCAAGATGAAGATGGGCATCGTGCCTGACGAGGATTTGCCGGAGGCGCTGCCGCTGCCGTCGAGCGCGGAACGGGCGCTGGACAAGCCGAAGGGCGCGAAGGAAGCCCCGAAGGCGAAGAAGGAAGAGCCGAAAAAGGAAGAGCCCAAGAAAGAGGACGAAAAGAAAGACGATGAGAAGAAGGAGCCGGAGGTCGGCCTGCTCAAGCGCAAGAACGCGGTGCTGGGCCGCGAGTACTGGGTTTACGTGCCGTTGAACTACAAGCCGAGCGTCTCGCACGGCGTGATCGTGTGGCTGCACCCGACCGGGCAGGGCGGCAAGGACGCGGACGAGATGGTGAAGATCTGGCGGCCCTTCCTGGAAGACTACCACTACATCATGGTCGGGCCGAAGTCGCAGGGGAACGACGGCTGGGTGGCGAGCGAGACGGAGGGGATCGTGCAGGACGTGAAGGAAGTGATTGGCCAGCACACCGTGGACCGCTCGCGCGTGATCGCGCACGGCATGGGCGTCGGCGGGCAGATGGCGTTCTACCTCGGCTTCAACGCCCGCGACCTGATCCGCGGCGTGGCCACCACCGGCGCGAGCCTCGGCACGCAGCCGAAGGACAACCTGCCGAACCAGCCGCTCGCGTTCTTCATCGTCGGCGGCGAGAAGGACCCGGCCCTGAAGGCGATCGCGGAGAGCAAGCCGGCGCTCAAGGACAAGAAGTTCCCGGTGATCTTCCGGCAGTTGAAGGACTTCGGGAAGGAATACATGCTCCAGCCGACGCTGATCGAACTGTGCGTCTGGATCGACTCGATCGACAAGATCTGACGGAGTCCGCGAGCGTTCGCATCGAGCCGGGGCGGCGCCCCGGCTCGTTCATTTTCCCGCGGCGGGATTACTTCGGCGCGTCCGACGGTTCCCGCGCCGCCTCGCTCTTCGCCACGATCAACACGGCGGAGAGGTCGCCGATGTTGTTCACCGTCGTGCGGCACATGTCCAGGATGCGGTCCACGCCGAGGATCAGCGCGATCGACTCCGGCGGGATGCCGCGCGACGCCAGCACCGTCATGAGCAGCGGGATCGATCCGCCCGGCACGCCGGCGGCGCCGACGGCCGTCAGCACGCACAGCACCACGACGATCACCTGGCTCGGCAGGTCAAGCGTCACGCCCATCACCTGCGCGAGGAAGAGCACCGTCACCCCCTCGAAGAGCGCGGTGCCGGCCATGCACATCGTCGCGCCGAGCGGCAGCACGAACGCGGCGATCCGCGGCGGCACGCCGAAGCGGTCCTCCGCCGTGCGGATGTTCGTCGGCAGCGTGGCGTTGCTCGAACTGGTGCTGAACGCCGTGATGATCGAGGTGCGCGCCTTCGAGAAGAACTCGATCGGGTTCATGCCGACGAGCAGTTTGATGAGGATGGGGAAGACGACGAACGCCTGGAGGGCGAGGCCGCCGAGGGCGACGGCGACGTAGCCGCCGAGCAGCTTCAGCAGGCCGAAGCCGAAGAGCGAGGTCGTGGTGAAGATGAGGCAGAAGACGCCGACGGGCGCGATCGCCATCGCCCACTGGATGATGAAGACCATGAGTTCGCCGACGGCTTCGAGGAAGCGCGTCATGGCTTCGGCCTTGGGCTTGTCGAGCTTCGTGATGCCGATGCCGACGAGCAGGGCGAAGGTGATGATGCCGAGCATTTCGAGGTCGGCGGCGGCCTTCACGGGGTTCCGCGGCAGCATCGACTCGACGAACGTCATCACGGTGTAGTCGGCCGGCTTCTTCTTGGAGGCTTCGCCGCCGAACTGCTTCTCGAGTTGGGTGCGCGCCTCGGGCGGCAGGCCCTCGCCGGGCCGGACCGCGTTGACGAGCGCGAGGCCGATGATCGCCGCGATCGTCATGGAGACGAGGAAGTACGCGAGCGTCTTCGCCCCGACGCGGCCGACGGCACCCATGCTCCCGATCTGCGAGACGCCGACCGCCAGCGACGCGAACACCAGCGGCACGACCGTGACGAAGAGCAGCCGCAGGAAGATCTGCCCGATCGGCTGGGCGACGTTTTCGTTGATGAAGCGCAACCAATCGGGCACGACCGCCGGCGCGCCGGGCGAGGCCGGCGGCACGAAGAGGTAGTTGACGGTGCAACCGACGATCGCGCCGAGGACCAGGCCGATCAGGATGCGCGATTGCTTGGGACCGGGGGCGGACATGGCGCGGGCTTCCGGCGAGCGATGGGGGCGGGCGGTCTGAAATGGTGATACGGGAAGCCGACGGTGCCGACCATTTGGATTCGTGGGGGAAATGAAACGGCCACCCGCGACGGATCGCGAGTGGCCGAGAGTGGAGGCGCCGGGAATCGAACCCGGGTCCCGAGGCACTTCCGTGCCGGCGTCTACGTGCGTAGCAAGTTCATGGCTGAAGCGCGCCTCGCGGCCGCTTCGCGTTCGCTTCCGGCGTCCCCAGCTTGCAGGGTGCGCCCGTCGCTATCGGTCAGGGTATTTAGCGGATGCCGCCCCCGAGGCGGATTCGGTCGCCCGAACCCTCTGGCATCCACGATCGGGAATTGGCGTCCGAACCGCGACCTCTCCCGCGAAGGGTACGGAACGGCCCGCGGGTTATTAAGCCGCGAGGGAGAACTGCGTTTCAGCAGTTGGTGTGTGACCGGCTTTTTACGAGGCCAACCGATCAACCTCGGCACGCAACCAAACACTTCACCTGCCCGGTCGAAACCATTTCGCCCCCGGCACGCGGTCATTATACGCGTTCCCCGACCGGATGCGACGTCCGCTCCACGATTCGCGCCGCCTGCCCCGCCGCCCCGATCCAGACGCGGAACGTCCGACCGTCGGCGACGGCGTCGATCCCGCCCGCCGGTTCGCGGCGCGTCGGCGCGGCCTCCGGCGGATGGTCGCTCCAGCGCAGCTGGCGGACCGGGACGCCGAGGTGCCGCTCGAGCGCCGTGCGGAGGTTCCGCCCCAGCACGAGGCGGTGCTGGCGATCCGACCGCGCCTTGTGCGCGCTGGCGGCCTCGTCGGCCGCGCCCTGCGAGAGCGTGGCGAGCCGCAGCTCCGCCGCGAGCTTGCTGTTGAACGCCACCATCGGGCGCGCGTCCCGCGAGGCGGCGAACGCCTCCAGATCGCTCGACAGGGCGTAGTACGGATAGGTGAGGAACGGATCGCCGGCCTGGCCGAACGAACCGCCCGCGAAATTGCCGATGAAGACGATCTTGTTCATGGATGCTCGTGGTGGAATGCGATCACGGTCGATCACGGTTTGCGTTTGGACTTCGATTTGGAGAGGTCGGGCTCGAGGAGGGAGCGCACGAGGCGTTCGGCCTCGGTCTCGCTCGCGATCCCGTCGCGGACGAGCGTCTGCTGGCCGGGGTGTTCGCGCTGCAGGTCGTTCCATTCGTCCTGCGAGCACATCGCGTTCATCTCGATGCCGAGCTTGTTCTTCGGCAATCGGTAGACCACCCACGCCGTCGGTTCTCGGAGTCGCATGTTCGATCCTCGCGGGCGATCGCCTTGCGCCAACGTTACCAGAACGGCGCGCCGAAATGTTGCGAAATGCGCGCCGTCGGCCGGCGACCGCGCGGGCGCGATCGACGGATGGGCTTGGATTGCGGGGCGAACGGAAGAAAACCGGCGACCGGAAAACCGTCGCGAATTCCTGCGCCGGTGGATCGAACGACGCGAGATCAGGCGAGCAGGCCGTAGTTCACGAGCGTCTGGCGGACCTTCGCTTCGCCGGCGGCGTCCATCGGGCACATCGGCAGGCGCATCTCGCCGTTGCCGCGGCCGAGCAGCTTGATCGCGGTCTTCACGGGGATCGGATTCGTGGCCACGCTCAGCATGTCCCGGCAGAGCGGGAAGAGCTTGCGGTGCCAAGTCAGGGCTTCGGCGTGCTTCCCGGCGGCGAACGCGCGGACGAGGGCCATCATGTCCTTCGGGACGATGTTGCCGACGACGGAGACGACGCCCTTGCCGCCGATGCTCATGAGTGGCAGCGTGAGCGAATCGTCGCCGCTGAGGATGGCGACGTCGCAGAGGGCCGCGACCTGCGACGCCTGATCGAGCGAGCCGGTGGCTTCCTTGACGGCGATCACGGTCGGGTAGTTGTCGGCGAGGCGGGCGATCGTTTCGGGGAGGATGTTCGAGCCGGTGC
>CAYVRB010000041.1:0-5118 GCA_964453375.1 uncultured Alcaligenaceae bacterium
AGAGCAGTTCCGCGAGCTCGCCGCTCTTCGCGTCCAGTCCGCCGACCACCTTCGGGATCGTGTTCACCGAGTGCGTCGTGTTGCCGGGGTCCTCGCGCTCGGGACTGAAGGCGAGGAAGAAATCCTCCCCGGCCGCCATCTCGGCGCGTTCGAGGATCGGCAGCACGACGTTGCGCGTCGTCGTCGGGTAAGTCGTGCTTTCGAGGACGACGAGCTGCCCCGGCCGGAGTTGGCTCGCGATGGCGTGCGCGGAGTTCACCACGTATTTCAGGTCCGGCTCGCGCGATTCCGTCAGCGGCGTCGGCACGCAGACGATGATCGCGTCCATGCCCGACAGCCGGTCGTAGCGCTCGGTGGCGCGGAAGCCGGCGGCGCGCATCGTCGCGATCTCGCCGTCGGGAATCTGCTGGATGTACGATTTCCCCGCGTTCAACTTCGCCACCTTGGCGGCGTCCACGTCGAAGCCGGTGACGGCGAACCCGGCGCGGGCGAAGGCGCGCGCCAGCGGCAGGCCGACGTAGCCGAGGCCGATGATCCCGACGCGCGCCGACTTGGCGGCGACGCGCGAACGCAACTCGTGGAACGTGTCCGGCATGGCGGTCCGTCCTGGAACCCGGGGAAGGGAGCGGCCGATTCTACGCCGAAACCGGTCGCGCCTGTCAATGCGGACCGCGCCGGCACAACCCCTACGCCCCGCAGACTTCGCCCGCCATTTCCCCGCGGCTTCGATTGGCAGCCGGCGCCCGCGCGGTCAGAATACCGGTGCCATGCCCGTTCCCCGCACCGCCCGCGACTACCTCCAGTGCACGCGCGAGAGCCAACTCGTCGCGGACGACGTGCTCGACCGCTACCAGAAGGCCGATTGGGCCGGCCAGTCGGTCGAGGACGCCGCCCGCCTGCTCGTCGCCGACGGCCACCTCACCCTCTTCCAGGCCAACTACATCCTCAAGGGCCGCTACAAGAACTTCCTCATCGGTAAGTACAAGGTCCTCGCGCCGATCGGTTCCGGCGGCGCCAGCCAGGTCTTCCTCTGCGAACACTCCGTGATGCGCCACCGCGTCGCGGTCAAGATGCTCAAGCTGCACGCCAAGAGCGATCCCGGCACGCTCGCGCGCTTCAAGCGCGAGGCCCGCGCCGCCGCCTCGGTCAACCATCCGAACGTCGTCCGCGCCTACGATTTCGACCTCGCCGAGGGGAAGCATTACTACATCGTGATGGACTACGTCGACGGCGTGAACCTCGAAGACCTCGTCGCGCGGGTCGGCCCGCTGCCGCCCGAACGCGCCGTCAACTACGCGATCCAGGCCGCCAACGGTCTCCAGCACATCCTCGAGTGCGGCCTCGTCCACCGCGACATCAAGCCGAGCAACCTCCTGCTCGACCGCGCGGGCACCGTGCGCATCCTGGACCTCGGCCTCGTGCGCTTCGCCGAATCGGAGAGCGACGGCCTGACGAAGATGCAGAACGACCACGTCGTCCTTGGCACCGCCGACTACCTCTCGCCGGAGCAGGCGCTGAAGTCCGACGACCTGGACATCCGCTCGGACATCTACAGCCTCGGTGTGACGCTGTACTTCCTGCTGGCGGGCCGGACGCCGTACGCGGACCTGAACGTGGCGCAGAAGTTGTTGTTCCACCAGTTCAAGGACCCGCCGCCCTTGGACCACGTGCCGAAGGACCTGTTCGCGGTGCTGATGACGATGGTGGCGAAGAAGCCGGAGGACCGGTATCAGACGCCGTCGGAATTCGTGGACGCGGTGGCGGCGTGGGGCCGGGTGGCGTTGCCGCCGCCGGACGCCGCGGAGTTCCCGGTGGTGCTCGTGCAGAGCGCGACGCCGAGCAACGTGCCGCGGTCGCTCACCGGCCCGATCCTGCCGCCGTCGCTCGTGATTCCGCCGTCGCCGGAACCGAAGGAAACGAAGCCGTCGATCCCCCTCTCGGTCTGGATCGCCGCGGGCGTGTTCGCGGTCGCGATCGTCGTCGCGGTCGCGATCGTCCTGTCCCGGTGAACTTCCTCTTCTCCGCCGCGTCCAACGGGTACAATCGACCCGAAGGATTCCGATCGGAGATCGAATCGTGTCGTCGTTCCCGCGCATTCTCCTGGTGTTCGCCTTCACCCTCGGTTGCGCCGCGCCCGCCCACGCGGTCATCAAGAAATTGACTCCGCTGAAGGAAGTGATCGGCGACGCGGCCGTCATCGTCGTGGCGGAGGTGGGCAAGGTCGACGCCGAGAAGCCGAGCGTCGCCTTTCAATGGAAGGAAAATCTCAAGGGGAAAGCCGACTGGGAATCGATCCCCGTGAATCTCAAAGGCGACGCCTTCGCGAAGAAGGACAACCACGGGAAGGCGATGCTGGATCGGCTGACGCCGGGCCGGAAGCTCGTGCTGTTCCTCACGCCGGTGGAGAAGACGACGGTGGCGTTCGGGTTTCTCGAAGGCACCTGGTTCCAGATGCGGGGCACGCCGGCGGGGGACGGGAAGACGGCGTGGGCGTTCCTGCATTGCGAGCCGTTCTTCACGCGGACCTTCAAGGGGACGACGGACGAATTGAAGGCGGTGATCGAAAAGGCGGCGAGCGGGAAGGCCGCGCCGCCGGAACCGTACGAGAAGGCCGAGCCGGGCCTCGGCCCGCTGCCCGAGAAGAAGGGCGGACTCGTGCGCTCGCCGATGCTCTTCGGCGTGATCCCGTCCGCGGTGCTGATGGCGCCGCTGGCGATCGTGGCGGCGCTCTTCCCCGGCGTGTTCGCCCGCCTCGCGCTCACGATGAAGCGCTGGCGCGCCTTCCTCGCCTTCGCGAGCGTGAACACCACCGTCGCGGCGATCTATTATTATTGTCGCGGCTGGCTGCCCGATCACTGGCTCGCGTCGCCGAAGTCGTTCCTCGCGCTCGTGACGCTGAACGCCGCGATCGGCACGGTGTGGGCCGGGCAGCGCCATCGTCGCAGCGCCCTCGACGCCGGGGCGACGGCCACGCCGAGCCGGCAGTACGCGTCGGGACTCGCGGGCGCGGTCGTCGGGTTCTTCGTCCTGTTGCTCCTGCCGGTCTGGATTTTCTTTGAGAAGGCGCAACTCATCGAGTTGCCGGTCCGCGAATTCACCGGCATGTTCGCCGGACTGGTACTCGCGCTCGGTTACACCGGCTATCGGATGCTCACGCCGCGCGTCGATCCGCCCGAAGCGATGCCGAAGCTCGGCCCCTCCGGCGAAACGGTCGCGCTCGCCGGGATGGTCCTCTTCGGCCTCGCGATGCTCGCGACCGGTTCGCGCTCCGGCCCGACGCCGGGCGCGGCGGAGCAGGGGGAAGCGGTCGAAACCAGCGTCGGCCCGAAACTCGCCGACGTGCAGGTGTTCGCGTTCCCCGGCGCGACCGAAGTCTTCTCCGGCCTCGCGCTCGACGACGCCGGCCGACTGTACTTCGGCGCCGAGAGCAAGGGCGGCACCGGCAGCGTCTGGTGCGTCGATCCGAAGACTGGCCAGTCGATCTGGAAGTTCACCAACGACGGCGACCTGCAACCGGTCTACTGCATTCCGACCATCGCGGACGGAAAGGTGTACGTCGGCGAAGGGCTGCACACCGATTCCGATCGGCGGATGTTCTGCCTCGACGCGAAGACCGGGCAGGCGCTCTGGAATTTCAAGACCGAGAGCCACACCGAGGGCCGCGCAGCGCTCGCCGGGAACAAGCTCGTCTTCTGCGCCGGAGACGACGGCCTTTTCTGCATCGACCCGAAGACGCGGGCGAAGCTGTGGCACTTCGAGGGCGCGAAGCGGAAACTGCACATCGACACGCCGCCGGCCGTGCGCGGCCGCCGCGTTTTCTTCGGCTCCGGCTACCACACCCTCGCATTGCTCTGCGCCGAAGTGAACACGGGCGACGAACTCTGGCGCACGCCGATCTACCTGCGCTCCTTCGGCGCTCCGCTGGCGCGCGGGAGCCACGTCTACTTCGGCCTCGGCACCGGGAACCTGATCGACGACCTCTCGACCGAAGCGGAGGACACCGTGCCGCGCGAGACGGCGGCGAAGGGGGCCGTGGTCTGTTTGAACTCCGAGACGGGGAAGGAAGCGTGGCGGTACGACCTGCCGAAGTCGGTGCATTCCGAGATGTCCGCGGACCAGCGTTCGATCTACGCCTGTTGCAAGGACGGCACCGTGTACGCCCTCGATCGCGCGACCGGGAAACTGCGCTGGAAGCGGGCGCTCGGCGAATCGTTCGCGGCCGGGCCGGCGGTGGCGACGCACGCCAACGGCGCCGCCACGGTCGCCGTCTACGCCGTGACGATCGATGGCCTCGCGGCCTGCCTGAATCCGGCGAACGGCGACATCTTCTGGCAACGCCAGCTCGCCGAGGCGGCCGGCAAGAACGTCCGCGTCCTCTCCACGCCCGTCGTGGCGAACCACCCCGATGGCAACCGCACGCTCTTCGTCGGCGCCAAAGGGGAGAACCGCAACAACGGCGAACGCGTCGCCACGGTCTTCCGAATCGTGGACGCAATCGAGGAGTGAGTCCGGCGCGGTTCTCTCATATTTTTCCCACGGAACCCCGCGTAGACTGAAGGCACCTCGGAATTTTCCCATGCATTCCACGACCGATCGCGATCCGCTGGACCTCGTTGCGGAGGAGTTCGCGGAGCGGTGCCGGCGCGGCGAGATGCCGTCGGTCACGGAATTCGTCGGCCGCTATCCGAACCTCGCCACCGACCTGCGCGACCTGCTGCCCGCGGTGGCGCAGATGGAACTCCTGAAGCGCCACCGGCACTCGTCCACGCCTCCGGCCGCGACGCACGTCTCGGATTGCCCCGAGAAACTCGGCGACTACCGCATCCTGCGCGAGCTGGGCCGCGGCGGCATGGGGATCGTCTACGAGGCGATGCAGGAATCGCTCGGCCGGCGCGTGGCGCTCAAGATGCTGCCGTTGCCCGGCCGCAACGACGCCGTGCGCCGCGAGCGATTCCTCCGCGAGGCGCAGGTCGCCGCGAAGCTCCACCATACGAACATCGTGCCGGTCTTCGGCGTCGGCGAGGAGAACGGCATCCCGTACTTCGTCATGCAGTTCATCCCTGGCTGCGGGCTGAACGACGTGATCGCGAGCTGGAAGGACTTGCAGTCCGACGTGCG
>CAYVRB010000041.1:5128-28176 GCA_964453375.1 uncultured Alcaligenaceae bacterium
ACCAGTGGCGCCGCATCGCCGACATCGGCGCCGCCGCCGCGCACGCCCTCGCCTACGCGCACGGCCAGGGCGTCCTCCACCGCGACGTGAAGCCCGGCAACCTCCTCCTCGACCACCACGGCGCCGTCTGGATCGCCGACTTCGGCCTCGCCAAGCTCCTCGACCACCACACCCTCACCGCCACCGGCGACCTGCTCGGCACCATCCCCTACATGGCGCCCGAAGCCCTCCGCGGCGAAGGCGACCATCGCGCCGACGTCTACGGACTCGGCATGACGCTCTACGAACTCGCCACCGGTTCGATGCCGTACCAGCACTCCAATCCGGCCGTGGTCATCCGCGAGATCGGCGAGAAGGACCCGCCGCCGCCGCGCTCGGTGAATCCGCGCGTCCCCCGCGATCTGGAAACCATCCTGCTCACGGCGATCGCCCGCGATCCGGGTCGACGCTATCCGAACGCCGCCGCGATGGCGCACGACCTCGACGCCTTCCTGAACGACCAGCCGATCCGCGCCCGGCGCTCTTCGGCGATCCAGCGTTCGTGGCTGTGGGCCAAGCGCAATCCGATCCTCGCGATGCTCTCCACGATCACGGCGGGCGCCCTGGTCTTCTCCGCGATCGTCGGCTGGGTGAGCTACAGCCGCACGAGCGCCGCGCTCGCCAGCGAGCGCAAGCTGCTCTCGGACGCGGAGGAAGCGAACAAGAAACTCTTGGACAATTTGAATCTTTCACTCGCGGCGTTCGAGGCCGTCTTCGACGCGGCCAACCCGAGCGAACCGTTCGGGTTCGGCCCGCCGCGCCCGCCGGAAAGCGACGGTCCGCGAAACCCCATGCGTCCCGAAGGCGGACGGCCCGACGGCGGACGACCCGAGGGGGACCGCGGAAGGCCGAACGCGCCGATGCCCGGCGGTCGGGCGCTCGTGGTCGATCCCGTCAAGATGCTCGAAGTCGTTCTCGACTTCTATGAGAAGTTCGCCGAGCAGAACTCCGCCAACCCGAAGTTGAAGCAGGAAAACGAGACGAATTACAAGCTGCGCCTGAACGCCGCGAAGGCCTACCGCAAGGTCGGGCAGATGAAATCGTTTCTCGGGCGGATGGAGCCGAACGCGGCCGCGCAGCCCCTGCATCGCTCGCTGGAAATCCTGAACGAATTGATGCGCAGTTATCCCGACGTGAAGGATGTCCAGCGCGAGTTCGTGCTGAGCGTCGCGGCGCTGGACGCCGCGAAGGAATCGAAATTCGCCACCGGTGAACGGCTGGAACTGGTTCGCCGCGCGGCGGCGCTGGTCGAACCGGGCGCGGGCGCGACGCGCTGGACGCTCGATCAACTGGCGCGGATGGCGCAATCCGACGGCGACCGCGAACTCGCCGAGGCGATCCGGGCGCGCATGCCGGAATTCCGACCGCCGGACTTCCGCCCCGGCGGCGAACGGCCGAACAACCGGCCGCCCGGCGATCCGGGGCCGCGCCGCCAGTAGAATGTCCCGCGTGTCGCCGAATTCCCTCACCACCGTGCCGAACCTGCTCTCGCTGTCGCGCGTCCCGCTCGGCATCGCGGTCTTCGCCGGCATCGCGCACGGCCTCTGGCCCGCCGCCCTCGCCGTCTTCCTCGTCGCCACCCTCACCGACTGGCTCGACGGCTGGTACGCCCGCCGCTACGGCCTCGCCTCCGCCGTCGGCCGCAGCCTCGACCCGCTCACCGACAAGTTCCTCATCTGCGGCACCTTCATCTACCTCCAATCCGCGAGCGTCGGCGTGCTGCCCTGGATGGTCACCGTCGTCGTCGGCCGCGAGATCCTCGTCACCGGACTCCGCGGCATCGTGGAAGCCACCGGAAAGAAGTTCGGCGCCGACTGGTTCGGCAAGCTCAAGACCGTTCTCCAATGCGCCGCGATCATCGCCCTGCTCGCGCTGAAGACGCTCGCCGTCTCCGAGGAATCGAACCTCAACTACGTCTGGTGGATCCTGTTGTACGCGATGCTCGCGGCCACGGTCGGCAGCGGAATCCAGTACGTCGTGAAGGCCGCGAAACTCTTGCGGCAGGAGTGAGTCGATGGCGGGCGTCCACGGAGAACGGCTCTACGGATACGTCGATCGCGTGCCGGGCCTGGGCTACGTCGCGACGCAGTTCTTCCACTTCAATTTCGTGCCGATCTTCCCGATGGGGTCGTACGCCGTGCCGGAGGTGGTGACGGCGCCGCTCGTGACGCCGCGCCGAATCCCGTTGAATTTGAAGTCGGTCCTCGTCGGCTATTTCCGGGGCTGGGTCGGGCTGGCCACCATCGTGCTCTTCGCCGTCTGCGGCATCCAGTCGCTGGAGGCGATCCTCGACGCGAAGCCCGGCGACGCGCTCGCGGCGCTCGCCATCGGCGTCGGCGTCGTGGCCTACGCCGCCGTCTGGTGGGCCATGATCGCCTCGCACAAATCGTGGCTCGTCGCCTGGCTCGTCGTCCTCGCGGCCTCCGGCGGCTACTTCGCCTGGGACGCCGCCAACCCGCCGCCGCCGAAGCCCGACAACCCGTTCAAGGCCCAACTCCGGCCCGGCCAGCGAAATCGCGCCGACCTCCCGGACTTGTTCCTCTACGCCAACGGCTGCCTCTTCGCGCTCGCCGCGCTCCGCGCCTTCGACCGCGCTGGCCGCGGCCGTGCCTACGAGCTCGGCGACCTCCTCGGCGCCGACGAGGAGCGGATCACCGAACTCCTCGACGGCGGCCGCGAACCGGCCGCGGACGACGAACCCCGGGCGTGACCCATGCCGAACGAACGCCCACTGACCGACGGCCCCGGCGGCCGCATCTTGACGAATACCGGCGTCTGGTCGCCGTGCGGCGACTGGATCGTCTTCGATGCGCGCTCCGACGCGGCCGGGGAACGATTCGACGGCACGCGCATCCAGGCCGTGAACGTCCGCACGAAGGAGACTCGGATCGTCTACGAATCCCGCAACGGCGCGCACTGCGGCGTCGCGACCTGGCATCCGAAGGAACCGAAGATCATCTTCATCCACGGCCCGGAGAATCCGACGCCGGAGTGGACCTACGGGGCGCCGCGCCGGCAGGGGATGATCGTCGATTTCGAGAAGCGCACGACCGAGCCGTTCGACGGCCGGGACCTCGTGCCGCCGTTCACGCCGGGCGCGCTGCGCGGCGGATCGCACGTGCACGTCTTCAGCCCGGACGGGGGCAAGGTCAGTTTCACCTACGAAGACCAGCACCTGACGAAGCACGAGCGCGAAGCCGACGGTCGCGAGATCAACCTCCGCAACGTCGGCGTCGGCGTGCCGGCGGGGTTGGTGCGCGTCGGGCGCGGGCATCCCCGCAACGCCGACGGTACGTACTTCTGCGTGCTCGTCTCGACGACGACGGCGCATCCGAAGCCCGGCTCGGATGAGATCTCCAAGGCGTTCGAGGAAGGTTGGATCGGAAATCGCTCGCTCGCGTTCCAGGGCCACATCGTCACCGCGAAGGGCGAGACGATTTCGGAAGTATTCGTCGTCGACCTGCCGGAGGATTTGCGAATCGCCGGCGAGGGGCCGCTGCAAGGCACGGAAACCCGTCGGCCATTCCCTCCCCACGGCACGCGCCAACGCCGTCTGACCTTCACCGCCGACCGAAAACACCCCGGATTGCAAGGCCCCCGGCACTGGCTGCGGTGTTCCCCCGACGGATCGCGCATCGCTTTTCTGTTGAAGGACGACGCCGGCACCCCGCAGCTCTGGACGATTGCGCCGGCCGGCGGCGAGCCGAAGCCAGTGACGCGAACCCCCGCCGGCGTCGGCTCCGCGTTCACCTGGAACGCCGACGGTTCGCGCATCGCCTTCGTGACCGACGGCCGGATCGCGCTCGCCGACGCCGATACGGGCGCGGTCCGGTTTCTCACGGAGCGCGGCGTGGAGTCCGAGGCTCCGCGACCGGAGACGTGCGTCTTCTCGCCCGATGGAAAGCATGTCGCGTTCGTTCGTCGTCGAATGGCGGATGGCAAGGAATCAAACCAAATTTGCGCCGTGGATGTCTAGCGCCGCGTCGGCAGGTCGAAACTCAAATCGCGTCCGCCCCAAAGCATCGGGATGTTCAGCGAGCGCGGCCCGGCGGGGCGGTTCCGGAGGCGATAAATCGCCAGCCGGGCGCCGTCCATCCATTCGATGTTGTTGTTGCGGATCGGAACCCCTGCGACGCGCTCGAAGAGATCGACGCGATCCTTCAACACCTTTCGCAGCGTGGTCTGGACCGGCAGCACGTGCTTGAGCGGCGGTTCCTCGACGACGACGAACTCGGGCGCGAGGCGTTCGAGCAAATCGACGATTTCGCGTTCGGACTTGGTCCATTCGACGTAGCCGGCGCCGGGGTCGCTGCGGACGGCGTAGAGGAGCTTGTCGCCGCGCGCGATCCAGAGCCGGCGGTCGAGGTCGCGGACGCGCGTGGCGTGGATGAAGGTGCCGTCGAAGTGGCCGTCGAAGAGGACGATGCAGGGGCCGTCGGTGTTCGCGAGGACGTATTCGGCCGCGTCGGCGTAGCCGCGGACCCAGGGCACGGGTTGGCGAAGCGTCCAGCAGCCGGCGGACCCGACGACGAACGCCGCGATCGCGATCGTCCACCAATTTCGGCCGAATCGCCGCAGTGGCGCGAGCGCCGCCTCGGCGGCCCAGACGCACCAGGCGGGCAGCCAATAGATGGTGTGCCGCGTCTCCTGTTCGGAGAGCGCCGCGAAGCAGCAATAGACGACGAGCGCGAGCGCCCAGTACGTTCGTGATTTCGCCCGATTCTCCTTGCGGCACGAGAGACCAAGGCCGATGACTCCGGCGACGGCCGCCACCGCGCCGAGCTGGAACTCGAGGCTGAGAAGGTAATATGTGATTCGATCCCAGCCGTGCCGGACAACGTCGGGATTCGATCCGGCGCCGGCCGCGAGGGCGTGCTGCTGGCCGACGGTCTGGTAGGCGAGCCAGTAGAACGGCGCGAGCGCGAAGACGATCCCCGACACGCCGACGATCGCGGGTCGCGTGACTACGAGGCGCAGGCGGCCTTCCATCGCGAGGCGCAGCAGGAACAGCGGCGCGAGGAAGACCGCGTCGTACCGGTGCAGGCCGGCGGCGATGGTCCAGAGCGCGAGCGCGACGAGATCGCGACGCTTCAGGTCCGCCGTGTACAGCTCGAAATGGAAGAGCGCGCCGAGCGCGCAGGCGAGCGTCGGCACTTCGAGCATGACGGCGCGGGAGTTCACGAAGACCTCGCGCGACAGCACGACGAGCAGGACCGCGATCGCCGCCGTGGTGTCGCCGTGCGTTCGACGGACGAGCCAAAAACAGTACGCGACGGCGACGAGGAGATACGCCAGCACGAGGCCGCGGCCCGTGGCGACGCTCGGCCCGAAGGCGAGCATCGCCGCGCCTTCGACGGCGTGGAACCCCTGCGGCCAGACGAGCAGCCCGAGGCACGGATACTGCGCGTAGTAGCGCTCGGCGTAGGCGCGGGGCGAGCGGTAGCCGCCGTCGAGGATCGCGTCGCGGACGAAGACGCCGGTCATCACGTGGCGCGTCTCGTCGCCGCTGAAGTGGGGTTCGCTGGGCTTCATCCACAGGAGGTGGACGGCGAGCGCGAAGGCTAGGATCGCGGGCAGCGCGAGGCCCGGCCGCGCGGTCATGGCGCGGTCCGTTCCGCGAAGTCGGGCCGGCGGACCGGCAGTTTCGCCGTCGCCAGCGTCTCGGCGTAGCGGCCCATCGGCAGCACGTCGAACTGGCTCGCCAGGCCGTCGAGGACTTCGCACGCGAGGTCGAGCTTCCACGCAGCCGGGCGGTCCATCGCGGGGAAGAAGCCGAGGTCGTCGTCGTCGTCGGCGCCGAGGAAATCGAGCGGGTGCAGGAGGATCGAGGGTTCGACGTTCGCCCCGCGGCAGAACGCCATCGCCGTCTGGAAGTATCGCCGCGCGGCGAAGCGGGAGAAGCGGCCGAGGTAGAGGAGATAACTCAGGTGCAGCGGCACCTTGGCGAGCGGGAGCGTCGTCACCGGAATTTCAAGCATCGATCCGCGTTCGGTGCGCCAGCGGTACGGCTTCAATGGCCGGTGGCCGTCGGCGAGCGTGCCGAAGAGCTTGGCGCGGCGCTTGCGTTCGGCCGGCGTGAGTTTCGCGGTCATGAAGTAGTAGGCGCGGGCGAGCGGGCCGAGATACGTCGGGAAGGTCGAGGCGTCGAAGTGGTAGCCGCGTTCGACGAGGATGTCGAGAACGGTTTCGGAGAGGCTGTAGCCGGGGCCGCGGAAGCCGTTCGGGCGGACGCCGGTGGCGGCTTCGATGGCGTCCTCGGCGCGCGTCAATTCGTCGGCGATCTGCTCGCGCGAGTACAGGTGCAGCCACGGCTCGTGGTGGAACGAGTGGTTGCCGATCTCGTGTCCGGCGTCGGCGATCGACTTGAGCGCGGCGCGGTTGCGCTCGAGCGCCGCGTCCTGCCCGACGACGAACCAGGTGATCGCCAGCCCGCGCTCCGCGAGCAAATTCAGTACCCGGGGCACCACGATGTCGAGGTAGCTCGGCAGCGCTTCCCAGCCGGCGTCGCCGTGGGTCTTTAGGTACGACCACTTGTTGTCGAGGTCGAGCGAGAGCGAGGCGAGGGGCCGGCGCGCGGCGGGGCGGATCATCGCGGCGCCCCCGCGAGGAGGTGCCGCGCGGCGCGGTCGGCCAGTTGCAGCGTCTCGTTCACGTTCAGCGTGCCGTTGACGATGTGCGCGGAGTTGACGATGTGCAGGCCCGGTACGGAGGTCGTCATCGGCGGCAACTGCTCCGAGTAGTTCAACGTCGAAATGGCGAGAACCTGCCGAACGCGCGAGACGCGGAACGCGAGCACGTCGTCGGGTTCAATGTGCGGGTGGATCTTGATCAACCCCGCGAGGAATTCGTCGCGGATGCGCTGGTCGGGCATCTCGAAGAGCGGATCGTCGGGCGCGACGTATTTGGGGAGATAAATCAGGTGCCGCCCGCCGAACTCGGCCGGATCGACGAGCGCGGTCATCTCGATGATGGCGGTGAACGGCGCCGGATCGGTGATGTTCGTGACGTAGTACCCGGCAAGCGGCTTGCGCAGCAGCAGCGAGGCGCAGATGATCCCCTGATAGCGCAGGGCGTTCAGCTTCGCGCGCTCGTCGTCGGAGAGTTGCGGGCACATCCGCGCGGCGATCGGGGCGGCGACGGTGACGGCGACCTGATCGAACGATTCGATCGAACCGTCGTCGTATTCGAGGTCGAGTCCGTAGTCGTTGGAGACGATCTGCGAAACGCGGGAGGCCTCGCGGAGGGTGACGCCAGCGTCGAGCAGGGCGTCGGCGGCACGTTCGAGGATGCGGCCGTAGCCGCCGCGCACGTAGCCGAACAGTTCCTTCTTGAGGCCGGTGCGGCGCGCGGCGTACATGCGGGCGATGATGGCCCAAATGAACGCGGCGGAGGCGTGCCGGTAGTTCTCGCCGAGCTTCGCCCGCAGGAGCGGCAGCCAGATCTTCTCCGTCGTCGCCCGGCCGGACCAGCGCCGCAACCAATCGACGACCGGGATGCCTTCGAGCTTCTTCCAATCCTTGATGCGGGACGCCCGGAGGATGGTGAGCGCGAGGCGGAACTTGCCGACGAGGCCGAGCGGCGGGAACTTCAGGAACTCGAGCGAGTTCGACATCGAATGGAGGCGGCCGTCGGTGAAGAAGCCGGTGCGAGTCTCCTTCCAGCACAATTCGTCCGCGAGGTCGAGCCGTTCGAGCGTCTCGCGCAGGCGCGTGTCGGACAGGAGCGTGACGTGGTAGTGGCGATCCCAAGCGACGTCGCCGAGCTGCCAGGTGTCGGCGAGGCCGCCGAGGTGCGGGGCGGCCTCGATGAGCGTGACGGCGTGGCCGGCGGCGGCGAGCTGCCGCGCGAGTTCGACGCCGAGCAGGCCGCCGCCGACGACGGCCCAACGGCTACCGGCGGGCGCCGACGGCGGGGGCAACGGATTCGCGGGCAGCGGGTGCATGGGCGGCAAGGCTCAGGACCGCGGTCCAGCGACCGCGGAAATGCGTGAGGTTACGGGCAAGGTAGCACGCCGATAGCCCGGCGGCAGTGGCAAACCGGTCGATCTCGCCGCGCGTCGGGTGGTACGGCGTCCGCACGCGCGCCGTCGCGCCGTAGCGGGCGCGCTCCGCGAGCGTGTTCCGCACGGCGCGAACGAGGTATCCACGCCGCACGCTGAACCGGAACAACGACCAGAGGTCCGAGAGCGTCGAATGCCCCGGTTCGCTCCAGTCCGACAGCACGATGCGGCCTTCGGGAGCGAGCCATCCGGCCCACTCCGCGAGCTTCGCTTCCAACTCCCCGGCCGTGAGATACTGGACGACGCTGTTGACGAGCACGAAATCGAACCCGCGTTCGGCCCGATCCCAGACGGCGGCGTTCGGGACGCCGGCGAGGTTGTCGGCCGCGATGCGACGCATGTTCGCGGCGGCGTCCCAGACGCGGACCGCGCCGACGCGCGGGGCCAACAGCCGCGCGATCGTCCCGAAGCCGCAGCCGTAGTCCAGGATTCGATCCGTCGGCTTCGGCGCGAACTCCCGCAGGAAGTTCCGCGCGTATTCTTCGCTCTCGGGCGCGAAGAGCAATCGGCCCTCCGGCACGCGCTCCCAGTAGGCGAGCCACGGATCGGCCGGTTCGGTCATCCGAGTTCCTCGACCGCGAAGCCCGTGAGGCGGTAGCGCCGCCCGCAGTCGTCGCAGGGCAGCTCGCGCGGCTCGGCGGCCGGCTCCTGGAATCGCGCCAGCAACCGCCCGCACCGGCAGACGGCGCCGGCCGTCTTCGCCGGATGGCCCAGCACCAGGTGGAAGTCCGGCACCGATTTCGTCACCACCGACCCCATGCCGACCATCGCGAAGCGGCCGATCGTCAGGTCGTTGCCGATGACGCAGCCGGCGCCGATGGTCGCGCCTTCCCGCACGAGCGTCGGCAGCGTGTGCTCGTCCGGGTCCGAGGTTCGCAGCGCCATCAGGTCCGGCGTGGTCGCGCGGGGGAAGCGGTCGTTCGTGAAGATCGTGCCGGCGGAGATCATCGCGCCGTCTTCGATCGTCACGGCCGTGCAGATGTAGACGAAGCTGTTGATCTTCACCCGGTGGCCGACGCGCACGCCGTAGGCGATGTGCGTCTTCTCGCCGACGATGCATTCGTCGCCGAGCGCGGTGTCGCGGCGGATGTGCACGTTGTCCCAGACGGCGGTGCCGGCGCCGAGGACGACGCCGGGTTCGAGGATCGCCGTGGGGTGCACGCGCGGGGCGGTCATGCGAAGGCCGCCTCGGCGAGCTCTTCGGGCACGCGCGTCCAGTCGGCGCGGTTCAAGGACCGGTACGCGGCGTCGATGGCGGCGACGTTCGCGACGGCGTCGTCCAGCGAGATGACGAGCGGTTCGCCGTCGCGCAGGTGCCGGGCGAAGTTCCCGACGTTGTCGCGGAACGCCTGCACCTTGTTGTACCCCTGGCCGAAGACGACCCAATCGGGCGAGCGGTGGAGTTTGTACTTCGATTCCTTCCAGCCGATGCGGATGGTGCCGAGGAGGCCGTGGACCTCGATGTAGCTCTCGCGTTCCTTGTTGATGCTCCAGGAGAGGTCGATGGTGCCCATGACGCCGGCGGCGGAGCGCACCGTCACTTGCGCGGTGTCCTCGACCGGCAGGGGTTGGAAGCGCCGGCCTTCGACCGCGTGGAGTTCGGCGAGCGTGCCGAGGAAGAACCGCGTGAGGTCCAGCGAGTGCGCGCCGTTGTCGATGAGCACGCCGCCGCCGGCGATGGCCGGGTCGCCGTTCCAGCGGTTCGTCATGTCCACGCGGGACGTGAAGGCGTTCTCGAAGAGGACGACCTCGCCGATCAGGCCCTCGTCGATGAAGCTGCGGGCCTTGTTCACGTCGGCGACGTAGCGGAACTTGGACGCCATCGTGAGCACGCGGCCGCGTTCGCGCGCGGCGGCCGCCATGCGCCGGGCGCTCTCGGCGCCGACCGTGAACGGCTTCTCGCACAGGACGTTCTGCCCCATCTCCAGCAGCTTCAGCACGAGCTTCTCGTGCGTCACCGGCGGCGTGGCGACGATGGTCGCGTCGAAGTCGGTCATCGCGCGCGCCGTGTCGAGCGACGCGTAGGCGAGCGCCGCCGGCATCTGGGCCGCGATCTTCTGCGCCGCCTCCGGGCGCACGTCGACGACGGCGACGAGTTCCGCGTCGGCGTGGTCCGCGAGCGACTGCGCGTAGCTCTGCGCGATGCCGCCGGCTCCGATCAGGGCGAAACGAACTTTCTTCATGGTGGGCATCCCCGTATTCATTCGAGCCGGCATTCGAGATATTCACGTTGTTCAATCCAAGCCACGATGGCTCGGATCAATGCAAAACGAGGAACGAAAAACGCAAAACGGTCAGAGCCTCAGACGTTCCGAACATTCCTTCACGGCCGAGGCGATGAAGTCCAGGTGCTCCGTGCCGTACTTCTCCGACCACGGCAGCACGAGGACGCCCTCGAGCGCAGCGAAGGTGCCGGGGAAGCGCTCGGCCGAATAATCGACCGCTTCGGGCCGGGCGAGCGGGAACGGCCAGCGGCTGTTCCCGAACGTCCGCTGCTCCGCGAAGACGGCGCAACGGAACGCCGGCTTCTGGATGTAACGCGGTGCGCTCGCGATCCCGCGCTCCTTGAGGAGCGCCGCCAGCCCCGGCGCCCCGCCCCGGATCGCGGCCGAGTCCACGCGCAGGCAGTACTTCCAGAACGTGTGCACCGCCCGCGAGTCCTGCCACGGCGTCTCGATCCCTTCGATCCCGTGCAGTCTACGCGTCAGGTGCGCGGCCGAGTCCACGCGGCTGCGCACCACGCCGTCGAGCTTCGCCAGCTGCGCGACCGCCACGGCGCCCTGCAGCTCGCTCATGCGGCCGTTCAGGGCGATGAAGTAATGGTCCGGCTGCGAATCGCCGTAGCCCCAGGCCTTGTTCACGAACAGGAACACGCGCCGGGCGAGCGCCGCGTCGTTCGAGACGACGATCCCGCCCTCGCCGGTGGTGACGTGCTTGCCCTGTTGGAGGCTGAAGCAGCCGAGCGCGCCGAAGGTGCCGACGGGCTTTCCGTCCCAGGTGGCGCCGAACGCCTGCGAGCAATCTTCGATCACCGGTAGGCCGCGCGCGTTCGCGAGCGCCATGATCGCCGTCATGTCGCACGGGTTGCCGAACAGGTGCGTGACGACGATCGCCTTCGTCTTCGGCGAGAGCACCGTTTCGATCGACTCCGCGGTGACGTTGCAGGTGCGCGGATCGACGTCCGCGAAGACCGGGATGGCGCCCTGGTAGAGCATCGGCGTCAGCGCGCCCATGTCGGTGATGGACGTGGTGACGATCTCGTCGCCCGGCTCCGGGTCGATCGCGGCGAAGGCGGCGTGCAGCGCCATCGTGCCCGAGTTGGCGGCGACGGCGCGCGCGGCGCCGACCGCCTTCGCGAAGTTCGTTTCGAGCGCCTTGACGAAGTTCCCCTTCGTGCTCGTCAGCGTGCCGGAGCGGATCGCCTCCGAAACGAGCGCGATCTCCTCGTCGCCGAGCGTGCGGCCGCTGGCGTCTTGGTCGGAGGGAAGGGGCAGGGGCGGTCCGGGCCGGTGGCTCATGGTGTCGCTCGCGCCGCGCCGGCCGGGGGAAGCCGCGCGGGGATTTCCTGGCGGATCAAGGACTGACGGTGGTCGTCGGTTCGGGGGCGGGGACTCGTTCGCGGAGGGCGATGACGGTGGTTTCGGCGGCGGGCGCCGTAGTCGGCGCGGGTTGCGCGAGGCGCATCCACGCGAAGCGCGCCATGAGCCGCAGGTGGCCGACGATCGTCCGCAGCGTCTTCATCTTGGACCGGCCGAGAAGGCGGACGTTCAAGGTGGCCGGGTGTTCGACGATCGTCCCGCCGCGCAGGTCGAGGCGGCCGAGGAGTTCGACGACGCCGAGGAAGTTGCCGTAGCGCACCGGCAGGTCCTTCACCTGCGAGCGCCGGTAGACGCGGAAGCAACTCGTGTAGGTGCGGAGCTTGTTGCGGAAGATGCGGCGGTAAAGGGCGCTCGCGCCCTTCGAGAGCACGAGCCGCCAGCCGGGCACGTTGCGGACCTCGCCGTCCGGGTGGTACGGCGACGCCGTCACCATGCCGACGCCCGGCGCCAGTTTCGGGATCATCTTCAGCAGTTCGTGCGGGTCGTAGGTGCAGTCGGCGTCCATCGAGCAGACGATATCCGTCTCGGCCGCCTGGAGGCCGGTCATGATCGCGCCGGCGACGCCGCGATTCGCGTCGTGGCGCAGCACCTTGACTTCGTGCCACGAGCGGAAGGTCTTCTCGACGACGGCGAGCGTGCGGTCCTTGCTCGCGTCGTCCACCAGCAGGAACTTCGGCTCGTACCCCTGCACGCGGAACGCGCGGCGCACCTCCGTGAGCGTGTTCGCGAGGAACGGGATCACCGGCTCCTCGTTGTAGAGCGGGATGACGATGCTCACCGGCGAACGCAGTCGCGTATCGACGAGCGCGCCGAGGTCGATCGCCGGCATCGGCGTCGGGGTCGACACGCTCGCGGCCGGTTCCACCGCGAGGCCGAGGTGGCTCGCCGCCGTGCCGAACCGGACGTGCGCGAGGCACTCCGCCACGCGGTCGCGCATCTGGTCCAGGTTGCGGTAATGCCGGATGCGCGTCAACAGCCCCGTCGCCTCGAAGCGCGGCTGGTCGGGGTCGAGTTCCCACGTGTGGAAGTACATCACGAAGGGCGTTTCGTGCTTCGACTCCCAATTCCGCACGGTGCGCCGGATCAAGACGCGAGGGAACTGGCGCATCCAGTTGCCGCCGCCGACGGGCACGTCCATGCCGAGGATCCGCGCCGACGAGATCGGCAGTTCGGCGATCTCTCCGTGCGCGGTCTTCTCGCGATGCACGTACTTGCGCCACGGTTCGGCGGAGTAGCTCCGCATCATCGGACCGACGCTCGAATCGTAGGCGTAGCCCTGCTCCGCAAGCACGCCGAGCGCCCAGAGGTCGGCGGGGCGGAACCAGCCCTCCGCCGTGCGATAGCCGAGGACGCGCCGGCCGCTCGCTCGCTCGATCGCGGCGCGGGCGCGCGCGAGGTCGTCTCGGAATTCCTCCGGCGTGAGGTTGCGGATGTCCCGCCAGGCGTAGCCGCGGCTCGCGATCTCGTGACCGCGCTCCGCGATGGAGCGGATCAGTTCCGGCCACGCCTCCGCGACGCGGCCCAGCACGAAGAACGTCGCCTTCGCGTCGTATTGGTCCAGCAGGTAGAGCGTGCGATTGGTCTGGTCGATGAGCCGCGATTCGTAGCGCTGCCACTGGTCCGGTTGGACGAACCGCTGGAACGCGCCGACCTGAAAGTAATCTTCCAAGTTGACGGTCAAAATGTGGCGACGGCGCTCGTCGGGCGTGGGCATTCGTATCCAGCGGGCGGATGGATTCGCGTCGGATTCGAGGCTTGCGCTGGGGCCTCAATTTCGGTCTCCCGTCTCTCTTGGGAATCCTAGTCCGCGTTCGCGCGATGAGCAACTTTCCGACAGTCGGGCCACGCGTTTGGTAAAAGAAACCGGCGTGCCAAGGTCCCCTTGGCACGCCGGCGACGGATTCCTTCGATCGGCTTACGACTCGGCCTTCTTCTTCTGGAGCAGCGCCAGGAACTTCGCGGCCCGGCCCTTGATCGTGAAGTGGACCTTCAGCTCCTCGCCGCCGGTCACGGTCAACTTGATGGTGTCCTTCCCGGCGGGCTTGCCGTCGGCGAAGACTTCCTGATTGAGGACCTTGAAGGTCTCGGTCTTCGTCTGCGGTTCGACGATCGGCATCAACCGCGAGACGCTCGTCTCGAAGGCGAGGATCGGCGTGGCGCCGGCGGGAGCCGCGGCGAGCTTCTTGACCGCGGCGTTGCCCGGCGCGAAGCCGACCACGAGCAGGTCGTCGGCGGTCGTCAGCCACAGGCTGCTGGCGCCGAAGAGGCGTTCGGCATCGACCTGGACCGGCGGCACGATCTCGTGCAGGTTCGCGGCGCCGACCTTCTCCACGTCGAATTTCACCTTGGCCTGCCCCTCGGGGATGAACGGCGCGAACTCCTTGAGTAGCGCTTCGATCCCCTTGCCGGAGGCGACGCGCAGGGCGGCGAGCACTTCGTGCTTGCCGTCCGCCGTCGGCGTCAGGGCCGCGCCGAGTTCGAAGATGCCCGACTTCAGGCTCGGTTCCAAGGCGTCGAACACTTTCTTCGCCACGTCGCGATCGTTCCCCTTCGCGTTCTCCAGCCCCTCGGCGATGAGCAGGTCGACCAGTTCGCCGTACTTCTTCTTCATTCCCTCCGGCACCTGCAGGTTCACGGCCAGCGAGAGGATGGCGTCCTTCGCGGCGGCGGCCGGGGCGACCGCCTTGCGGCCGGAGTAGCCGGCGAGGAGCTTGTTCAGGTCGGTGCTCGGCTTGCCGCCGAAGGAGAATTCAAGACCGATGTCGTCGGTCTTCGGGTCGATGTTCAGCTTGAGGCTGGCCGTCTTGCCGTCGCCGAGGACCGCCGCGACGGCGTCGTAGGTGGAATCCAGCACGAGCGACTTCGCCTTCGTCTCGGACGGAGTCTTCGCCGGCTTCGCCTTCTCGTCCGCGAGCTTCAGTTCGAGCTGGCCAAGGACCGTCTTACGCACTTCCGCCGGAATCCGATCGAGGTGGACCGAAAGCGCGAGGATCGCCGACTCCGGCTTCGCGAAGAACTCCTTCGGATCGAGGATCGCGTTCCCTTCGAGCGCGGCCTTGTTGTGCACCGTCACGCAGACGTAGCCCTTGTGGAACTTGAAGTAGACCTTCGGCGGCACGCCCGGCACGTTCAAGGAATAGATGTCGTCCTCGCCTTTGTCCGGCGTGAGGTTCAGCTTGCCGGTGAGGAGGTTGAGGAATCCCTTCTCGTCGCCGACCGGCACGAGGACGACCATCGGGCTATCGACGACGGCGGGAGTCATCGTGGCGTAGAAGCCGATCGGCTTCGTGATGTCGATCCCTTCGATGACGCCCTTTTTTCCGGCCATCGCTTCGACGAACTTGGCGCCTTGTTCGGCCTGTTCGCCCATGCCGCCCAGATCGCCGAGGTACTCGGCCAGGGGGAGCAGGTCTTTGATCGCCTTGATCCGCAGTTCGACCGTCGGTTCGGCGGCGCGGGCGGGCGTCCCCGCGAAGAGCGCGGCCGCCAGGAGCAGGAACAGTTTTCGCATCGGGAATCCTCGGGAATCGGTGAGTGGGGATGATACCCCGGAAGGTCCGCTCGGGTGTCAGTGTATTTCCAATCGCGGCGACCCGGACCGCCGGACTATGAAATCCGGCGAGGCATCGTAAATTGAGCCTTTCCCTTGTAGTCATGGGCCATCGCGATGAGTCAGAAGACGTGGGGCGGACGATTCGACGGCAGCACCGACGCCCGCGTCGAGGCGTTCACGGAGTCGATCAGCTTCGATAAGCGACTGTACCGCCACGACATCCGCGCCAGCCAGGCGCACGCGCGGATGCTCGCCGAAGTCGGGCTGCTGACGCCGGACGAGGCGGATCGCATCCGCGCGGCACTCGACGAAATCGGCGCCGACATCGAAGCGGGGCGGATGGAGTATTCGATCTCGCTCGAAGACATCCACACGCACATCGAGCGGGCGCTGATCGCGAAGCTCGGCGACGTCGGCCGGAAGTTGCACACCGCCCGCAGCCGGAACGATCAGATCGTGACCGACGTGAAGCTCTGGGTCCGCGACGCGATCGACGACCTGGATGGCTTGCTCAAGGACCTCCAGACGGCGTTCGTCGACTCGGCCGAGCGCGAGCGGGGCGTCGTGATCCCCGGCTACACGCACCTCCAGCGGGCGCAGCCGGTGCTGGCGGCGCACTACTTCCTCGCCTACGCGGAGAAGTTCCAGCGGGACCGCGAACGGCTCGCCGACACGCGCCGGCGCGTCAACGTGCTGCCTCTCGGCGCCGCGGCGCTCGCCGGCACGAGCCTGCCAATCGACCGCGATTCGGTCCGCCAGAAGCTCGGCTTCGACTCCGTCGCCCGCAACAGCCTCGACGTCTCCAGCGACCGCGACTTCCTGATCGAGTTCGTCTTCGACCTCTCGTTGATCGCGACGCACTTGAGCGGCTGGGCGGAGGAGTGGGTCATCTGGAGCACGACGGAGTTCAACTTCCTCGACCTGCCGGACGCGTTCTGCACCGGGTCGAGCATCATGCCGCACAAGAAGAACCCGGACGTTTTGGAATTGACCCGCGGGAAGTCGGCGCGCGTGATCGGCTGCCTGCAACAACTCTTCGTGCTGCTCAAGGGCCTGCCGCTGGCATACAACCGGGACCTTCAGGAAGACAAGACGGCGCTCTTCGACGCCTTCGATACGGTCGCAGGGATGCTGGCCGTGGCGGCGCCGCTCGTCGCACAGACGAAGCTGCGGCGGGAGGCGATCGCGGCGCGGATCGAAGAAGGCTTCCTGGACGCGACGACGCTGATGGAGTTCTTCATCGCGAAGGGCGTGCCGATGCGCTCGGCGCACGAGGCGGTCGGCAAGCTGGTGCGTCGCTGCGAGCAGGAGCGTTGCCGGCTGGCGCAGTTGCCATCGAGCGCCTTCGAGGAGGCCTGCCCCGGCATCGGCGCCGCGGTCGCCGGCGTCCTCGGCGTCGCGAACGCGCTGGCCGCGTTCCAGAGCTACGGCTCGACCGCCCCGGCGGAAGTGGAGCGTCAGTTGCGGGAGTGGCGGGAGCGGGTAGGATAGGCCATAGGAGGAACGAGCCATGATTCGCGTCGTAGGCGATCTGTCGAAGTTGCCGATGCCGACGGTGGACTGGGAAGGTCCCGTGCCCGAACAGATCGCGAAAGCGTTCGGGTCGGGTAGTACGTTTCGGAACAACATGGAATGGTTTGAATCGCACGCTTCCGCCATCTTCGAACAACACCCCGACATGCAATACTGTGTTGCCGGGCGAGAGTTGTTCGTCGCCGAAACACGGAGTAGGGCTATCGCGCTGGCGGAAGCCAAGTATCCGGGCGAAAAAGGGTTCGTTTACGCCCCGGTTCTCCCTCGGCGTCGAGGGTAATCCCGTCATGTTGTTTCATGGGAGTTGGTTCCTCGCGCCGGATCGCGTCCTGCGTCCGATCATCAAGGCATACCAGTTCGCGTCAGACGGAAGCAGTTGCATCATCCCCTTCATGGTCGATTCTGGGGCGGATCGCACGGTCTTCTCGGCCGAAGCACTCGACGCCATTGGCATCGAATGGCCAGAAGCCACCGACCTTCAACTCGAAGGCGTGGGCGGGCGAGCACGCGTCGTGAACGTCGATCTGGCAATCTATCTGACCCGAGAGAAGGGAAACATGGTACGGTTCAACGGACCCTACCTCGGATTTCCCGAACCGAACGACCTCGAAATCTCGATCCTCGGCCGCGATCTCCGGAACAACTTTGCCGTCATACTGGACCGAAAGAAAGAAGTCGTCGTGCTCGTTGCACCCAACCACACCTATACCATCCAGGAACCCTGACTCACATGGACCACTTCGCCTATCGCCATCGCTCGCTCTACTGCGAGGACGTGCCCGTCGCCGAACTCGCGCGCGAGTACGGCACGCCGCTGTACCTCTACAGCGAGGCCACGCTCGTCCATCACCTGACGCAAATCCAGACCGCCTTCGCCGAGGCGAAGCCGATCATCTGCTACAGCATCAAGGCGAACGGGAACCTCAGCATCGCGCGGCTCATGGGCCAGCACGGCGCCGGGTTCGACGTCACCTCCGGCGGCGAGTTCTACCGCGCCCAGAAGGCCGGCCCCGCCGACGCGAAGATCGTCTTCGCCGGCGTCGGCAAGACCGACGCCGAGATCCGCTACGCCCTCGAGAACGGCGTCTATCTCTTCGACGTGGAGAGCGAGCAGGAACTGCACGCCATCGGCCGCGTCGCGGAGTCGATGAAGGTCGTCGCGAGCGTCGCGCTGCGCGTGAACCCGGACCTGCCGCCGAAGACGCACGTCAAAACCGATACGTCCGTCAAAGGCGTCAAATTCGGACTCGACATCGAGACGGTCCTCGACGTGGCGCGGGGCGTCGTCGGCCACAAGCATCTGCGCGTCGCCGGCCTGCACATGCACCTCGGTTCGCCGATCCTTTCCGCCGAACCGTATCGCCTCGGCTGCGAGAAGGGGGTGAAGCTCATCGCGGCGCTGCGCCAACAGGGGCACGACGTCACCGTTCTGAACATGGGCGGAGGATTCGGCATCCACTACCGCAAGCAGGAAGCCCTGCCCGCGAGCGAATTCGCGAAGGTGATCCTGCCGGCGGTGCGGGAAACCGGCTGCCAGCTCGTGCTGGAACCGGGGCGGTTCATCGTCGGGAATGCCGGGATTCTCGTGTCGAGCGTACTGTTCACGAAGGAGACGGGCGGCAAGCGCTACGTCATCCAGGACGCCGCGATGAACGATCTCATCCGGCCGACGCTGTACGATTCGTTCCACCGGATCTGGCCGGTGACGCCGAAGGACGACGTGCCGGAGAAGCCGGAGGACTTCGAGGCGGCGATCCCCGGCACAGTGCCGCAGGACGTGGTGGGGCCGGTCTGCGAATCCGGGGATTTCCTCGCGAAGGGGCGAAACCTGCCGGCCTTGCACCGGGGCGATCTGCTCGCGGTGTTCAGCGCCGGGGCGTACGGCATGGCGATGGCGTCCAACTACAACGCGCGCTGCCGCGCGGCCGAAGTTCTCGTTACAGGCCATACACACCGACTTATCCGACGCCGGGAAACCCACTCGGACCTGGTCGCGTGCGAAGTTGATTGCTTGAAGTAGCCCCCGCGCGCACAATGCACGAATCCCCCTGCGCGGTTCCGCGCCGGCGGTACGCCCATTCGGAGGATCTCCCGGTGCGAATTCGCGTCTGTCTTCTCGCGCTCGCCCTGCTCCCGATGGGTTGGATTTCGCTCGCCGCGCAGGAGGCGCCGAAGAAGCCGGCCGACGTGTTCCGCGCCGCCCGCGACTACGTGCAGGTCGGCAGCCTCGAACTCGCCGCCGGCACCCTCAAGGATTTCCTCGATCTCAAGCCGACCGACCAGGACTACCTCGACATCGAAGCGAAGTACGGCGCCAACACCTTCCAGAACCTCCGCAACGTGCCTCGCTGGCTGGCGGACGCCAAGAAGGACGAGGACTTCAAGAAGACCGTGGTCGAGGGGATCGTCGACGCGTCCTTGAAGGCGAACGCGAAGCTCACGCGCGATCCGGCCCGCCTCCAGAAGTTCGCCCGCAACCTCGGCGAATCGAAGGAGGAGCGGGATTTCGCGATCGCCGAACTGAACCGGGGCGGCGCCGCGGCCGTGCCGCCGATCCTCGAAAACCTCCGCATCAACAACTCGCCCGAATACCGCGCCGGCGCCCTCACCGCCGTCGAACGCCTCTCGGCCGAGACCGTCCCCGGCTTCGTCGTCGCCGCCGAAAACCTGCCGGACGAACTCAAGGTCGGCCTCCTCCGCTCGATCGCCCGCCGCTCCGACGTGCTCGCGTTGCTCGGCAAGGCGGACACGAACTTCGCCCCCTTCCTCTGGTATCTCGCGTCGTCCGAGCAAGCCGGCTCCCTGCGCGACGTCGCCGCCGAGACGCTCCGCACCCTCTCGGGCGACCGCAGCGACCGGCAGACCGTCGACGCCGAACTCGTGAAGTACGCGACGCCGATGGCCGAGCGCAAGGGGGTCTTCGCGGGCTTCGACGTCGTGAAGAATCGCGTCTCGCTCTGGACGTGGGACGCCGCGGCCGCGAACATCAAACTCGCCGACGTGACGAAATCCCAGGCCGAAGAGACCTATGGCCTCAAGTACCTGAAGTGGGCGATCGAACGCCGCCCCGATTCGCGGCCGGCGCAGGACCTCTTCCTCGCGCTCGCCACCGAACGCGCCGTCGAGCGGATCGGCTTCGGCGACCTCGCGAAGGACGCCGCCGGCGTGTCGCAACTCCTCGCCTCGGCGCCCGCCGAATCCCTGAAGGACCTCCTCGAATCCTCGCTGGTCGAGAATCGCACGGCGCTCGCCTACGGGCTGACGCAGGCGCTCGGCAACCGCTCCGAGAAGTCCGCGGCCGTGTCCTCCAAGGAGCGCGCCGCGCCGCTGGTGAAGGCGTTGAACTACGCCGACCCGCGCGTGCAGCTCGCCGCCGCCTCCGCCCTCCTCAAGATGCCGCCGGTCGAACACGGCGCGAACGCCCGCATCGTGGAAGTGCTCTCCCGCGCCGCCGGCGCCGAGGCCGGCGCCACCGCCGAATCCAAGGGCAAGGCGCTCGTCGTCGATCCGTCCGCCGGCCGCGGCGACCGTGTCGCCACGCTCGTACGCGGCCTCGGCTACGACGCCGAAATCTTCGGCACCGGCCGCGATCTCTTCAAACGCATCAACCGCTCCGCCGACTTCGACCTCGTCCTGATCGACCGCCACGTGGTGGACCCGGAGCTGACCGACGTGCTCGCCGGCCTGAAGGCGAACGCGAACGCGGGGCGCCGTCCGGTGCTGGTGGTCGCGTCGCCCGACTCGGCCGCGCCGCCTGACGCCGAGTCGCTGCTGCTCCGCCTCGCCGTCCTCCTCGCCGTCACGGAAACGACGGAGATCGTCGTGCCCGGGCCGTACGAGAACGACAAGCGCAAGCCGAAGGAGGAGAACGACGACATCCGCAAGCGGAACATCGGGGACCGCGACGCCCGCCTGATGCTGATCGCCGACGGCCGCGTCGCCCGTATGAAGCGCATCGTGGACGCCGCCAGCCTCGGCAATTCCGCCGCCCTGCAGACGCGGCTCGAACTCCGCCTGCCGCAGCTCGTCCTCGCCGGCCTGATCGCCGAGTACGATTCCACGCCGGAGTTCGCCCCGACGCCGTATCGGAACCTCCGCAATTACACCGACCTCATCCGCAAGCAATCGAATCTCGACAAGGCCGCGGCCGACCTGCCGACCGAGACGCTCCTGAAACTGATGGCGCAACTCGAGACGGTCCTGACGCCCGACATGCGGACCCGATTCGAGAAGCTGATGACCCGCATCGACCTGGACGAACTGTCGCTGTCGCGACCGCCGGCGATCGACCCGATCGTCGAAGCGAAACTGAACCGCGTCGTGAAGGCGTTCCCCGGCGTCGCCGTCATCGCCGAGCCGTTCGCCCTCGGTTCCACCGACGGCGCCGTGAAGTTCGGCTTCGCCCACGACATCCAGGCGACCGTCGCCGACCCGGCGCAGCGGCCGCGCGATCCGGCCGAAAAGAAATCGTCCGCGAAGCTCGCCATCGAATGGCTCCGCCGCCTCGCGAACGGCGAGCGCGCCGGCTACGATCTTGCGCCGGCGCTCCCGACGCTCCGCGCGGCGCTCGGCAACGACGACCTCGCCCCGATGGCCGTCGAAGCCCTCGGCCGCCTCGCCTCCGCCGACGTCCAGAAGGACCTCGCCCGGCTCGGGGCCACGGCGTCCCGGACCGCCGCGCTTCGGCTCTCGGCGCTCGAAACCGTCATCCGCCACGTCCAGACCCACGGCAAGATGACCATCCCCGAAGTCGACCAAGCCGTCGCGACCGCATTGGCCGGCGAGGCGAACGCCGAGATCAAATCGAAGCTCGCGATCTTGTCGGCGGCCCTGACCGGCAAGCCCGGCGACTTGGTCGAGAAGATCAAGGGCTACGCCGTCCCCGTCGCGGCCCCCGCCCCGGCGAAGGCGCCCGAGCCGAAGCCGATGACGGAAAACAAGCAGCAGTAAGATCCGATGCAACGCCACGGGGGAGCGGATCGATCGATCCGCTCCCCCGTTTCTTCAATCAATCCGTTTACGGCTTCGGCTTCTCCGGCGTCTTCTCCGGTGGTTTCTCGATCGCGCGGATCGCCAGCGTCGCCGCCTCGCGCACCTTCAACTGCGAATCGCGCCGCGCCTCCTGGAGCGCCGGCACCGCGGCTTTGCCGTTCGGACCCAGGCTGCCCAGCAATTCCGCGATCGCCACGCGCACCTCGAAATGCGGATCGGCCTTCAAACGCGGCGTCAGCACCGGGATCAGATCCTTCGCGTCGGCGCCATGGGTGACGCCCAGCGAGTGCAGCGCGTTCGCCCGCACCGTCTTGTCGGCGTCCTCCTGGAAGGCCTTCTTCAGCTCCGCCGACGCGACGCGGCCGACGACGCCGAAGCGGCCGAGCGTCAGCGCCGCGAGCTGGCGGCGCTCCGCGTCCGGGTCGCCGAGGTGCTTGGCGATCGCCTTCACCGCGTCGGTCGACTTCTCGCCGAGCAGGCCGAGCGAGACGATCGTCGCGGCGATCATCTCGCCGTCGCGGTCCTGGCCGGTCTTCGCCGATTCCTTCTCCAGTGTTTCGACCAAGGTTTCGCAGGCGGTTTCGCCGTCGTCCGGGTCGAGCCGGCCGAGCGCGAACACGGCGGCGAAGCGCACGGCGCGATCGGCGTCCTTCGCGAGCGGAACGACGTACGGCGCCGCCTTGCGCGCCTCCTTGCCGATCCGGCCGAGGGCGTCCGCGGCGGCGGCGCGCGTCTCGGCCTTGGGGTCCTTCAGGACATCCGCGAGCGGCAGCACGGCGGAGCCGGAGAGCCGGCCGAACTTGCCGGCCGCCGCCGCCAGTTCCTTCCGCACGTCCGAATCCTTCTCGGACCGCAACGCCTCCGCGAGATCGCCGACGACGAGCGCCGCGGCCTCGACCGGCTGTTGGCCCATCAGCGTGGCCGCCTGCGCCCGGATGCCGGCGTTGCCGTCCACCTTCAGCGATTTCGCCACGCCCGGCATCGCCTTCTTCCGCGATTCCTCGTCGCCGGATACCATCTGCCCGAGCGCCACGAGGGCGGCCTTGCGCTTCCGCACGAGCGGATCGTCCTTGAGGATCGCGAGCCATTCGCTCAGGGTGCGGCCGTTGAAGTTCGGTTCGTCGGCCGCGCGCAGCGGCACGGCGGTCGCGAGGGCCAGGAGCGAAAGGAGTACGACGCGCGCCATGGAAGGATTCGCTTTAGGTGGGGGCCGATCCCAAACGGTCGATTCAGGCGGTTCCGTAGGTCGGGCCGAGTCGTCGAGGCCCCACCA